>JBATIF010000151.1:0-5487 GCA_049667605.1 Gammaproteobacteria bacterium
TTCAACATGCGATCAAGGAGACCAGACAAAAAAAGACCGACGCGCTGGTATTTGTAGGTGACTGCATGGAAGAAGACATTGACGAACTTTGCCAGCTTGCGGGTGAACTGGGCATTCATAATGTCCCGGTATTCTTGTTTCACGAGGGCAGTGATCCCGTCGCCGAACATGCTTTCAGACAAATCGCGAGACTGACAAAGGGAGTGTATTGCCCGTTTGACGCAGGCAGCGCCGGGCAGCTTCGGGACCTGCTGAGCGCGGTGGCCGTCTATGCGGCGGGCGGGCGCAGGGCGCTGGAACATTTCAGCAAGACGCGGGGCGAGAAGGTAAAGCTGCTTACCCGGCAGATTAGTCAGGGCTAGTCACAGTGCGTGCACTAATTCTCCTGGCGGCAATTGCCGGGCTCTATCTCGCGTTTCGCTGGTTCCTGACACAACCACGGAGAACCCGGCTTCAGGCGACTGCAGTGGCCGTCGGCCTCGCGCTGATAGGTTTGGCTGCAACCGGGCGCCTGAACTGGATGTTCGCAATCTTCGGTGCCCTGCTGCCTTTCGCGCGCCGTTTGCTGCCACTGTTGTCCTACCTGCCGACCTTTCAGCGGGTGTACAGACACTTCACGAGCGCACAATCCACAGCAGGACAGTCTGCTGGCCAGCAGTCAAAAGTTGAAACCCGTTTTGTCAGCATGACCCTGGATCACGACACGGGTGAGATGAACGGTAGCGTGCTTGAGGGCCGGTTCGCCGGCAAGGATTTAAAGGCGCTTTCACTCGACCAACTGGTTGAACTGCTGGCCGAGTGCGTACACGAAGATGAAGAATCGGCAGCACTCTTGCGCACTTATCTGGACCGGGTGCATGGTGACGAATGGCAAAAGCGGGAACAGTCCGAAGCAGGTAACAAGGCCACGGGATTTTCATCCGAAATGACACGTCACGAGGCCTATGAAATTCTGGGTCTCGATGAAGGGGCCAGCAAGGAACAGGTCATAGAGGCGCACCGGAGACTCATGCAGAAAATCCACCCAGACCGCGGCGGTTCGACCTTCCTGGCATCCAAGATTAATCAAGCCAAGCGCCTGCTGCTTGGCAATGGGTAATCGCGAAACCGGAAGTGAATACGTCCCCGCAGGGTGGTAGGGTTGAGAGCTGGCGTGGTAGCCCACAAGGACCGGCCTTGTCAGTGTCCAGGGTTCCCCCCTTCGTGCCCGTATAGGTCGTTACGTAGCCCTGACCAAGGCGAATTGCTAATGATCACCTGAAAACGACAACTTAGACAGACTTGTTCCTGGAAGCATCCTACCTACCCTGCTCTGCCATGAAGGATCTGCTACTTCTCCTCGCACATCTGCTGACCACGATTGCCAAACCCCTGAGGCCCTGCGGCGCAAGAGCTGTTGTCGCTGACAGCCTGCTCATGAAGGAGCAGCTCCTTGTCATCAACCGTTCGCGGCGACGCGCGCCTAATCTCTCAGCACTCGATCGATTTCTGTTTGGCTTCTAGTCGCTGTTTTTCGACCCACGCTGAATCCAGCGAGCTGCGGTGATTCTTCGGCCATCGACACTATTGAAATTCCATGACCTCCTAATAAATCGCAAGTATCGGCTGCTGTACTCATCAGGCAGAAAAGGTAAGCCAGGTCCCAAGGGTCCATCACCCGAACTCATCCAGGCGATCGTTGAACTAAAACAACGCAACCCATGCTTTGGCTGTCTTAGAATTGATCAACAAATCAATAAAGCATTTGGCGTGGATATTAACAAGGACCTGGTCCGGCGTGTCCTCGCCAAACACTACCGACCAATACCCGATGACAACGGACCGTCATGGCTGACCTTCATCGGGCACGCGAAGGACAGCCTCTGGAGCATTGATCTTTTTCGTTGCGAATCCATTTTACTCAACACCCACTGGGTGCTCGTGGTCATGGACCAATTCACGCGGCGCATCATTGGCTTTGGTGTACATGCTGGCGATGTGGACGCAATTACTTTGTGCCGCATGTTCAACTCCGCCATTTCAACCAAGGACGCACTATTCCTATACCACCATTGGCAAGCAAACCTGAGAATACTGGGCACAGACACAATCAAGGCCTTCCCGTACACACCGATATCACATCCCTTTGTTGAGCGACTCATCAGAACCATTCGCCGCTAATATCTTGACCACACCCTATTTTGGAATGCGCGGGACTTGAACGAAAACCTGGCACGTTTCTACAGTATTACAACCATACTCGCGCTCATCAGTCTCTCGATGGGAACGCACCCGCTGAAGTTAGTGACGAGCATCAACAACAAACCGCAAAACTCAGCAACTATTCATGGATACCACACTGCAATGGCCTTTTTCAAACACCAATTGCCGCATGAATAGCAATTCACCTAGGACAAGAAATCTACAAGCTGATCAATGGTCGTTAAGTCTTCAAGCTTCATGATGGTTTTCATCCCCCCATCATGAACAGATCTCCTGCCGGCTTCAGACTCATTACATATTGGACAAGGCTAATGCTGATGCGAATGCTGCAGTTTCGGTATACTTGTTTATTTAAATAATTGAGACAGACACTGGCTTTTATTGGTTTTTTTAGAAGCCAGGCCATTCTACATGGACAGCCTATGTAACTTTAGAATGGTTTATATGAGGAGCACGTGATTTGTGGGGATATTGAGACGAAACATACGATTACACAACAGTCAGTGTGGTCAAAACCGCAGGTTTTCGTTCAAATGCCCCCGCTGGTCCTTACTGTAAAAAAGGACGAGCGCAAAAGTATTTAACGCGCCGTACCAAAACCTCCATCTTCAGTGTTCGCGGGGAGGGGCAAACCGGCAATACGCATACCCTGACTAACCGGTCCCTCCGGAAACAGGCGATGCAGATATTTTTTCCCGCCCTGGCTCGCAAATGCATTATTAAGCATGTCAGTAAGTTGCTGTCCGCTTTCACTTTCACCGTGTTCGCGGTAATGCTCGCGTAATGAATGTACTACCTGCAGGTGTGCATCAGTAAGTTCAATGCCTAGTTCACTGGCTATTTTTCTCGCCTTCTCTTCATTCCACTCATTTAGCCGCTCTTCACGATTGCTGCGTTGCTGACTGTTAATATCAGTGTCAACGCTATTATCCATTGACTCGACTGCTTCGGCATATTCGTTGACCATTTTTTCTTTATCTATCATACGGTCCTCTTCTACTTATTGGTTTACGTGATTGATATCCACTGCCGGCAAAGAAAAACAAGTTTTATTCGACATTTACCAGACTTGTTTTAACTTTAGGGTAACAAATTGTGCGACTGAATAACAGGAAATAAGAAGTTTGGGACTGACTGAATATTGAGATGTAAGGACGCAGAAAAGAGGTTGTTCTTATCGCCTGACCCCATACATACCTGTCATGTTATATATTATGGCTATGATATAAAAAGTTTAATAGATTCGTTTAGTACAGCGGTATCGAACCGTGTCTCAAGAACACAGCAGAAGATACCTTTGACGCTGTTTAATGCATTAGTCAAATGCCTCGGCTTCCATTTCAAGATAAATGCGATAAGCATTGCCGCGGTTGCTGCCATCGAATGCCGGCATGTCCTTGTATTGACCCCAGTCTGTTGCTTTGTAGGCTTCGTCAAATGGGATCAGCTCATTTGCAGCCTGTCGCATGGAATCACGGACATAATGAATGTAGCCGGCTGTCGTGGCGACGGCCTGTTTAATGTTTCCTGATGGCTGCCCATGTCCGGGAATTACAAATCGGGGTGGTGGCTGCAGTCTGGTTAAATAGTCAATCCCTTCAAGCCACCGATCAATGTCCGTTTCCGGACTGTCCAGAAAAGGAACACGCCCCTTGTAAATCACATCACCGCTGAACAATACGCCGTAGTCCTTGACCAGCATAATGCTATCAGCCGGGGCATGTGCCGGACCCAGGTGTTTCAATACAAAAGTGATGCCACCAACTTTGAACGTCATTTCCTCATCAAAGGTATGATCAGGCACGACGATATAGGTGTTTTCATCCACCCAGGGAAACAGTGCTTCACGTCGTTGCTTGAGACGTCGCTGCGCATCTTCGCCCTGACTGGCACTTGTACCTCCTACGTAACCAAGCGCAAGTCGTTGCGCCCATACAGGTGGATCATTGGCATGTTGTTTGAAGGCCTGTAACCCATATACATGATCGGCATGATAATGGCTGATGATAATACGCTCTATCGGCTTGTCGGTTACTTCACGAATACGTTGCAACAAACGATAGCCCAATGCTGGCGTGCCGAGCGCATCAAATACCACTACACCAGCATCAGTAACGACAAATCCGGCATTTGATGTATGGCCCTCGTTTACACTGTCGGGCACACCCGACCGCCCGATCACATAATAGACCGGTGCGCCCTCAACTTTATGCAACCTGAATGGAAGACTGACGGTACCGTATGGCGTAGAAACTTCGTTTGATGCTTGTACGCTAGACAGCAAGCCAACCATACAGAAAACCACTACCAGCAACTTTTTAACGCATATATACATAACCTTCTTCCTGCTGTAAGCGTACAATCTCTGCATCTGCCATCGGCACCACTTTGACGAAACCATGAATATCATCAGGTTCAAAACCGTGGCCTTTGGCTGCAATACGACACATTCTGAACTCGATGGGACCTGAATCCGTCAAGCTTTTTGCCCGTTGCATTAACTCTTGGTATTTGTCGTAGTTTTTCACAGCAAAAAACGGTATTTCATTACCGTGTAAAACGAGGACAATCGAAGCATCGAACGGGTTTGCGTTGTATAACGTATTCAAATAGCTTGCCCGGTCAAGCACATGGGTAAAAGCATCGATGTTTGTGACTGCAACATCGTAGAGTACTTTCTGTGGTTTGTAATCAACAGGGACCAGGCTTGCCCTGCCCCACGGCGTGCTACCTTCAGCATGTGGTACCGTAACCCAGAACAGAGTCATTAACAGTAATGTCAAAATGCTTATCTTTTTCATAGATAGATATCTCAGTTTTAGTTTCTAGTCAATTATGTGACAGCTGTAAGAACAATGGTTCATGAATAACATGATATTGATGTCTGTTCGTGACTATCTGAAGGCCATTGACAACTATCGCGCTGCAAATTAACAGATGTACCTGTTAAATGTCGGGAATGCAGGCGAAAGCAGCCTTAGTCCTTAGCTAGCCAAGTGGCACTATTAGTAAACCGATGTCGCAGAAATCGGGGAGTGATATGCTGCTTTATCTGCGGGTTTTGTCTATTAATCACACAATAGGCTGCATCGGCCTATTACCCAATACTGTGGAATCGGCCTAATACACTGCTGGCACGGAAGAGAGATTACAGATGTCTGAGGACAGAACAACAACGACGCTTTCCGGGAAAACGCTTTCCCCCGGTTTGGGCGAGGGTCAGACTTTTGTCTACCAGAATACTATGAACCGCTTTGACGAGTTTTACGATATCGACGATACCCA
>JBATIF010000152.1:0-3009 GCA_049667605.1 Gammaproteobacteria bacterium
GCGCAGTTCCATCGCCCTCGACACGGTGATCAACCAGCGTGGAAAGGATGTCTACTGCGTCTACGTGCTGATCGGCCAGAAACGCTCCACCATTGTCGATACCATCAAGACCCTGCGTGATTATGACGCACTGGAATACACGACCCTGGTGGCGGCCGAGGCGAACAGCCTGCCCGGTTTGCAGCACCTGGCACCATTCGCCGGTTGCGCCATCGCCGAATTCTGGATGCGGCAGGGACGCGATGTGCTGGTGGTCTACGACGACCTGACGACGCATGCAAGGACCTACCGCGAACTGTCCCTGCTGCTGCGCCGTCCACCGGGACGCGAGGCCTATCCCGGTGATATCTTTTCCATTCACGCCCGCTTGCTGGAACGGGCCACCTGCCTGAACGCCGCCCATGGCGGCGGCAGCATGACGGCGCTGCCGATCGTCGAAACCATGCAGGGCGAGATCGCCGCCTACATCCCCACCAACCTGATCTCCATCACCGACGGACAGCTCTTCCTGGACCGCAACCTGTTCACCGGGGGCTTTCGTCCCGCCATCGACATCGCCCGCTCGGTTTCACGCATCGGCGGCCGGGCACAACACCCGCGCATCAAGCAAGAGGCCGGCCGCATGAAGCTCGACTATCTCCAGTTCCAGGAACTGGAGGTATTCACCCGCTTCGGTGCACGTCTCGAGGCCTCCATGGAGGCAGCTATTCATCGCGGCCGCCTGTTGCGGGAGATCCTCAAGCAGGAGCGTCTCAGCCCCCTGCCGGTGACCTTCCAGATGGCGTGGCTGGCGGCATTCAACGACGGCCTGTTCGAGGCCATGGAACCTGGCGCAATCCCTGCATTTCTCGCCACGCTCGAGGAGGCAGTCCGGCGCGCGACGCTGGGGCTGGACAGCCCGCGCGAGGAATGGAGCGCCCTGGTTGCCGGCCTGATCCCCCACCCCCGCCGGGATGCAACACCATGACACGCCGGCGCAACCTTGAACACCATCGCCACAGCCTCGCCGAGATACGCAACATCATGAATTCCATGAAGACCCTGGCGTACATGGAAACCCGCAAGCTGACGCGTTTTCTCAATGCGCAACATGCCGTGGTCGAAAGCATCGAGGAAGTGGCTGCGGATTTTCTCGGCTTCTATCCCGAGACCCTGCCCGAGAGCAAAAATGCACGGCCGGTCTACCTGTTGATCGGAACCGAGCGCGGCTTTTGCGGTGACTTCAACCATGCCCTGCTCAAGCGTCTGCAATCCGCGCTGCCGGCACATCCGTCCGGCAGCGTGATGCTGATCGCAGTCGGTCGCAAACTGCATGCCCTGCTGGAAGACAACAGCTACGATGCGAATGTGGCAGCATTGATTGATGGCGCCAGTGTTGCGGAAGAGGTCACCGAGTTGCTTGGACGGGTGGTGACTGAACTTGCAGCTTTACAGGATAAACAGGGCGTGCTCAGCGTTTTTTGTCTTCATCACGGCAGTGATGACGGTATCCTGATACAAAAACTGCTGCCGCCGTTTGAAGAGCTGCTGAACGAACCGCCCCGTTTTGCGTTTCCACCGGTCATGAACCAGGCCCCGCGGGAATTTCTGCTTGAACTGACCGATCAACACCTGTTCGCCGCCCTGCACGAAATGGTCTATACCTCGCTGATGGCGGAAAACCGCCAGCGCATGGCGCACCTGGAAGGGGCGGTACAGCATCTCGACGACGAGTCAACGGAACTGGCACGAAAGATCAATGCCCTGCGCCAGGAAGAAATCATCGAGGAGATCGAGGTGATCCTGCTGAGCGCCACGCGCCCTGAAAAGAAGACGGAAAGGCGGGCTCACGTCGGCATGACGGGCAACAACAATGACAAACAATAGGCAGGCAAAAACCAGTGAATAATTCCAGCCGGTTGCTTTCCGGGTTTAATGCCTGCGTCAACTTTCTACTGTAATCACTTACGGAGATCAATATGGATTTATCAACCACCTACATGGGCCTGGAACTGAAGAACCCGATCGTTCCATCCGCGTCACCGCTGTCACGTGACCTGGGAAGCATCAAGGCGATGGAAGATGCCGGTGCATCCGCGATTGTCATGTACTCGCTTTTTGAGGAGCAGATCGTCCATGAACAACGGGAGCTTGATTACTTCTTGACTCAGGGAACTGACAGTTATCAGGAAGCGATGTCCTATTTCCCTGAAATCCGTGCATACAACACGGGACCGGAGCAGTATCTTGAGCTCATCCGCAAGGCTCGCGAGGCGACGGATATCCCCATCATCGGAAGTTTGAACGGAGTTTCGGAAGGTGGATGGCTTGATTACGCGACCCTGATAGAACAGGCGGGCGCGAGCGCGTTGGAGCTGAATGTCTACTATGTCGCCACCGATCCGAACTATACGGCAGTGGATATTGAGCAGATGTACATAAACAACCTCAAGCGTGTGAAAGAGACGGTCAATATCCCGGTCGCAGTGAAGCTGAGTCCGTACTTCAGTTCCTTTGCAAGCTTCGCGCGCGAATTGGACAACGCCGGGGCGGATGCCCTGGTGCTCTTCAATCGCTTTTATCAACCGGACTTCGATCTCGAACAACTGGAGGTCGTGCCTAGCGTGGATCTGAGTAGCTCACAGGAAGGCCGGCTTCCGCTTCGCTGGATCGCCATCCTGCACGGAAAAATAAAGGCGAGTCTTGCGGCAACAACCGGCGTGCATAACGCATCGGATGCTCTAAAGATGCTGATGGCAGGCGCCGATGTCGCGATGATGTGTTCCGCGCTGCTTCACCATGGCCCAAAACATATCACCATCGTATTACAGGAACTGGAGGACTGGCTGGAGCAAAGGGGATATGAATCTGTCGAGCGAATCAAAGGCAGAATGAGCCAGCAGCATGTGAGCGAACCGGCAGCTTTTGAGCGCGCCAATTATATGAAGGCGCTAAACAGCTGGAAGGTGCTGGTGTAGCCGGCTTTGGAAAGATTCATCCGCAAAAAGGGGACGGAGGTGAATCGCACTT
>JBATIF010000153.1:0-4779 GCA_049667605.1 Gammaproteobacteria bacterium
CACCAATCGCGCCTGCAAGGCGCTCCTGCAATGGACGATTCACCCATCGGTTCTTCCCGCGAAAGGTACGTCATCCTGCAGAAGGTGGCTGCATCCGCGATATCCTTGCTGGTGCCACTCAAGGCTGTTCGCTCCAGCGCAGTTTTTCCCGCAGGACGCTGAAAAAGTTGTGCCCGGGGGGGTGCAGCAGTTGCAGTGAATGCGCGTGCTTGCGCACCGTGACGTGGTCGCCGGATTCAAGCGGCTGGCTCAACTGCCCGTCGCAGGACAACTGGGCGGCAAGGGTGTCCTCGTGAACGATGATCTCGATGACCGAGTCATCGTGAACTACAATCGGGCGGTTGCTGAGCGTGTGCGGGCAGATCGGTACCAGCGTCAGTGCGGCCAGTCGCGGGTGCAGAATCGGGCCGCCGCCGGACAGGGCATAGGCCGTCGATCCTGTCGGCGTGGAAACAATAAGGCCGTCCGAGCGGTTCGAGTTGAGGAATGCGCCGTCAATGTAGGTTTCGAGCTCTATCATCCGCGCAACATCCTTCTTGTGCACGACGACGTCATTCAGTGCCATGCACTCGCTGCGGATTTCGCCATCCCGGATAATGCTGGAGTGCAGCAGCGTGCGCTGTTCCTCGATAAAGTTCCCCGCGAAGATGTTATCCAGCTGCTGCGTCATGTCCTCCGGCGAGACATCCACCAGAAAGCCCAGCCTGCCCAGGTTCACCCCGAGCACCGCGACACGCGGCTCGGCCAGGCTGCGGGCGGCATTCAGCAGTGTGCCGTCACCGCCCACCACGATCGCAAGGTCGCACTTGCCGGCGAGCGTGGCGCGGTCTGCCACCGGGTAGCTGCCGTCTGCGAAATGATCGGCAATGCCTTCATCGAGCAGAACTTTGGCCTTCAGCTTTTCAAGATAGGCAGCGAGTGTGCGCAGGCTCGCCGAGACGTTTTTGTCTGCCGATTTGCCAATCAGGCCAACGCGTTTGAAATGAGGTTTCATAAGTCTGTGGATAAACAGGGATAATGCAGTGCAAACTACCATGACTCCCGGGGTGCGCCAACCATTTGGGCCGTGTTGCCATGTAATCCTGCTAACCTTGCAGGTCAGGCAAGCAGCGCGGCGACGGCCCCGGCATTATTCGGGTGTCAGATTTGCCGGATCCGCTGCGCTTGATCCGGCCTGCGTTCCGCTCGACCTGGTGAGTTATCCCTGGTTTGTGTTGGCCAGGACATGTAGCGCAGCATGGTCCCGGCAATACCGGCTGATCCGCCTGTCTGTCGTATTTGGCAGTCTATCCGCGAGAGTGCCAAATGCTTTATCATGAACTCCTGTATGAGCCTGCCCGATGACACATGAAATGAAAGATTCGATGCCGGATATCAATGAGCGCGCCCAGGTGATGCTGCGGGCGCTGATCAATCGCTATGTCCTCGACGGGCAGCCGGTGGGTTCGCGCACCCTGGCGCGCGAGGCCGGGCTGGAACTTAGCCCTGCGACCATCCGCAACGTCATGTCGGACCTCGAAGAACTGGGCTTCGTCAGTTCGCCGCATACCTCGGCCGGGCGGATCCCGACGGTAAAGGGCTACCGTTTCTTCGTCGACTCGCTGCTGACCGTGCAGCCACTCAACAAGCGGGCGTTCGAAAAAATGCGCACGGAACTGGCGTCCGAGGTGGGTACAAAGGACCTGATTGAATCCGCCTCAGGCATGCTCTCCGGGATCACCCACCTCGCCGGTCTCGTGACCCTGCCGAGGCACGAACACTCACTGTTCAAGCAGGTGGAGTTCCTGCCGCTCGCCGATAACCGCATCCTGGCAATCCTTGTCACCGGTGACGACGAAGTGCAGAACCGCATTATTTTTACCGAGAAGAAAATCAGCCCGGCGGAGATGCAGCAGGCCTCCAATTACCTGAACAGCCTGTTTGCCGGCAAGGATATCGCCGAGGTGCGCAGCACCCTGCTGAGCGAGATGCAGGAAACGCGATCGACCATGAACAGCATGATGGTCACGGCCATGCGCATGGCCGACCAGGTGCTGGACAGCACCTCGCGTGGCGGCTTCGTGATGGCCGGGCAGACCAACCTGATGGAGTTCGAGGAACTCTGCAACATCGATAAGCTGCGCAAGCTGTTTGATGCCTTCAGCAAAAAGCGCGATATGCTGCACCTGCTCGACCAGTGTGTGCATGCCGAGGGCATCCAGATCTTCATCGGCGAGGAATCCGGCTACCAGATGCTTGACGAATGCAGCATGGTGACGGCCCCGTATTCAGTCAAGGGCGAGGTCCTCGGGGTGCTGGGTGTGATCGGTCCAACCCGCATGGCCTATGACCGGGTTATCCCGATCGTGGATGCAACCGCCCGCCTGCTGAGCGCAGCCTTGAATCACAAGGATTAGCCCCCATATATTCAACAAATATTTTTCCCGCATATCAAGCAGGATCACAAGTTTGTGGAGCAACTCTATGTCTGAAAAGGAAAATGCTAGCGAAGAAGGCAGCCTGGAAGAGGCCATTGCCGGGATCGCAGAGGAATCGCTGCAGGATGTTCAGGATACCGGGCCTGATCACGCCGAGATGACTGCGCTGCTGGAGGATGCCCGTGGCAAGGCAGATGAGCACTGGGACCAGTGCCTGCGCCTGCAGGCGGAGATCGATAACCTGCGCAAACGCAGCGAGCGCGACCTGGCCAACGCGCACAAGTTTGCGCTGGAGCGCTTTGTCATTGAGCTGCTGCCGGTGCAGGACAGCCTGGAAATGGGGCTGGCCGCCTTCGAACAGGACAATGCCGACGTCGGCAAGCTGAAGGAGGGCAACGAGCTGACCCTGCAGATGCTTGGCAATGTGCTTGCCAAGTTCAAGGTCAGTGAAGTCAATCCGCAGGACGAACCCTTCAACCCGGAATTTCATCAGGCCATGTCGATGCAGCCGCGCGATGATGTTGCACCAAACACCGTGGTTACCGTGGTGCAGAAAGGTTACCTGCTGAACGATCGCCTGGTGCGCCCGGCGATGGTGATCGTTTCACAGACGCCGGCGTAAGGCCGGAAGGGCCGCGGTACGGGGATAGACCGGGCAGAAAAAATTTCCACCAGCCCTTGTTATTGGATAATACCGCCCCCATCTTATGGTTAAAGAGAAATTAAATTCAACTTCATACTTTTCAAGTATTTACGCGGAGAACATAGAAAATGGGCAAGATAATCGGAATCGACCTGGGTACCACCAACTCCTGTGTCGCGGTAATGGAAGGTGGCAAGGCCCGGGTAATCGAAAACAGTGAAGGCGACCGGACCACCCCATCCATCGTTGCCTTTGTCGACAACGACGAGGTGCTGGTCGGTCAGGCCGCCAAACGCCAGGCCGTCACCAACCCGACCAATACCCTGTTTGCCATTAAGCGACTGATCGGCCGCCGCTTCGAGGAAGACGTCGTGCAGCGCGATATCGACCTGGTGTCTTACAAGCTGGTGAAGGCCGACAACGGCGATGCCTGGGTCGAGGTTAATGGCAAGCGCATGTCGCCGCCTGAAATTTCAGCCCGTGTGCTGCAAAAGATGAAGAGCACGGCGGAAGACTACCTCGGTGAGACAGTCACCGAGGCCGTGGTCACCGTGCCCGCCTATTTCAACGATTCGCAACGCCAGGCCACCAAGGATGCCGGCCGTATTGCCGGTCTTGATGTGAAGCGCATAATCAACGAGCCGACAGCGGCTGCCCTGGCCTATGGCATGGACAAGAAGCGCGGCGACACCAAGATTGCCGTGTATGACCTCGGTGGCGGCACGTTTGATATTTCCATTATCGAAATCGCCGATGTCGATGGTGAACACCAGTTCGAGGTGCTCTCGACAAATGGTGATACCTTCCTCGGCGGTGAAGACTTCGACAAGCACCTTATCGATTACCTCGCTGACCAGTTCAAAAAAGACCAGGGCATGGACCTGCGCGGTGATCCGCTCGCCATGCAGCGTCTTAAGGAAGGTGCCGAGAAGGCGAAGATTGAACTCTCGTCCAGCCAGCAGACGGACGTCAACCTGCCGTACATCACGGCTGACGCCAGCGGGCCGAAGCACCTCAATATGAAACTGACCCGTGCCAAGCTGGAGTCGCTGGTCGAAGAACTGATCGACCGCACCATCGGCCCGTGCAAGATGGCACTGAAGGATGCCGGCCTGTCGGCCAGCGATATCGATGATGTCATTCTCGTCGGCGGCCAGACACGCATGCCCAAGGTGCAGGAGGCTGTACAAAATATCTTTGGCAAGGAGCCGAAGAAGGACCTGAACCCGGATGAGGCGGTTGCCATCGGTGCCGCCATTCAGGGTGGTGTGCTCGGTGGTGAAGTGAAAGATGTTCTGCTGCTGGATGTCACGCCGCTGTCGCTGGGTATCGAGACCATGGGCGGTGTCATGACCAAACTGATCGAGAAGAACACCACCATCCCGACCAAGGCGAGCCAGGTGTTCTCCACGGCCGACGACAATCAGGGTGCCGTGACTGTGCATGTGCTGCAGGGTGAGCGTGATATCGCCACGGCGAA
Source organism: Gammaproteobacteria bacterium (assembly GCA_049667605.1). Lineage (GTDB taxonomy): Bacteria > Pseudomonadota > Gammaproteobacteria > UBA9214 > UBA9214 > UBA9214. The sequence continues at coordinate 4,541 of JBATIF010000153.1, forward strand.
CAAATCACTGGGCCGTTTTGACTTGAGTGATATCCCGCCGGCCCCGCGTGGTGTCCCGCAGATCGAGGTGACCTTTGATCTCGATGCCAACGGCATCATGCATGTCTCGGCGAAAGACAAGGCGACCGGCAAGGAACAGTCGATCCAGATCAAGGCCTCCAGCGGCCTGTCGGATGAAGAGATCAGCAAGATGGTCAAGGACGCCGAGGAGCATGCCGAGGAAGATCGCAAGTTCCACG
>JBATIF010000154.1:0-15670 GCA_049667605.1 Gammaproteobacteria bacterium
ACATAATAAGTATCGCGCCTGCAAGGCGCTCCTACAGTAGGGGTGTCTGACCATGTGGATGCATCTTTCTTATTTAACATAATATACATTATACGAACTAAGTATATGCGCAGCTATCGGGCGAAGCCAGGGAAAACACTGCAGCAATCATGCCTGCATCGACAGGTCTGGCATGGGTATACACAGCAGACCTCTTTCTTGTATTAACTATTAGATAACATGGTATTACCTCGAAAACCCCGTCCCGTTTTGAACTGCCGTCCTTCGATGCTGGTTTGCGCTGGGTTTGATATTTGAGCGCGAGTTGTACGCTCTGTTCGCTACTTATGTACGAGTTGAATTAAACCTGTGTAGTCTTTACTATCTGTCATAGTATTGACACCAGCGGCTGGTTATTGGCTAACAAAATCACTCTAGTAGTAACAATGGCAACCAATGGCGAACCCTCCCGACAGAAATAAATACAAGGAGATGGCAATGGACAGTCCCAATAAATTACCTTCCCTGCTTGCTGCAGCGGCCATGGCACTGTTGCTGGCCCTGTCGGGTAACGCCCGCGCCGCGGTCGACATCCAGAAGTCAACCAACGGCGTGGATGCGGACATCCCGGGCGAAGCCGTACCGTTGGCGCCCGGCGATCCAGTGACCTGGGAATACGTGGTCAGCAACACCGGCAACGAGATTCTGTTATTCGACACTTTGACTATTCCGGTGGTTGACGATCAGGGTGTAACGGTAAATTGTCCCTTGAATGTGCCCCCCTTGAGCACAGGAATTCTACCACCGCCGCAGTCTTTTACATGCACGGCCTCCGGTACTGCCATCGATCTCGGCGGATTTTGCGACGAGGATGTCTTTTATGTAAACACGGCCACGGTGAACGCTTTTGATGCTACTGAAGTCCCTGTCTTTGACACGGACCCGAGCCACTACTGCAACCCGCGGCCGCTGGTTCCGGCCATTACCATCGAGAAGGCAACCAACGGTGTGGATGCCGACAACCCGAATGCCGGCGATGCGCCACAGGTGGCGCCCGGTGGTGTCGTGACCTGGACCTACGTGGTCACCAACACCGGCACCGATGAGCTGAACAATGTCGCCGTGATCGACGATCAGAGCGTATCGGTTAGCTGTCCGCAGACGACCCTGATACCAACACAATCGATGACTTGCACTGCCTCCGGTCTGGCCGATGACCTGAATACCACTGGGTTCACGACCGTGCCTGGTCAGTGCGGTGGTGTCCCGAACACACCGTTGTACGAAAACATAGGCTCTGTTAGTGCTAACGGCCTCAGCAGTCAAATCTCAGTCAATGACGCGGACCCGAGCCATTACTGCAACCCACAGCTGCCGGCGGTCGACATCGAGAAGGCGACCAACGGTGTAGATGCGGACGACCCGAATGGCAGCGATGTACCACCGGTGGCGCCCGGTAGTCCCGTGAGCTGGACCTACGTAGTCACCAACACCGGCAACGAGCCGCTGGACAACGTGGCCGTGGTCGACGATCAGGGCGTATTGGTGAGCTGTTCCCAGGACACCCTCGCCCCGGGCGCGACTATCACCTGCACGGCCACCGGCTCTGCCGACGACCTGAATACCACCGGGTTCACGACCGTGCCCGGTCAGTGCGGTGGTGTCACGAACACACCGGTATACGAAAATTTTGGCTCTGTTAGCGCTACCGGCAGTAACAGTGGAGCGCCCGTCAGTGACGCGGACCCGAGCCATTACTGCAACCCACAGCTGCCGGCGATCGACATCGAGAAGTCCACCAACGGTGTGGATGCGGACGACCCGAATGGCAGCAATGTGCCACAGGTGGCGCCCGGTGGTCTCGTGACCTGGGAATACGTGGTCACCAACACCGGTAACGAGCCGCTGAACAACATCGCCGTGGTCGACGATCAGGGCGTACCGGTGAGCTGTCCCCAGAACACCACCCTCGCCCCGGGCGCGAGTATTACCTGTGACGCATCGGACTTTGCCGAGGACCTTGATAACACCGGATCCACGACCGTGCCCGGTCAGTGCGGTGGTGTCACGAACACACCGCTGTACGAAAATTTTGGCTCTGTTAGTGCTACCGGCAGCAACAGTGGAACGCCCGTCAGTGACGAGGACCCGAGTCATTACTGTAACCCACAGCTGCCGGCGATCGACATCGAGAAGTCCACCAACGGTGTGGATGCGGACAACCCGAATGCCGGCGATGCCCCCCAAGTGATGTCCGGCGAACCCGTGAACTGGGAATACGTGGTCACCAACACCGGCAAACTGCCTTTGTTTAACGTCGAGGTAGAGGACGATCAGGGCGTATCGGTGAGCTGCCCCCCGGACGACACCCTCGCCCCGGGCGCGAGTATTACCTGCCGGGCGTCCGGTCTGGCCGACGACCTTAACAGCACGGTATTCAAGACCGTGCCCGGCCTCTGCGGCGATGTCCCGAACACGCCGATGTACGCGAACACGGGTACGGCGACCGGCACCCCGGATTTTGAAGAGTCCGTCAGCGACGTGGATCCAAGCCATTACTGCAACCCACAGCTGTCGGCCATCGACATCGAGAAAGCGACCAACGGTGTGGATGCGGACGACCCGAATGCCGGCAATGCCCCGCAGGTGATGCCCGGCGATTCCGTGACCTGGACCTACGTGGTCACCAATACAGGCAACACGACCCTCAATGAGGTCGCGGTGAACGATGACCAGATCGGTCCGATCACCTGCCCGAAGACGACCCTGGCGCCAATGAAATCGATGAATTGCTCGGCCTCCGGGACTGCCGAGGACCTGGATACCACCGGGTTCACGACCGTGCCCGGCCTCTGCGGCGTTTTCCCGCAGACGCCGATGTACGCGAACAAGGGCACGGCCACGGGTACGTCGACCACGGGTGAGCCCGTCGAAGACGATGATCCAAGTCACTACTGCAACCCGCAAAGTGCCGCCATCAAGCTGGAGAAGCTTACCAACGGCTTCGATGCAGACTCGCGTGACGAGTCGTCCACCAGCATGGGTGCCCCGACGGTTCCGAGTGTTCCAGTAAACAACCCGGTGACCTGGACCTACCAGGTGACAAACACGGGCGACACCCTGCTCTCCCCGGTAATCGTGCGCGACAATGCTGGCACACCCGGAGGTACGGGCGACGACTTCTGCACCCCGAACGCCGGGCCCTGCACTGTCGACATCGTCTGTCCGAAAACCGAATTGGATGCGGGCGACTCGATGGAGTGTACGGCCCCGGGAACGGCGCAAGACCTGTTTTTCTTTGACTCGGCCGTTGCCGGACAGTGTGGTGGCGTGACAAGTAAGCTCTATGAGAACATGGCGGTTGCCACCGGTACACCTCCACCTGAATTCGAGTTACTGGACGTCAGCGACAGCGACCCGAGTCACTACTGCAATCCGGGCGTCTGCGAGCTGGATGTCAACAAGACCTGCCTGGTCATCCCGCCGCCGCAGCCTGACGGAGGTACCGGCAGCTGTGAGAAGCCCATCGACGTGCTCAAGCTCGAATACGCGGGTGGCCCGGCCATCACCGGGGTTACCTGGTACGCGGGTGAGGTGAGTCCGGGCGACCGGATCCGGTCCGCCACTGCCAATGAGGTCAAGAGCCTCAATGACGGCGTCGTGGTCGAGTTCAATGGCTTCGAGGTCAACGACTCGCCCAACGATGTGCAAATGGTGACAAGCTTTGCCAGTGGCTCACCGGTGGTCTCGGAGTTCCACCTGTCCTGCTCGGATGACGACATGGACGGGCCCGAGGACTGCGGCAGAGTCATTGGCGACGGCAAGGGCGATGACCTGCCGGCCGCTAGTAACATCTGGATATTCAAAGGTACAGCCCGCCTGGATGGCGCCGGCATTTCCTGTCCGCAGCCGCCAGTCAGCCCGGACTTCCCGACCCAAACGGCGTGCGAATTCAGCCCGCCGCAATCGGCTGCCAGCTGCAAGGATCTCAAGCCGATCACGGCGCTGACGATGATCTGGCAAGGTGACGACGGCGTCAACGTCGATACTTCGGCTGGAGAGACTTTCAGCGTAAATCACGGTGATGTGGTGACTTTCGATACGGGTGGCGGGGGCGATACCAAGCTGACCCTGAGCGGAGCGGTCACTGGCACTTCCACGTTCCATCTCTCGTGTTCCGATGATGATATGAATGGAGCGGAGGATTGCGGCAAGCTCCAGGGCAATGGCAAGGACTCCGACGGGAAATACATCAACGACTGGGTGTTCGAGGGTATGACTGGCGAGAACGGCGTGATCGACTGCGCCCTGCTCGACGGCCGTAGTGGCGCCGAGGTCATCTACGGGATCGAGGTCATAAACCTCAATAACCAAGCAGTGACGGTGGCCATCGTCGATCGCGATCTGCATCTGAAAAAGAAAGGGATTACTATTCCCGCCAACGATACCTTCCGGTATGAGACCGATCCGCAGCTGATCGTTCCAGACGGCAGCAACAAGTTCGTCAATGTCGTCAACGTGACCGGGTCCACAGCCAGTGGAGCGAGCTGCGAGGCCAGTGCGACGGCGTCGTTGACGCGTAAACCGCCGCCGCCGGTGCCGGCCACGTGTAAAGAACTCAAGCCGATTGACGCGCTCATCCTGGAGTATGACGCGAGCCAGGCCGGCGACAGGGAAATCGAACAGGTAAGCGTGTACCGCGACAAGTTCAAGATAAAAGGTTCTAAAGGAATAGACCCAAGGATCCTGAAAAAATACCTGAAAAAGAACCGCAAGAACCTCATGCACACCACGGGCCCGATTGCTGATGGTGAGGTGGTGAACTTTGATGGCTTCGCCGCGGCCGATGCAAAAAATGATGTGGAGTTCCTGATCGAGTTTGACGATGGAAGCCTCGCCACGTCACGCTTTCATCGCTCATGTTCGGATAAAGGCATGGACGACGTCAGCGATTGCGGGACATACCAGGGCAACGGCAAGAAAAATGACGGCCTCAATACCTGGATCCTGCGTGACCTCGCCGGTAACGGCAAGGTCCTCGGGTGTCCCTGAGACCGTACATCTTCAGACCGGGATAATCGGTGGTAACAGGAATAAGGCGACCCTTGCGGGTCGCCTTTTTTTATTTTCGGGGCTGTCGAATTTTTCCCGCTCAGGTGATCAGCGCGATACCGGCCAGGTACTCGTGGAAATAGACTGCCAGGGCTGATACTGCCAGCGCCACGACCACGATAATAATATCCTGGCTCCAGCCGTCAGGCTTGCCGGGCTTGATCCAGATGCCATCGCGACGGTTGATGGTCAGCATTGAAACCAGGCTCCAGACGCCCAGCACCGGGAACAGCAGCAGCGATCGGCTGTCGCCGTTCAACAACAGGTGCGCGATCGCCCACAACAGCACTCCGCTGAGCTGGGGGTGCCGGATCACGCGCTTGATGCGTGTCGACGGGAAGCTGGCGGCGACCAGTAGCACGAAAGCAATGACAACGAGCAGCATCGCAGGTTCACGCAGCGCGGCCAGAGGGGTATAAACCGGCGTCGGGACCGCGCTGCGCCAGCCGAGTACGATCAGCAGCAGCCCGGCCAGGATGCACAGCGCGAAGATACCCTGGTAGGCCTTGTCGCCGATGCTACTTATCAGTTTTTGACGCTGCTTTGGCAGCAGCGACGGAAACAGGTGCACCACCACCCAAATCAGTAAACCGGTTGCGAGCATGCTCATTTGATTGGTCCTCTGGTGCGGTCACATACCTGGTAAAAAGGTGTAAATTCCCGCGGATTCCTGTCGTGGAAATTATTCCAGTCGTAGGCCGGATCAAGCGAAGCGGATCCGGCATGGTGATATTGGTAAATCTCAAAAGCCCCTATTGTTCATTAAATAAATCTCTCCCCTGTTTATCAATTTATCAGAAGCTGTATCTGACTGTGCCGCCTGCAAATAATATGTAATTGGTGTCGAATTCGCCTTTTGCACGTACTCCTTGCGAAGATTGATCGACTTTGGCATCACCAATCATGTAAAGCGTTCCGCCGACTGCAAAATCCAGGTGTTTATCGCCTTTCCAGAAATAGGAAAATGATCCCTTGTATATCTCGTCCACCGGAAAATCAAAAGTCCGGCGATCGTCTTCAACCGGTGAGCTGTCGTAGGAGAAACCGATGCTGGTGCCATGGCCACCGTCAAAATGTGTAAACGCAATCCCCGCATGCCAGGTATCGTCCCATTCACGGTCAACTGTTACAGCCGGATCAAGCGCACCGCCTGAAAACGCCAGTGTATTATCGCTGAACGTGGACCATTCCTGCCAACCCGCATTGAGGAACATCATGTTCTTGTCATCGAGCTTATATCTCAACCCTGCCTCCAGCCATTGCGGATTGTTCCAGTCGAACTCGATGCTATCGACGCTAACGGGCACCAGCAGATTGCGGGTTTTTACATCGCCATCCAGGTTTACATCCATTTCGGCCCGGTAGACGATCCCCAGAAGGGCCCGGTCTGTAAGCTGGTAGGTCATACCCAGGAAAGGTTGGTAGCCCAGTCGGTCGCCTCCTCTATTTTCAAGTGACCGTCACCACCGCTAAAGGTAGGAACCACGGCCGGGTTGATCGCAATATCCTCGTCCAGACGGGTATAGAGTATCGATACGCCGGCCCCCAGCGAGAGCCTGTCATTGACCTTGAACCCAAGCGACGGTGACAGGGCAATCGCACTTAGTTCAGCCCTCTGCACCGAATAGCGGCCTACAAAGTCATCGCCATAGTCCACGCCGCCCCCATGGGTACCTGCAAGTGAAAAACCAAGACGCAACCGCTCAGAGATTTTATTCACATAGAAAAAACTTGGAGCAACAACCGGCTCACCCGCATTATCACCATCACTGCCACCACCCGTGGCAATGGAAGAATCAAATTTGACGCTGGGCAGGATAAACTGGAACCCGCCAACAATCTGGTCTTCCTGCAACCCTGTCATCCCCGCCGGATTGGTCCATGATGAATCCGCACCATATGTATTGGTCGGGTTTGCAACACCTCCGGTGCCAAGGCTGGCCGGTGTTCCGAGCTCCGAGAGATAGAAGCCGGCGGCGAGTGACGTCTGAGTGGCCAGTGCCGCTGTCAGAAGCGACAGTGATTTCGCCTTCTTGTACTCCATCGTTGTTGGCGTTGCCGGGTCCGTCGCTGCGCTCCTTGACCCGGCCTACTGTTACTGGCCTCGTCAGGTCGCAGGCTGGATCAAGCGCAGCGGATCCGGCATGACAGGATCGAATGCCCTCGATTGATTGGGTACAGCTAACACCCTGTCCATAAAATGAAGTGCCTCACAACCGGAAGTTCCTTGCATTACGTCAAATCTTGCTATATCTTGACATGTCAAGACAGCATGTAAAGAGACCAGCCATGTCCGCCATCAAGATCAGTTCGAAAGTCGATCCCGAAGTCTGGGATGAACTCAGGATTCTCGCGCAGGAAACGAACCAAAGCATCTCCGGAGTCCTGACCGAGGCTATCCAGGATTACGTGCGACGGCATCGGATACGGCCGGATGTGCTTCGCCACCTGGAAGATTCCATTCGTGACAATGAAGAACTCGGCCGGCTGCTGGCGAAGTAGCCGGTGATCCAGCATCTCAGTGTCGATGAAGTACTGGCCATTCATGAACGGCTCATCGAACATTTTGGTGGACCGCCGGGGGTACGGGATTTAGGCCTGCTGGAAAGCGCCCTCTATCGGCCCCGCACCGGTTACTACCAGGATATCGCAGAGATGGCCGCCGCCCTGTTTGAATCGCTGATCATGAATCACCCTTTTGTGGACGGCAATAAACGCGTGGCGTTCTTCGCGGCTGATGTCTTCCTGCGTTTGAACGGATGGAAACTTGATGCAGAGGCCGATGCAGCACACCGCTTTATTATCGATGCACTGGAGAAGGCTACGTGTGACTATGCGCATTTATTACCCTGGCTGCGGGAAGTATTAAAAAGGCAATAGCTCAGAAGGCAAAAGCTGGAAAGTAGCCGAACCTTTTTTTCGCGGATAGCATTCCCGGGTCCGTCGCTGTGCTCCTTGACCCGGCCTACTGTTACAGGCCTCGTCAGGTCGCAGGCCGGATCAAGCGCAGCGGATCCGGCATGGCGGGATTGAATAGCCTCGATTTTGCGAACATCATACAATCTCATGAATATGCCATTACCAAATGACAGACCGGGAGGCAGTACAGCCGTTTTGCTTCTCTGCATCGCTGTCTGTAGCGGTATTGCACGCGCCGACACCTATATCCAGCCCCCTGACGATACTGATCTCATCGGCAGCTTGCAGTATGTCAAGGCGCACCAGAACGAAACCCTGCTGGATATTGCGCGCAACAATGATGTCGGCCAGGAAGAGATCATCATTGCCAACCGGGATGTCGACCGCTGGTTACCGGTCAATAATCCTGTTGTAAGGCTTCCCAAACGTTATGTGTTGCCGAATGTGGCGCGCACCGGGCTGGTGCTGAACCTGCCGGAGATGCGCCTGTATTACTTTTACCGCTCGAAATTGAACAATACACCGCAGATCATTACCCACCCCGTCAGCGTGGGCAGGATGGACTGGGAAACCCCGCTGGGCAGCACCCGGATAGCCTCAAAGCAAAGAGATCCGTCCTGGCGGCCACCGCAGTCACTCAAGGACGAGGCCATCGCCGAAGGCGATGATCCCCTGCCCGATGTCGTTCCTCCCGGGCCCGACAATCCACTCGGTGGCTATGCCATGCGCCTGGCGGTCCCGGGTTACCTGTTACACAGCACCAACAAGCCCTACGGGGTCGGCATGCGCGTCACCCATGGCTGCCTGCGCATGTATCCCGAGGATATTGAACGACTGTTCGATGATGTCCCCGTTGGTACGCCGGTAGAGATCGTCAACCAGCCGGTCAAACTGGGCTGGCTTGCAGACACTCTGTACATAGAGATACACCCGGCGCTGGAGGAAGATCGGCAGAAACCCGGCAATGATCTGGAAGCGCTATTCAGGATGGTTGCGGAGTTTACAGCTGACAGGCCAATTACCCTGAATCACAATGCATTACGCCAGGCTTTCAAGAGACAGGATGGCATACCGGTTGCGATTTCAGAATAATTCGCCGGGGGTGTGTTGTACCGCGATAATCTTTAGCAATCATTATCGCGGATTAGATCCGCTCCTACGCACCGTAACAGGCACTGTAGGAGCGGATCTAATCCGCGAATGCTTTTTATTTTTCCCATAGAAATACGCCTCATCCATGAGGCGCAAGGTGGCATATCGGAGAGGTTTTTATTATGTTCTATGCCACTTGTTAACAAGGTTAACCGTCAGGCAGACGGCTGTATATTGCACTGAAGTACAGTAACCCTGGTGTGCATAAAAAAGGCCCCGTGAGGGGCCTTTCAAGTGGAACCGGGAAGATGTCCTATTTATACATGGCCTTCTTGAACATGCGATCGATCTTGGCCTCGGTTGCCATCGAGGTAGAATTGGCATCGGTGGCGATCGCCCTGGCACTGTCCGCCGTATTCATAGCCTTCATTGCCATGGCCTTCGCTTCGGCCGCTTCCGCCCTGGCAGCCTGTGCGTCAGCCGCTGCCGCATCAATTCGGGAACTCATGCTTTGCATCTCAGTGGTGTTTGCGCAGCCAATCAAGCCTGTCGATACCACCAGCATCGCTGCCAGGGCCGGTATACGCAATCTGTTTATTCCTGTTTCATTCATAACTGTCTCCCTTGAGTTGTGGTGAAAAAATCCGCTACTGAAAACCAGTCGCCGAGCTAGCGTATCTCGACTCGCGTACCGATGTGCACCCATTCTGACAAAAGATCGATTTGTTCGTTGGTCAGCGCTACACAGCCGTTTGTCCAGTTATATTGACCATGTATCTCAAGGTCGCCCTGTCCCAGGCCGTGAATGCCAATCATGCCGCCAAGTATAGTGTTTTGGGGCGGGACGTTTCCAGTATTTAATGCATAACGTATCCGGCGCCATTGTTCATCATCGATCAGCCCTCGCTCGTAGCCCTGGCGCGCGGCCTCTGCATCTGGGTAGTTCAGCCCCATGAAGCGGTGAAAACGGGTGTCTTCGCCGAACCAGCCGATCCTGAACGTGCCGATCGGTGTCTGGTTATCGCCACGCACCTTGTCGCGGGTCGCACCATAGCGCCCGATCGAGATATCCTCGAAGCTATGCGCTACGCTGTCACCTTCCATCACCTGCAGCACGAGGCTGCCGGTATCTACCAGCAGCCAGATTTCCTCGCCGCTGTCTGCCTGTCCTGCAAGACATGCCAGCAGCAGGAAGGCCAGAAAGATGCCTGAACAGTGCGTGTTGATATTGTTTACCACGGGTGCGATTTTGCAGGTGAAGCTGTCATGCTGCAATGCCATAGCGTAAAGAATATCCCCGCATCCGCAAAAAGGGTCCGCACATATGTATGAATCCGCCTTCAATCTTGATGATTCCATCATCTACCTGAATCATGCCGCCGTGAGTCCATGGCCGGTACGAACCGCCGATGCCGTCAAGGCCTTTGCCGATGAGAATGCATCACTCGGCTCGCAAAATTATCCCGAATGGATACACACCGAGGCTGCGCTCAAGGAGTTGTTGCGCAAACTGGTGAATGCAAAGTCCGCAGACGAAATCGCCTTGCTGAAAAGCACCTCGGAGGCCCTCAGCGTGGTCGCCTACGGATTGAGTTGGCAGCGCGGTGACAATGTTGTCATCACCTCGCAGGAATTTCCATCCAACTGCATCGTCTGGGAATCACTGGAGCGCTACGGTGTCGAGACACGCCCCGCAGCACTCGCCGCGCATGAGTCACCCGAGCAGACCATTATTGCCTGCATGGACCGGCACACGCGCCTGCTGTCCGTGAGTTCGGTCCAGTACGGAAGCGGGCTGCGGCTTGACCTCGAGGTCCTTGGCAAGGCCTGCCGTGAACGCGGCATCCTGTTCTGCGTCGACGCCATCCAGAGCCTGGGGGCAATGGAGTTTGATGTGCAGGCCTGCCAGGCGGACTTTGTCATGGCCGATGCCCATAAATGGATGATGGGGCCCGAAGGTATCGCCCTGTTTTATTGCCGCCACGAGGTCATGGAGCAGCTGCAGCTCAGGCAATACGGCTGGCACATGCGCAAGGACTACCTGGACTTCAATAGCCACTCCCGGGAAATCGCCGGCAGCGCACGCCGCTTCGAGTGCGGCAGCCCGAACATGACCGGGATACATGCCCTGTTTGCAAGCCTGTCGCTAATCCATGAAACCGGGATGCCGGTGATCCAGCAGCAGGTGCTGGACAACAGCCGCTTCATGATCGATTTCTTCAACCTGCATGCGCACGATTATCGCCTGCTGACGCCGCCACAGGACAACCGCCATGCCGGTATCGTCACCTTTCTGCCACTGGAAGAATCCCCGGGGGCCGTGTTTGACATGCTCGGCGGGCACTACGTCGCCTGTGCATTGCGCGGCGGTGGCATACGTTTTTCACCGCATTTCTACACCCCGCGCAAAAAGCTGTTCAAGGCTCTCGAACTGCTGGCCGGTTAAGGCAGCCGCGGCTAATTTTTTCGCCATCCCCGCCGAAAACAACTGAATAGGGTAATTCCCGCTTTTGGCCCCGGCAAAACCCTCTACAGAGGCAACTCGGGGATAAGATTTGTGTCAATATGCAAGTCAGCGTCGGCTGGAAACGGGCAAATAGCTGCACAAACGGTGTAAACACACAGGAAGGCCTGGATGATGTGGATAATTGAGTTGTCGGTTTTATTCATTGCCATCGGATTCATGATGGCCCGCCAGGCATCCGCCTACCTGTGGACCGCGGCAGCCGCTGCTGCACTGATTTACTGGAGCATCATGCACTCACCGCCGGCCTGGGCTCTGCTCATCGGCTGGCTGCTGTTTCTGCCAGTCGCAATCCTGTTGACGCTGCCTGCCCTGCGTCAGCAGCTGGTAACGCGGCATCTGCTGGCCCTCTACAGAAATATCATGCCCGGCATGTCCGACACCGAACGTGCGGCGCTCGAAGCCGGCAGCGTCTGGTGGGAAGCGGAGCTGTTTAGCGGACAACCGGACTGGCATCGCATGCTCGGCTTCCCGGCACCTGAACTCAGTGATGAAGAACAGGCCTTTGTTGACGGCCCCACCAATGAAGTCTGCAACATGATCAAGGACTGGGAGATCACGGAAGAACGGCGCGACCTCAGTAAAGAGACCTGGGACTTTCTGAAAAAGAACGGCTTCTTCGGCATGATCATTCCGAAGAAGTATGGCGGACTGGAATTCTCCGCCAATGCACATTCCGCGATCGTCATGAAAATCGGCAGCCGCAGTATTTCTGCAGGCGTTACCGTGATGGTCCCGAACTCGCTCGGTCCCGCGGAACTGCTACTCTCCTACGGCACTGAAGAACAGAAAAATTATTACCTGCCACGCCTGGCAAAGGGTGTTGATATCCCCTGCTTCGCCCTGACCGGTCCGGAAGCCGGCAGTGATGCCGCTGCCATGCCGGATTCCGGCATTGTTTGCCGACAGGAGTTCGAGGGCAAACAGGATGTCCTCGGTATCCGCCTGAACTGGGAGAAACGCTATATAACGCTGGGCCCGGTGGCAACACTGCTTGGTCTTGCCTTTCATCTCTATGATCCGGACCAGTTGATCGGGCAGACAGAGGATATCGGCATCACGCTGGCATTGATCCCGACGGATACCGCTGGTATCGAAATCGGCAGCCGCCATTTCCCGATGGACCAGTCTTTCATGAACGGTCCCAATCGCGGCAAGGACGTATTCATCCCGATGGACTGGGTCATTGGCGGCCAGCGATATGTCGGCCAGGGCTGGCGCATGCTGATGGACAGTCTCTCGGTCGGGCGCGCCATTTCATTACCGGCACTGGGCACAGCGTCCGGGAAGCTCGTCAGCCGCGCGGTCGGCGCCTACTCGGGCGTGCGCAAGCAATTCAAGATACCCATCGGTAAATTCGAAGGCATCAGCGAGGCACTGGCGCAGATTGCAGGCTCAACCTATGTGATGAATGCTGCTCGCGGCTTCACCACCGCTGCCATCGATTCCGGTGAAGACCCGTCGGTCGCATCGGCCATTGTCAAGTACCATCTCACCGAGCGCATGCGCACGGTCATCAACCAGGGCATGGACATTCTCGGCGGCCGTGGCATCAGCATGGGACCGAAAAACTTTCTCGGCCGTGCCTATGAGGCAGTGCCAATCGGTATCACGGTAGAAGGTGCCAACATCCTCACCCGCAACCTGATTATCTACGGCCAGGGCGCGATACGCTGCCACCCTTTCCTGTTCAGGGAAATGGAATCAGCCAGTGGCGGCGATGTTGCGGCCTTCGATACCGCGCTGCTGGGACATGGCAGCCTGGTGATGAGCAATATCAGCCGCGGACTTTTCCACGGATTGACAGGCGGCCGCCTGCTGGAATCACCGCAGCACGGCAGGCGTGGTCACTACTACCGCCAGTTTTCGCGCATGAGTCTGGCCTTTGCGGTGACATCCGAAGTCGCCCTGATGTCCCTGGGTGGCGGTCTGAAACGCAAGGAATCGATATCCGGCAGGCTCGGTGATGTCCTCAGCTACCTGTATCTTGGCAGCGCAGTACTCAAACATCATTATGACAACGGTTCGCCGGAGGAGGAACTGGCCCTGCTTGAATGGACCTGCCAGGACCTGCTCTATAACGCCCAGTTGCGTCTGCACGAGGTGCTCGACAACCTGCCGAATCGTATTATTGCCGGCGTGACCCGCTTGCTGACCTTTCCCACCGGCAAGCCTTACAGGCGTCCGTCGGATGCACTCGGCCAGCAACTGGCGGACATCCTGCTCAAGCCCGGCAAGCTGCGTGACCGCCTGACTGAAGGTGTGTATATTCCGATGGATAAGACAGAAGCGGTTGCACAACTTGACGATGCACTTGTAAAGAGCGCGGCTGCAGAACCGGCGACCCGCAAGCTGCGTGCAGCAATGAAGGCCGGCACTCTCCCGTACGGAGACCCGGAAGATGCCATTGATGCCGGCGTAGCGGCCGGCATCATTACAGCACAGGAAGCCGCCGGCATGCATGCGGCCATCGCAGCCCGCAAGGTTGTCATACAGGTAGATGAATTTCTCCCTGAATACCTAACCAAGGAGCAAAACAAATGGGGGAGCGAGAATCTGGATGGGGTAGCCGGCCAGTCTATGTAGTCGACGGCAGCCGTACCCCGTTTCTCAAAGCCCGCGGCAGACCCGGCCCCTTCGCCGCCTCCGACCTGGCCGTTGCCGCCGGTCAGCCCCTGCTTGCACGCCAGCCCTTTGCGCCCAGCGATCTTGATGAAGTCATTCTCGGCTGCATTATGCCCAGCCCGGATGAAGCCAATATCGGCCGTGTCGTTGCCCTGCGCCTCGGCTGTGGGGAACGCGTACCGGGATGGACGGTGCAACGCAACTGTGCCTCCGGCCTGCAGTCAATCGACAGCGCCGCACACAATATCGCCAGCGGCCGCTCCAGCCTGGTGCTGGCCGGCGGCGTGGAAGCCATGAGCCGCTCCCCGATCCTGTTCAACAAGGCCATGGTCAACTGGCTCGCGGCCCTGGCCGGTGCGCGTACTCCGGGTGCGAAACTCAAGGCACTTGCCGGCCTGCGGCCAGGTCACTTCAAACCGGTGATCGCCCTGTTGCGCGGGCTGACTGCTCCGGTTGTCGGATTGTCGATGGGGCAAACCGCGGAAATCCTCGCCCATCGCTTCGGCATTACACGCGAGATGATGGACAGTTACGCCATGCGCAGTCATCAGCGACTGGCGGATGCCCATGCCAACGGCCGCCTCGATGAGATTGAAGTGCTGTATGACACGCGCGGCAAGGTCTACGATCACGATGATGGTGTGCGGCCCGACTCCAGCATGGGAAAACTTGCAAAACTGCGGCCTGTGTTTGACAAGCCGGTGGGCAATGTCACTGCCGGCAACAGCGCGCAAATCACCGATGGTGCCGCGTGGGTAATCCTTGCCTCTGAAGAGATGATCGCGCGCCATGACCTGCCGGTACTTGGCAAACTGGTTGACAGCCAGTGGTCCGGTCTGGACCCGGCACAGATGGGACTGGGCCCGGCCTATGCCATGGCACCGGTGATGACGCGCCAGGGCCTGGATAGCACAGATATCGACTACTTCGAAATCAACGAGGCCTTTGCCGCGCAGGTACTGGCGTGCCTGGCCGCCTGGAAAGATGCCGATTTCTGCCGCGATGAGCTGGGACGTGACACTGCCTTCAGCGCCATTGACGAGGCGCGCCTGAATGTCGATGGCGGTGCCGTTGCCATCGGCCACCCGGTCGGCTGCAGCGGTGCGCGCATCGTATTGCATTTGTTGCAGGTGTTGAAACGCAACAATGCACGGCGCGGCATGGCCAGCATCTGCATCGGCGGCGGCCAGGGCGGCGCCCTGTTGATCGAAAGGAGCTGACATGGGTTACCGGAACAAAGGATCGCGCCTGCAAGGCGCTCCTATGACAATAAGACGCGATTGCAGGAGTGCCTTGCAGGCGCGATCGATGCCGACGAAACATATCAGCCAGGAACAATATCAATGACCGAAAGCAGCGCACCCGTACATTTTCGCGCCGAAACCGACAGCGACAATATCGTCTGGCTGCATTTTGACA
>JBATIF010000155.1:0-9380 GCA_049667605.1 Gammaproteobacteria bacterium
GGATAATACGCGTATTGATCCAGCCCAGCACGTGGCCAATCTTCATCCAGATAATAAACACAGGTTTGAGTGCCAGTGGCAGAACCAGTGCGGTTCCTGCAGAAACTGCTGCAATTATCCACGGCCAGTGTGGGGAGGGTTTTTCCAGTAACCAGGGAAAAAACAGGCCAAATATCAAGACCAGACCAGCCGCGAAAACGAAGCCGAACTTGCGGAGTTCCTGCTTGTCAGGTGCCGGTGGTTTCTTGGATTCTGTCATAATCAATCCAGCTCGAACTCTTGCATCCAGGAATCATCTTTTTCCACGGCCGGCTGATCTGTCTTGGCCATGAGAAAATTTTCCACGACGAGATAATCCATTTCGGTGCGCATAAAGCAGCGATAGGCATCCTCGGGTGTCGCAACGATGGGTTCGCCCCTGACGTTAAACGAGGTATTGACCAGCACGGAACAACCGGTACGCTGCTTGAATTGTTCCAGCACTTCATAAAAGCGCGGGTTGGTTTCCCTGTGCACCGTCTGCACCCTGGCCGAGTAGTCGACGTGCGTCACTGCCGGGATGCTGGAGCGCTTCAGGTTGATCTTGTCGATGCCGAACAGCTTGTTTTGTTCGTCCGTCATCGGTACGCGCAGTTCTTCCTTTACCGGCGCAACAATCAGCATATAGGGGCTTGGCCGGTCGAGGATGAAGTATTCAGAAACGTCTTCTGCCAGCACGGCAGGCGCGAATGGCCTGAATGACTCGCGGTACTTGATCTTCAGGTTCATGACGGATTGCATTTTCTCGCTGCGCGGGTCACCGATAATCGAGCGGCCACCCAGGGAGCGGGGGCCGAATTCCATGCGTCCGGCAAACCAGCCGACCACCTTTTCACCCTCGAGGACCTCGGCCAGCCGGCTGGCAAGTTCTGCATTGTCCAGGCGCGTATATACCGCGCCGAGCCTGTCCAGCTCCACGCCGACTTCATCATTGCTGAAGCCCGGTCCAAGGTAGGAGCCGGCCATATTGTCATGCATATTCACCTGGCGGGGCTTGTCATGATAGTCATGCCACGCCACGAGGGCGGCCCCCAGTGCGCCGCCCGCATCGCCGGCGGCAGGCTGTATCCAGATATCCTTGAACGGGCCTTCACGCAGGATGCGGCCATTGGCCACGCAGTTCAGTGCCACGCCACCTGCCATGCAGAGGTAATCGACGCCGAGTTCCTTTTGCACGGTACGTGACAGCCGCAGGACGACTTCCTCGGTCACTTCCTGGATAGAGCGTGCAATATCCATTTCCTTTTGCCCGATCTTTGCTTCCGGGGTCCTTGGCGGTGCGCCGAACAGCCCGGCAAAGTGCTTGTTGGTCATGGTGAGCCCGGTCGCGTAGTTGAAGTACTTCATATTCAACCGGAAGGTGCCATCCGCTTTCAGATCGATCAGCTTGTCCAGGATCAGCTCAACGTATTTCGGCTCGCCGTAGGGTGCCAGCCCCATCAACTTGTATTCACCCGAGTTGACCCGAAAACCTGTGTAATAGGTAAAGGCCGAGTACAGCATGCCGAGCGAGTGCGGGAAATCCAGTTCCCACTGCGGCGTCAGGGTATGTCCGTCGCCGAGCCAGACAGAGGTGGTGGCCCATTCACCCACCCCGTCCAGGCACATGACGGCTGCCTTTTTGAATGGACTCGGATAGAAGGCCGAGGCGGCATGGGACTGGTGATGCTCGGCAAACAGCAATGCTGGCAATTCTTTGATGGCCATGCCGCCGAGGGCTGCAAACTCCCTCTTCAGGGTCGTCTTGAGGTAGAGCTTCTCTTTCAACCATACCGGCATGGCGGCGATGAAGGAGCGGAAACCCCTCGGCGCATAGCTGAGGTAGGTCTCCAGCAGCCTCTCGAACTTGACCAGTGGCTTGTCATAAAAAACGATCTCGTCTACATCGGCCAGGCTGATCCCGCCCTGTGACAGGCAGCTGTTGATTGCACTGACGGGAAAGCGGGCATCGTGTTTTTTGCGGGAAAAGCGTTCTTCCTGTGCCGCTGCCACAATGACCCCATCGCTCAGCAATGCTGCTGCGCTGTCATGGTAGTAAGCCGAGATGCCTAGTATGTTCATTGAAGGGGTATCAAGTTTGACGTGATGTCTTTAATCGATTGTTATGCTTTGAATTTATCGCGGCCTGCGACGCTATACAGGCATGCTCTGCCCCGGTGATTGAAGTGTAACAAATTGTTATGCGGATAGGCGTGCCGTCACTGAAGCACTATACTAGCGTACTGATTGTACTGCTACCGACCGGCTCGAATTTATAACTAATTATCAAGGAACAAGATGATGGGTAAATTGCTCAAATTTCTCTTCGGGTTTTTGTTGTTACTGGTTGTCCTGGTTGTCGCGGCCGTTGTGGTCTTGCCGCTGGTTGTCGACCCGAACGACTACAAGCCCGAAATCGCAGCCGCTGTGAAGGAGCAGACCGGCAGGAACCTGGAAATCGAGGGGGATATCTCGCTGTCGGTATTTCCCTGGCTGGGGCTGGATATCGGGCCGACCCGGCTGAGCAATGCCGAGGGATTTGCAGAGCCTCACATGGCGCGCATGGATACGGTACAGGTCCGGGTCAAGCTGGTTCCCCTGTTGAGCAAGCAGCTGCAGGTGGACAAGGTCAAGCTTTCGGGTTTGCAGCTCTACCTGGGAAAAGACAAGGCGGGCCGCAGTAACTGGGCGGATCTGCAGGGCAGGCAGGCTGCTGCAGAGAAAGATGCCAAAGCCGCCGGCGCGGAGACCGGGACAGGCGGCGCCGCGACGCTGGAGAGCCTGTCCATCGGCGGCATCAAGATTGTCGACGCCAAACTGGTTTGGGATGACCGTGCTGCTGATTCCAGCTACGAGATCAATGAGCTGTCCTTTACTACGGGAGCGATTGAACCCGGCGAGCGCTTTGATATTGACCTGCAGTTCAAGCTCGCAGCCAAACAGCCGGCAGCGACCGGGGCGTTTTCACTCAAGGGTGATGTGCTGGTTGCGCCTGCACTGAACGCAATCGACATAGCGGGTGTGAAACTGGTGGTGGACGCTGAAGGAGACGGCGTCCCTGCAGGCAGGACGAGCGTATCGCTGGCCTCGGATATTGCCATCGATCTCGATGCGCAGACCCTGAACATGCCGGATGTGGTATTGAAAGCGCTGGGCATGGTTGTCGCAGGAACCATATCAGGCACGAAAATCAGCGCTGATGATCCGCAATTCAAGGGTGTTTTCACGGTCGCGGAGTTTGCGCCGCGTGACCTGATCAAGGAACTGGGACAGGACA
Organism: Gammaproteobacteria bacterium; assembly: GCA_049667605.1. Lineage (GTDB taxonomy): Bacteria > Pseudomonadota > Gammaproteobacteria > UBA9214 > UBA9214 > UBA9214. The sequence goes on from JBATIF010000155.1 coordinate 3,296, forward strand.
GCCCGGTAACGGCCGACAGCAAGGTGCTTGGCAGTGCCAATGCAAGGCTGGAGTGGACGGCCTCTGCAAAAGACTTCAACGCCAATGTCGTGGAATTACGCCTGGATGACACCACCGTCAAAGGCAATGCAAGCGTTGCCCGGTTCGATGCGCCGGCCATTTCTTTCGCCCTTGCTGTTGACCAGTTCGATCTAGACCGTTACCTGCCACCGCCGGCGGAAGACGGCAAGGCGGCAGCGGACAAGCCGGAGGCTGCTGCCACCGGCGAGTTGCCGCTGGAGACGCTGCGCAGTTTGAATCTCAACGGCAAGCTGGAAATAGGCACACTGAAGGCATTTAACCTGCGCAGCACCAATGTCGAGATGCAGGTCAAGGCCAGCAACGGGGTAATCCGCGTCACCCCGGCAAGCGCCCGGCTCTACAACGGTAATATACAAAATGACATTACCCTGGATGTGCGTAACAGCACCCCGCGCCTGACACTCGTCAACGATGTCAATAACGTCAAGGCCGGGCCGCTATTGAAAGACATGACTGGTAAGGATCAACTGCTGGGCACCGCCAATCTGCATGCAAATATAAACGCAAGCGGCGCAACAGCGGAGCTTATCAAGCAGTCATTAAGCGGCAACACCTCTTTTTCTTTTACAGACGGTGCGGTTAAGGGGGTGAATGTTGCGGCACTGATACGCAATGCCAGGGCAAAACTGAAAGGCGAACCGGCGCCCGCAACCACTGAGCCGAACCAGACCGACTTTACCGAAATGAAAGGCACCACCGTTATCAGCAACGGACTGATCCGCAACGATGACCTGTTGATGTCCTCGCCCCTGTTGCGCCTGACCGGCAAGGGTGAAGTAAGCCTTCCGAAAGAGACGATTGATTACACCCTAACAGCCAAGCTGGTCAGTAGCCTGGAAGGTCAGGGCGGCGCAGCCCTGGATGATCTGAAAGGAATTTCGATTCCTGTGCATGTCGGCGGCACCTTCAGCAAGCCAAGCTATGCCCCCGATCTTGGCGCGGCCCTGAGTGATGCGGCCAAGGCCAAGGTAGAGGAGAAGGTGGAAGAGCAAAAACAGAAAATACAGAAAAAAATCGAGGATAAGCTGCAGGACAAGTTATTAAAGGGGCTGTTCAAATAGTCCAGTGGGCAAGGTGCGTGCTGCTCTTGCAGCCCTGTTGCTGATTCCGCTGCTTGCGGCTGCCGCAGGGATTGTTGAGTCATCGGTGGTGCTTGATGCAGACGTTTACGCTATTGATGTGCTGGCGCGCATCGAGGCGCCGCTGGAGGTGGTTCACCGCGCAATCACCGACTATGATCACCTGACTGAAATCAACCCGTCGATTGTTGAAAGTTATATTGTTGCAAGGCAAGGCCCGGGCAGGCACCGTGTCTATACGCGAATCAAATTGTGCGTACTGTTTTTCTGCAAAGAGTTCAGGCAGGTCCAGGATATTGTTGAGCAGGGTAATACAATGGTCAAGGCAACCATCCTGCCGGAGTCGAGTGATTTCGAGTCAGGCAGTGCAAGCTGGGATCTTGTCGTGGCAGACAATGTTACCTACATGGAGTTTAGCGCTCAAGTCGATCCCTCGTTCTGGGTGCCGCCGCTGATCGGTACGTGGCTGTTCGAACGTGAAATGACCAGGCAGGTCCTGGAAACGTCCAGCTACATCGAACAGCAGGCCGCCGGGCAGTATCCCTGATACCGGTTCAATCTGATAATGACAGATATTTTTGCCACGGAAGCACACGGAAATACACGGAACAATAAATCAACAACACCTTTGGCCACGAAATCCACGGAAGAACACGGAAAAATAAATTCTTTGCTGGTGATTATTCGGGTGAGTGGAATTCCTGTTGCCGGTTAAATCTGATAGAGATGAATATTATTGCCACGGAAGCACACGGAAATACACGGAAGAACTACTTTCAATGGTTTTATATTTCCGTGTATTTCCGTGTGCTTCCGTGGCTAATAAAAAAAGTAACCGGCACCCGGCTTGATTTACGCTCCGCATGCCTTGCAACCGGTTTGCAAGGGCACTAGCGTGGAATTCAGCAAGGCAATACTGGCCTGGTATGAACAGCACGGGCGCAGGGACCTGCCCTGGCAACAGCCCCTTTCAGCCTACCGCGTCTGGGTTTCCGAGATCATGCTGCAACAGACCCGGGTGGCCACAGTCATTCCCTATTACGAGCGCTTCATGCAGCGCTTCCCCGACATAGCGGCCCTGGCACAGGCCGATCAGGGCCAGGTGCTGCATTATTGGTCAGGTCTTGGCTATTACGCCCGCGCCCGCAACCTGCATGCCGCGGCGCAGCAAGTCATTGATCGCCATGGCGGTCAGTTTCCCGAGTCATTTGAACAGGTGCTGGCGCTGCCAGGTGTCGGCCGTTCCACCGCCGGGGCAATCCTTGCGCTTGCCTTCGGGCAGCGCCACCCGATTCTTGACGGCAACGTGAAGCGTGTACTGTCGCGTTATTACTGCGTGCAGGGCTGGCCCGGGCAGTCCGCGGTGCAGAAAAAGTTATGGCAACTCGCGGAACTTCATACCCCCGAAAGGCAGCTGGCGGCCTATACCCAGGCCATAATGGATCTGGGTGCGACGCTGTGTACCCGTGCCAGCCCGGCCTGCGAGGCTTGCCCCTTGGCTGACGGCTGCAGGGCGCGGGCCAATAATTGCCAGGCAGACTTTCCGTCAGCCCGGCCGCGCAAGTCGTTGCCGGTTCGCGCAACCACCATGCTGTTACTGACCAATGACAGGCACGAAGTAGTGATCGAAAAACGACCACCTGCCGGAATATGGGGCGGCCTCTGGGGATTCCCCGAGATTTCCCCGGGTGTCGGCGTTGAGCAGTGGTGCCGGGAGACAATCGGGTTTTCTGTTAACAGAACCGAGCAATGGCCGGTCATACGGCATACCTTCAGTCACTTTCATCTCGATATTAGCCCGGTCATTGCTGTTGCCGGGCCGGCACTGGACCGGGCGATGGAAGGCGATGACCGGCTTTGGTATAACATATACAGTCATGACGAGTTGGGCTTCGCGGCCCCGGTAGGGAAGCTGCTGGGTCGTCTGGCAGAGTGGCAGGAATAGTGAAAGTTTTGTAATTGTTACTGACCTGATAAATTTCACTCCTTATGTGACAATAGTGACATTGTAGGAGCGGATCTCATCCGCGATAGGGGGTCATGTAGCATTATCGCGGATGAGATCCGCTCCTGCAGGAAAGAAAAAGAGGATCCCTTCCCCCTCCGGGGGAAGGCCAGGATGAGGGGATATAAATCAGGCCGTTTCCATGATTTTATCCCCGCTCCCCAGCCCTCTCCAGGAGGGTGAGGGCATTGACTATGTCCGGCTTGTATAACAGAACAGCGGTGAACATATGACGCGAATGGTGCAATGTGTAAAGCTTGACAAGGAGGCGGAGGGCCTGGATGCACCGCCGTATCCCGGTGACCTGGGCCAGCGTATTTTTGCAGGTGTTTCAAAAGAAGCCTGGCAGCTGTGGTTGAAGCACCAGACGATATTGATCAACGAGCACCGGATCTCGCCGATCGATCCCAAGGCGCGCAAATTCCTCGAGGAGGAAATGGAAAAGTTTTTCTTTGGCGGGGGTACAGAAATGCCCGCCGGTTTTGTGCCGCCGGTCAAACCCGGGTAACCAGCATAATGTGCCGAGCACATTCCCCGGCATCTGCCGGCCTGTCTCCCGGCGTGTCTCAGGGTGTCATCCTATGAAAGGAATTATTCTCGCCGGCGGCAGTGGCACCCGGCTGCATCCGTTGACGCTCACGGTCAGCAAGCAGCTGATGCCGGTCTATGACAAGCCGTTGATCTATTACCCCCTGTCCACCCTGATGCTGGCGGGTATCCGTGAGATCCTGCTGATTTCAACGCCGCAGGATTTACCGAATTTCAGGCATTTGCTCGGTGACGGCAGCCAGTTGGGTCTCGATATCTGCTATGCCGAGCAGCCGCAACCGGGCGGGCTGGCCGAGGCGTTCCTGATCGGGCGTGAATTTATCAATGACGGACCCGTTTGCCTGATACTGGGGGATAATATTTTCTATGGCCACGGGCTGGGGTCGAACCTGCAACGCGCGGCCGCCCTGAAAAGCGGTGCAACCGTGTTTGCCTACCGGGTGCGCGACCCGCAGCGCTATGGCGTGGTGGAATTCAATGCCACGGGCCAGGTGCTGAGCATCGAAGAGAAACCGGCACAGCCGAAGTCGCATTATGCCGTCACCGGGCTTTACTTTTATGACCGGCAGGTGGCGGATATCGCCGCCGGTTTATCGCGCTCGCCGCGCGGGGAACTTGAGATCACCGATGTAAACCGTGCCTATCTGCAGCAAAAGACATTGAATGTTGAATTGCTTGGCCGGGGCACGGCGTGGCTGGATACCGGCACCCATGAGGCTTTGTTGCAGGCGGCCATTTACATCGAGGCCATCGAGCAGCGCCAGGGACTGAAGGTTGCATGTATCGAAGAAGTTGCCTATCGCATGGGCTACATCAGTGCGGGGCAAATCGAACAGCTGGCCGTGCTGCTGCAAAAGAACAGTTATGGACAGTACCTGCTTGACATGTTGAAAGAAGCCCGGGGTCAGTTATGAAGGTCATTCCAACCGCACACCCGGAGGTCTTGCTGATCGAGCCGGATATTTTCAGGGACGAACGCGGCTTCTTCATGGAGACTTTCCACGCGGGGAAATATCCGCAGCACGGGCTGCCCGCTGAATTCATGCAGGACAACCACTCGCGTTCCTGCCGCGGGGTGCTCAGGGGGCTGCACTACCAGCTTCAACATCCGCAGGGCAAACTGGTGCGTGTTGTGTCCGGGGAAGTATTCGATGTGGCGGTGGATATCCGCAAGGGTTCGCCGCGCTTCGGGGAAGCGGTCAGTATCGTGTTATCTGCAGATGACCCGCGGCAGTTATATATCCCGCCGGGATTCGCGCACGGCTTTTGTACCCTGAGTGAAACGGCGGATTTCCTGTACAAGTGCACCGAGCTGTATGCGCCGGGCGATGAGTATGGCATTGCCTGGGATGATCCGGACCTTGGCATCGACTGGCCGCAACTGGAGTTCTCCTTATCTGCGAAGGACAAATCAAACCCAGGGTTGCATGACAGTGACAACCTGCCCCGCTACGAGGCAGGCTAGTGCGCGTGCTGGTGAGCGGATGCACGGGCCAGCTGGGCCATGAAGTGGCACGGGATTTCCGCAGTCAGGGTCATGAAGTTCATGCGCCCGGCCGCGAGCAGATGAACCTTGAAAACCCGGCAGATGTAGCCTCCCTGGTGCGCGCGTATGCGCCGGACTGGATAATAAATTGTGCGGCCTACACGCAGGTAGACAAGGCGGAAAGTGAGCCTCAGTTAGCATTCAGCGTCAATCGTGACAGCCCGGCAGCACTGGCAACAGCCGTGGCGGCCACTGGCGGGCGGCTGCTGCAGGTATCGACCGATTTTATTTTTGACGGGACAAAGACGACCCCCTATCGCGAGGATGACAAGGCAAACCCGCTGGGGGTCTACGGTCAAAGCAAGCTCGAAGGTGAGCGGGCCGTGCTCGCGGCCCTGCCCGGTGCGACCGTGGTGCGAACGGCGTGGGTCTATGGGGCTCATGGCAGCGGTGGCAACTTTGTGAAAACGATGTTGCGCCTGGCCACCACGGGCAAGCCACTGCGCGTCGTCAGTGACCAGGTCGGTTCGCCCACGTGGACGACCGATCTTTCGGCTGCAATCCTGGCGCTGGTTGGCAAGGAAAAAAGCGGCGTGTTCAATTACACCAATGCCGGGGAGACCTCCTGGCATGGTTTTGCCACGGCTATACTGAGTGAGGCAGCAGGACTGGGTTTTGATATCAAAACAGAGGTGGTTGAGCCGATCCCCACGTCAGGCTATCCCACTGCGGCTGCACGGCCGGCGTATTCGGTGCTCGATACACATAAAATACGAAATTCTCTGGGCTTGCAAATACCCTCCTGGCGGGACAGCCTGGTCAACATGCTGAAGGAGCTTCGAACATGCGCAGACTGCTAGTCACCGGGGGTGCCGGCTTTATCGG
>JBATIF010000156.1:0-4203 GCA_049667605.1 Gammaproteobacteria bacterium
CGCCTGAGGTCCTTGCTGACAGATCAAGTGCCTTTCCCCTGGGGTACATAACACCCTGTCTTTGATTAACACCTGCCGCATAAGTAATATCATGTAGTCCGCAGCTGTCCCCTCCGCTGTTGTCACCAGAACACATATTATTGGCGATAATGGTATATGTCACACCCGGCTGCAATACAACTTCCGGAATCTGCACCCAGCGTGTTCTTTCAATCAGAGGATCATCAGTTCCTGCGTTGATAAACGCACTGGTAATTAGTGGACCCGTTATATCGTATATTTTTATGGTATGACTCAGTGCCAGCCCATAGCGACCGGGTATGTTCCCATAGCCCCCACTGTCATAAATCCCCAGCGCGTTTATTGTTAGTGCACTGTCCACTATAAAATCCCATCCAGCCACCCCGGCAAACATCCAGAATGTATCGCCGTAATTTCGGGTAGTGGTAGCAGCCACTATCGATGCAGATGATGCAGTTGATTGCAGAATTACCTGGCATTGGCGGAGTGACAGACCCCAAGCCGCTTGCTGCTCCCCGCTGCGCAGGCAACCGCGATCCCAGACTCCTTTGTACATCTTGCCATTGATCATGGCCTTACCTTCGCCATCGGCATAGTCGTCATGCCACTTGCCGTCGTACCAGTTGCCGTTTGCCAGAGTCATTTTCCCGCGGCCGTGCTTTTTACCATCAACCCATTCTCCATCGTAGCGTTTACCGTTTGACCATAGCGTGGTAAAGGGGCCGGCAATTTCACTATCAACACTGCTGATAAAATTGACAATGTCATTTCTGGCGCTGGAATTATAATCAATAATCAGCTTCAGCTTGCCTGTAAAACGCCAAATATCTGAAGAGGTCTGTGAATATACTTCCCTGGATTCTCGAATCCCTTTAATCAGTTCTTTTTTTCCTTGCTGCGAAATAAAGAAAGAGCTGGCCACCTTTTTTCTAAGCCAGATAATCCTGCCGGATTCACCAATAATAAAATAGCCATGAAATAGCACGCCTTTTCCAACAGCAACCAGTGGCCCGAAAAGCAACCCTGCCGAGGTTTTACTCGATATCAATTCGTTTATCCCTGGTATGTCTTTAACCTTGAGAAAAAGCGGAGTACCAAAAGAAAGAGTTGATGATTCTTTTATCGACTGCTCCGAGATGATTACAGGGTATTTTTCCCATACCGGTAAAACCAGAATACCCTCGTTATCATTATTAAAAAGTACTGACAGGGAATATTTATCTATTGGGGGAGCATTGGATTCCTTAACCAGAGGAATACAGGAAACACAAGAAATGAGCATTAAAACAACTACTGACGCAGACACTATCATGCCAGGCAATTTTGTCATTGGCCGCTCTCCGCTCATATCTGTGTTATTAATAACAGACCAGGGAGGGTGCATGATTGACGTGAATCAAGAAATTTGATTGATGCCCGAAATTACTGGCATTGCTGCTGCTGAGTTTTTTGGATAAAAGACGGAATGGGTCGTACTCTTGCCCGTTAACGAAGTCTTATATAAGGATTTCATCTAGTCCCGGATTCGGTCGGTAACCTGCCATTCCTGACGTATCTCTCACCGATTGTTGCAATGCCCGACGAAGACTGGAACCAGCCAACCAGAGACCTTCCCGGTTACCGGCCTGAACAGCAAGTTCTCTTGTTTCCAGACATTCAGAACTGCACCCTCCCCAGACGGTCTAGTATTCGACCTGGGTGTTGTCTTTACGCCGATCTGGAATCTTCCTGCGACATTCCCTTATTGTTGCCCCTCTACTGTCCTTGAATGGAAAACCGGGCATGACATTGCTCTGCCGCCTGTTGTGATTCCGACGTCTATTATTTTTCATGTGCCCGTTCTCATATCGTGCCAGTGACTCTTGCGGTCAATCAGCACACAGGCTAAAAGATATGCAAGAATTCAGCCATCACACCAAAGGGTAATATGATCAAGGAGTTGTAAATTTCAGGTGCAGGAAGAGTTACAATTATGTAAAGTATTCCGTCGCTTGTGTAAAAAGACCCAATACCAAACATGGAACTGGTATGGACAAATACGCCAGTCATACGTCAGTCCATTTTGGGTCGTACCCGTTCATCTAAGTAAATTGCTCAGGTATTTACACTGGAACTTCCGTTTTCGATAAACCATTGCTCACACTCCATCTTTTTGTGTAAAGATAAAGTGTTGCGCTCACCAGTTGAACCCGCCGCCAGAACCGGACATTAGCTAACGCATTGTGTAAGTTGCGCTGCTTTTTGGCGCCAACTTAAAACATTTGTTTTGGGGCAAAATTTTATGCTCTAGGTAATTCTATCGGAACTCAAACGCCTTTGACGGGCGCGCCTAGAAAGCATATTGAGTCCCTCAACAAATATGGAAAAAGCCATAGCAGCATAAATATAACCTTTTGGTAAATGAGCGCCAAAGCCATCCGCGATCAAAGTAGTGCCGATTAGCAAGAGAAATCCGAGAGCCAGCATCACGATTGTTGGATTCGCGTGAATAAAACGAGCCAGAGGATCTGCTGCGATAAGCATAGCCATAACTGCGATGATCACAGCGACAAACATGATTGGTATGTGTTCAGTCATTCCAACGGCAGTGATAATACTATCTATGGAGAATACAGCATCGAGCAATAGAATCTGGCTGACAACTGCCACCAAATTGGTCGTAACCACAGCAGGATTAAGACTGTCCGGCCCTGGGTCAGGATCCACGCTGTGGTGAATTTCCTTAGTTGCTTTCCAAACAAGAAAGAGTCCCCCGGATATAAGGATCATATCGCGCCATGAAAATCCATGGTCAAAGACATCGAATACCGGGTCAGTCAGCTTGACGATCAAAGCAACTGTTCCGAGAAGTGCGAGCCTAAGTACCAACGCGGCCGAGATACCAATGCGCCGCGCCATAGAGCGCTGGTGCTCGGGTAACTTGTTAGATAAAACCGAGATAAAGATAAGGTTGTCGATTCCGAGGACCACCTCCATCGCAGTAAGCGCTGCGAGTGCAGCCCAGACGTTTGGGTCCGACAGTAATGCGATAAAGTAGTCCATCGATAATTTCTCTTTTTGTATGGACGATCTAGCTCAGAGCCTTGTCAAGTCGTAAGCTTAAAATGCCCCATAACTACAAATAGGTGACCTAAAAGTCTTCTTTGTCCTACGATTTTTAGGCCATGGTTGATTATTTACCTTCCATTGTTCAATCACTTAACCTGATCTTACATGGCCTAAAAGGTTTTACATACTCAACTCTAGCATCTCTTGTGCCTATCGATTTTTATCCTCGTGTACTGCCAATATAAGTAAGGACTAAACGGCAGCTTTGGGTCCAGACTATGTGAAAACCCCATATCTATTATAATGTTGCTTTCATTCAGGAAAGCCGCGCTATGACAGGTTTTATTGAGGGAGAAAGCCGGGCTCAGGCCACATTATTCCCGGAACGGCTTGACGATTACATCACCGAAAGCAACCCGATCCGTGTCATTGATGTCTTTGTTGATGAACTGGATCTGGGGTCACTCAGCTTCAGAACGGTCCCTGAAGACACCGGGCGACCACCCTACCATCCCGCAACACTGCTGAAGATCTATATCTATGGTTACCTCAACCGGGTTCAGTCCAGCCGCAGGCTTGAGCGAGAGGCGCAACGCAATGTTGAACTGATGTGGCTAACCGAGCGATTGGCACCTGACTTCAAAACCATTGCCGACTTCCGGAAAGACAATGGCAAGGCTATCCAGAAAGTCTGTCGCGAGTTTGTCCTGATCTGTCGCAAGCTGGAGTTGTTCACGGATGCATTCGTCGCCATTGACGGCAGCAAGTTCAAGGCAGTGAACAATCGGGACCGGAACTTCACCAAGGCGAAAATGAAACGTCGTCTGCAACAGATCGACGAAAGCATTGCACGCTATCTGTCTCAAATGGCGAGTGCAGACCGCCAGGATACCCAAACTGCCAAGCAAACCTCAGAGCGCCTCCAGGACAAGATCACTAAACTCAAAAAGGAGGTGAAGCGGCTCACGGCACTGGAAAAGGAAATGCTCAGCAGGCCGGACCAGCAAATATCCCTGACGGACCCGGATGCGCGCTCAATGGCAACCAGTGGTCGCGGCAGTGGCATGGTTGGCTATAACGTGCAGACAGCGGTTGATACAAGGCACCACATGATAGTAACCCATGAAGTCACAA
>JBATIF010000157.1:0-5986 GCA_049667605.1 Gammaproteobacteria bacterium
ACCGCCTACGCCATCGGCTCGGCCGGCAACAGCGACGCCAGCACCATCTTCTTCAACCCTGCCGGCATGTCGCGCCTGCCCGGCTCGATGATCACGGGCAACCTGCAAATCGTCAACGCCAATACCAAAGTCGAGGATGCAACGGGCATTTACAACCCGAAGAACGCTGCAAATGCGTTTTTATTTCCTGCCGGGAAGATGATCCCGGGTAAACCAAAAGACGATACCGACCTGCTGGCTGCTGTGCCAAGCGGCTACATCTCCCATCAATATAACGACAGGATCTGGATGGGTATCGGCGTGTTCGCACCGTTTGGACTAACGACGGAGTATGACGATAACTGGGTAGGCCGCTACCATGCCGTCAAGTCGGAATTGCTGACCTATAACCTGAACCCGTCCATTGCCTTCAAGATTGATGAGCATGCATCGGTCGGCTTCGGCATCAGTGCGATGTATGCAGACGGTGAACTGTCCCAGATAGCCGATATAGGCCTTTTGGGAGGAGCCGCTACCGCCGGTTTGGATGACCGCAAGGCAAAAGTTACCGGCACCGACTGGGGCTTCGGCTTCAACATGGGCGTACTTCTGGAGCCATCCGATCGCACCCGCCTTGGCCTGCACTACCGCTCCAAGATCGAACTGGAACTCGATGGTAGCCGCAAGATTAGTGGTCTCGGTAAGCTGGACGCCGAACTCGCAGTTGCCCTGCCGGACAGCCTGTCAGCCAGTGCCTATCACGGCATCAATTCAGAGTGGGCGGTGATGGCCGACATCACCTGGACCCAGTGGAGCAAGCTGGATGCACTGGTGGTAGAGTTTGCTAACGGCTCCCAAAGCGTGACCCCGCTACAGTGGGAAGATAGCACCCGTTATGCCGTGGGCGCCGAATACACCCCTAACCGGCAGTGGATATTCCGCGGTGGCCTGGCGCTGGATGAAACGCCGGTTCCCAATGCAACCCTTCGCACGCCGCGCGTCCCGGACAACGACCGCACCTGGCTGACTTTCGGCGCCACCTGGAAGTACACCCCGGAGATCAGTTTCGATTTTGGCTATGCGCACCTGTTTGTAGATGATCCGAAACTCAGCGGGTCTCCTGATGCCCACGACCCGACAACAATGCCTCCCGGCAACCTGACCGGCTTCCATGCACTGAATGCGAAATACGATGCCGCGGTAGATATCTTCAGCGTCGGCTTTAACTGGAAGTTCAGATAGCCTAAAGGAAAACATCCGGACACAAAAAACCCCGGCCGTGTGACCGGGGTTTTTTTGTGTCCGGAATACTGCAATCCGGTGCTATATCAGCCCTTCTTCATCAGGAACATGAATTTTCCGTCTTCTTCAGACGATGACATCAGCTCATTGCCCGTCTGCTTTGCGAAAGCCTCGAAGTCCTTAACAGAACCCGGGTCGGTAGCAATGATGTGTAAAATCTTGCCTTTATCCAGATTATTCAGGGCCTTCTTTGCTCTTAAAATAGGCAGCGGGCAATTCAGGCCCGTCGCGTCAAGTTCGTCATCAAAATCCGCCATAGCGTCTCTCCTGGTAATTTACAACTTTTTAAAGACCCGTTCGTGCGGATCAATGGTATACAATTCGTAATGCGAGTAAGAAGTTATGATAACACATCGCGGAAGGCAAGCCCCCCATCGGGGAGACCCGCAAATCAGCGCTATTCATATCGAACCGCTGCGGAAATTCCTTGTCCCAATTGCATAGAATTTTAAATATATCAATCACTCTTGTCATGACAACACGTTTCCGAGGCCTGCTGGGCAGCCTGCTGTTGATCCACGCGGCAAGTGCCATGGCTGAAACTTATTCCGACCAGTTACCCAGCCTGGGTGACGCGTCGGGCCGGATAATATCCCCTACTCAAGACAGGGCGCTGGGTGCGGCCTTCATGCGTCAATTGCGCCAGTCCGGGGCGATTCTGAATGACCAGGAGGCCAACAGCTACCTTGAAGCCCTGGGGCGCCGCCTGGTCGCAAGGAGTGAAAATCCGACCAAGGACTTCACCTTTTTCCTGGTCAATGATTCCGGCATTAACGCCTTCGCCGGCCCCGCTGGCCACATCGGAATAAATACCGGCCTGTTTCTGGCCGCCGAATCCGAAAGTGAACTCGCCGCCGTCCTTGCCCACGAAATCGCGCATGTCACCCAGCTTCACCTGGCACGGTCGTTTGAGGCCGCCGACAAAATGAGCATACCCAGAATAGCCGCTCTCGTGGCGGCAATCCTGATCGGCACTCAGAACGGCGAAGCAGGTGCCGCAGCCTTGACTGCTGCCTCCGCAGCCAGCCTGCAATATCAAATCAACTTCACCCGTGCGAATGAAGAGGAAGCCGATCGTATCGGTATCCAGACACTTGCGAATGCAAACTTCGACCCGAACGGTATGGCAGGTTTTTTTGGACGCCTGCAAAAAAACTCCAGGCTCTACGGTGCCCGGCCACCGGAATTTCTCAGCACCCACCCGGTCACTACCAACCGGATCTCCGAGGCAATCTCCCGCGCCGAGAGCTATCCCGAAATTGATGTTGCGCCAGATCTGGACTTCCTGCTGTTACAGGCAAAACTTCGTGTCAGCAGCTATGATAACTCCAGCCAGGTACTCGCCGATGTACTTCGATACAAGGGCAAGGCCGGCGGTGACACGGCCGTCGAGCGCTACGAGCTTGCACTGCTGCTCGCGGCCAATAACAAACTCGATGAGGCCCGCGACGTGATCGAACAGCTGCACAAAAGTGACCCGGACCGCATTGCCTATCGACTCGCACTTGCCAGTATTCTGCACCAGGGCAAACATATCGAAGCGGCTCTGGGTATCTATGCATCCAGCCTGTCCCTCTATCCGGACAACCCAACGGTCATCCTGCCCTATGCCTCAACCCTGCTGTCCGCCGGCCAGGCTGAAACCGCATTCAAACTGCTGGCACACGCCAGCGACAAGCATCCACTCGATCCCGAGATGTACAAACTGCTTGCCCGGGCCGCAGCTGCCAGCGGCAGAAACATCCAGACACATACGGCGATCGCGCAGTATTACTTTCTCAATGGCTATACAACACAGGCAATCGAACAACTGAGAATTGCAGAGAAACAAAAAGGCATCAGTGATTACCAGAGCGCGAGTATCCAGGCGGGCATCAACAACCTGCAGAGCATCCTGGATGCAGAGAAATTAGAATAAATACATATACTAATGTAGCAGTCATTCTACTTGCGCTTCCAGAAACCGGGTGATAGCTTTATCTACCGCAGTGAATTCAAACAGTAATTTTTTGCACTTTTTACTTTATTCGGAGTCACACTCAACATGAAGACACGCTCACACTTCAAGTTATTGATATTTACAATCCTCTCGATGTGGCTGATCAATGGCTGTGCGGATCAGACTATGAAATCAGAGGCCAGCAGCGGCTCCATGGCAAGTCCTGCAGCAACTGCAGCCATCGCCAATGCCGCGAGCGCCATCAAGGCAGCCAAGGCCAACAACTGGATCTGGCGCGACACCGAGGAGTTTCTGGAAAGCGCACAGGCAGCTGCCGATAAGGGCGACAATGACACCGCGGTAGAACTCGCCAACAAGGCAAAGTTTGAAGCAGAGTCCGCAGTAGTCCAGTACAACTACGAAACAGCCAACCCACGCGGCCTGTAACCTGTAACAAGCCGGCAACCACACAACACGCTAACCAATCAGGAGATAGAAACAATGCTGCAAACCGCGAGGAGTATTTTCATTTCAGCATATACACTTGCTGTCTTGACCGGAGCGCTAATGCTAACCGCAGTCCCCACTGCCATTGCAGCAGATGCCGCCATCGAGAAAGGCAAGGCACTGGCGTTCGACCGTAAAAAAGGAAACTGCCTTGCCTGTCACATGATGGATGATGGCGCCCTGCCAGGCAACATCGGCCCACCCTTGATCAGCATGAAACTGCGTTTCCCCGACAAGGCTGTACTCAGGGCTCAAATCCATGATGCCACCGTCATGAATCCCAATACCATCATGATTCCATTTGGAAGAATGGGCGTTCTTAGTGAAAGTGAAATTGACCAGATTGTTGACTACGTCTACACACTTTAATCAACCGACATGATTAGTTATCAAATTAATCAGGAGATACACACGTGACAAGCATGAAACGCAGAATATTTCTGAAAGGCTCACTGGCCACCGGCGCGATCGGTATGGCTGCAAGTGCCGGTTTACTCACCCCACGCGCCTCGTTGGCCGCCTGGTCCAAGGATGCATTTGATGCCAAGGATATCAATTCAGCACTGAGTGGCCTGTTTGGTAGTTCTGAGCACTCTGGCAGTGACAAAATCAAAATCAAGGCACCGGACATCGCTGAAAATGGTGCCGTCGTCCCGGTTTCGGTTACTACCGACATCGGCGGTGCTGAATCCATCAGTATCCTTGCAGAGCAAAACGCAACCCCACTGACCGCCAGTTTTCTACTGGGCCCCGGCACCGAGGGATACGTCTCAACCCGGATCAAGATGGGCAAAACTTCCAGTGTCATCGCGGTTGTCAAGGCGAACGGGAAACTCTACAGCACCGGCAAGGAAGTCAAGGTCACTATCGGCGGTTGCGGCGGATAAGGCCGACACTGCTGCAAACTTTTTTCAAGATATAGCGTACAAAGAGGAATAGACATGGCAAGCATCAAAATGCGCGCAAAAGCTGATAATGGTGTGACAACGATCAAGGCATTGATCAGTCACGTAATGGAAACCGGTACCCGCAAGGACAAGAAAACAGGTGGGAAGATTCCTGCCCATTTCATTCAGGAAGTTGTCTGCGAGCACAAGGGCAACAAGGTAATGGTCGCAAACTGGGGTCCCGCTATTTCCAAGAATCCCTACCTGTCATTCCGGTTTTCCGGTGGCGCAGCCGGCGATACCGTGAAACTCAGCTGGGTCGACAACATGGGTGAAAAAGATTCCAGCGAAGTCACCATTAGCTAGACAGACAACCGGACAACAACGCAACTGACTCCTAGGAGAAACACCCTATGAAAAAACTCCTGACAGCATTTCTTGTGCTTGGCCTGTTTGGCACATTTACCGCGACGGCGCAGGCAACACCACAACAGGATCTGGAGAAGTTCAGGTCATATTACGAGCAACGATTCCCGGGCACGCCTTACGAGGATTTTGTCAATGGCGTGTATTCCATTGATGCCGCGTCCCGTGAGCAATGGGAGTCAATCGAGGAATTTCCACCCTACGAGCTGAATATAGAAAACGGCAAAGCGCTGTTCAACAAACCATTTGCCAACGGCAAGACCTATGCCAGTTGCTTTGAAAACGACGGCATAGGCATTGCAAACCGCTATCCTTTTTTTGACAAGGCTTCGGGCAAAGTGATTACACTGGAGGCCTCAATCAATGCCTGCCGGGAAGCGAATGGTGAAAAACCCCTGAAGTACCAGAAAGGCGCAATGGCTGACATCTCCGCCTATATGCATTACACCTCGCGCGGCAAGATCATCAACGTAGAGATCCCGGACGATCCACGTGCCCTGGAAATCTACAACCAGGGCAAACAGCATTTCTACGCCAAGCGCGGTCAGTTGAACATGGCCTGTGCTGACTGCCATGTGTATAACTCCGGCAACAAGATTCGCGCTGACCTGTTAAGCCCTGCACTTGGCCATGTGTCACACTTTCCCGTGTACCGTTCCAAATGGGGCGGCCTCGGCACGCTGCATCGCCGCTATGGCGGCTGCAACAAGCAGGTGCGTGCCAAGGCCTACAAGGCGCAGGGTCCCGAGTACACGGCACTCGAGTATTTCCATACCTACATGAGTAACGGCCTGGAAATAAACGGACCCGGTGCACGCAAGTAACGGCAACCAGCAACACATAAAAAAAGCCCGGTTATACCGGGCTTTTTTTTGCCTGGAGAATATGCAGGAGCGCCTTGCAGGCGCGATTAAATATAGCACCTGTATCGATCGCGCCTGCAAGG
>JBATIF010000158.1:0-1886 GCA_049667605.1 Gammaproteobacteria bacterium
CCATTCAGGTTGACAGCTGAAATGCTCGGTCCCATAGTCCACCCCTCTGCTGCAGGAATATTTTTCGTCTATCCGGTTGTAATTTATGAATAAACAAACTTCGTGTCTGTCGGAAAAATCTGCAAACGAGGTACGCCATGACTGGTCGCGTACGCAGGTCATGGCGCTGTTCGAGTTGCCTTTCAACGACTTGTTGTTCAGGGCCCAGAGCGTGCACCGCGAGAACTTTGATCCCAATGCCGTGCAGGTCAGCACCCTTTTGAGTATCAAGACCGGCGGTTGCCCGGAGGACTGCCACTACTGCCCGCAGAGCGTTCACTATGATGCAGGCCTGCAGCCCGAAAGCCTGATGGCAGTTGAAGACGTGGTCAGCGCGGCCAGGCATGCCAGGGAGGCGGGCGCCTCGCGCTTTTGCATGGGCGCGGCATGGCGCAATCCCAGGGGCAAGAATTTTCAACGCGTGCTGGAGATGGTCCGCCGGGTGCGCGACGAGGGGCTCGAGACCTGTGCAACACTGGGTATGCTGGACGAGGGGCAGGCGCTTGAACTGAAACAGGCGGGTCTTGATTACTACAATCATAATCTCGATACCTCGCCGGAGTTTTACGCCAGCATTATCACCACGCGTACCTTCGAGGACCGGCTCGATACCCTGGATCACGTGCGCAAGGCAGGTATTAACGTGTGCAGCGGCGGCATTGTCGGCCTGGGCGAAGACCGCAACGACCGGGCATCGATGCTGTGCGAGCTGGCCAACCTGCCGGAGCATCCCGGCAGTGTGCCGATCAATCGCCTGGTCAGGGTGGAGGGCACGCCGTTGCATGAACAGCCGGATATTGAAGCCATTGAGTTTGTGCGCACCATCGCCGTGGCGCGCATCCTGATGCCGCGCGCTTACGTTCGCCTGTCAGCCGGGCGCAGCGAGATGAGCGATGAAATGCAGGCGCTGTGCTTCCTCGCCGGTGCCAACTCGATCTTCTACGGTGAAAAACTGCTCACCACGGGTAACCCCGATACCGCCAGGGACGACGCCCTGTTCGAACGACTGGGGCTGCATCCGGCCTGAAGAATTTTTAGCGGATTACATATGAGGGCACATCGCAAACGCGATTGTGCTCCATGACGTTTCATCGCGGATTAGATCCGCTCCTACACGCGTTGTTTGTGTTGCAGGAGCGCTTCTCAAGCGCGATTAGCTCCTGCAGGTTATTACTCTCCGGCAGGACGCGGTTTAACGGCGCGATCATGCATCACGGTACTCGTTCCTGATATGAAAAACCTGTCTGAAGCGCTCGCCATCCGCAAACAGAAAAATCTGTATCGCAGCCGCCAGGTCATTGACGGCCCGCAAGGCGTCGAGGTGCGGGTGGATGGCACCACATACTTGTCATTCTGCAGTAATGATTACCTCGGCCTGGCCAATCATCCGCAGATTGTCGCCGCTTTCCACCGGGGGCTTGATGAGTACGGTGCCGGCAGCGGCGCTGCACATTTGATTAGCGGTCACAGTCGTGCGCACCAGCAGCTGGAAGAGGAGCTTGCCGGGTTTGTACAACGCCCGCGTGCCCTGTTGTTCTCCACCGGTTACATGGCGAACCTCGGTGTCATGCAGGCCCTGCTTGGTCACGGCGACCGGGTTTTCCAGGATCGCAGCAACCATGCCTCGCTGCTGGATGGTGCACGCCTCAGCGGTGCGCGCCTGGTGCGTTACCAGCACGCGGATATATCCGACCTGGAGACGCGCATGCACGCTGCACCTGCCGGCGAGTACCTGCTGGCGACCGATGGCGTGTTCAGCATGGACGGGGATGTTGCGCCGCTGGCAGAGCTGGCCGGGGCCGCGGCACAACACGCGGCCTGGTTGCTGGTTGATGATGCCCATGGCC
>JBATIF010000159.1:0-5071 GCA_049667605.1 Gammaproteobacteria bacterium
CACCTGGAGCCCTACGAGAAAGAATTCCGGGTCCGTTTTCGCAGTGATGGCGTGCTCCACGAAGTCTCATCGCCACCACGGTCGCTGGCGATGCGAATCATTGCGCGCCTCAAGGTCATGAGCCGCATGAATATTGCCGAACGCCGTGTTCCACAGGATGGACGCATCAGGATGCAGTTATCCAAGAACCGCGCTATTGATTTTCGTGTAAACACCCTGCCGACCCTCTACGGAGAAAAGGTAGTACTGCGTATCCTTGATGGCAGTGCCGCGCAAATCGGTGTTGATGCGCTTGGTTTCGAGCAACAACAGAAAGAGCTTTTTATCGAGGCCATCAATAAACCGTATGGCATGGTACTGGTCACCGGGCCGACCGGCAGTGGTAAAACAGTGTCACTGTATACCGGGCTGAATATGCTCAACTCGGTTGACCGTAACATCTCCACCTGTGAAGACCCGGTCGAAATCAATGTCCCCGGCATCAACCAGGTGAATGTAAACAATACCGCCGGACTCAACTTTTCAGTGGCCCTGCGTGCCTTTCTGCGCCAGGACCCGGACATCATCATGGTTGGTGAGATTCGTGACCTGGAAACCGCCGAAATTGCAGTCAAGGCTGCACAAACAGGCCACCTGGTGCTCTCCACCCTGCACACCAACGATGCACCGCAGACACTAACGCGCCTGGCAAATATGGGAGTCCCTGCCTACAACATCGCTGCATCAGTACACCTGATCATGGCGCAGCGCCTTGCACGGCGTCTCTGCCCCAAATGCAAGAAAGATAGCGAAATACCCAGGGAGGCATTGATCAAGGCCGGATTCAGTGAACAGCAGCTTGCGGGTGATTTCAAAATTTTCGAGCCTGTCGGCTGCGACAGCTGTACATTGGGATACAAGGGACGGGTAGGTATCTACCAGGTTATGCCCGTGACAGAGGCGATGGGACGAATTATCATGGAAGGTGGAAATTCCATGGAGCTCGAGAAGCAGGCAAAGATAGAAGGTGTAGCCGACCTCAGGGACTCGGGCTTGAAAAAGGTTGCGGATGGAATCACCAGCCTGGAAGAAATAGATCGCGTAACCAAGGACTAGAACATGGCAGAAAAAGCAATCAAGCAACCGGACGTCTTTCTCTGGACCGGTACTGACAAGCGCGGTATCAGGGTAAAAGGCCAGTCACGCGGGTCCAGCCCTTCCCTGATCAAGGCCGACCTGCGCAAACAGGGCATCAAGCCCCTCAAGGTAAAAAAGAAAAGCACACTGTTCGAAAGTGCCGGCAAGACAAAAATTCTCCCCAAGGATATTGCAATATTTTTCCGTCAGCTGGCAACCATGATGGCCGCCGGCGTTCCGCTGGTTCAGGCATTTGAAATCATAGGACGCGGCCATGACAACAAGGGGATGCGCGACCTGATCCTCAACATCAAGTACGAAGTCGAGTCGGGAACCGGTCTTTCAGATTCACTGGAAAAACACCCGATGCACTTTGATGCCCTCGTCACAAACCTTGTAAATGCCGGTGAACAGGCAGGTGTACTTGAAACGCTGCTTGACAAGATCGCCACCTACAAGGAAAAGACCGAAATACTGAAGGCCAAGATAAAAAAGGCCATGTTTTATCCAATTGCAGTCATGATCGTTGCAGTTATCGTTACATCGATCCTGCTGATATTCGTGGTACCGCAATTTGAACAGCTGTTCAGCAGCTTCGGCGCTGACCTGCCTGCCTTTACACGTGTTGTCGTTAACATGTCCGAGTTCCTGCAGGCATACTGGTGGCTCGTATTCGGTATTGTCACAATCGCCGTAGTCGGCATGATGCAGGCGAAAAAACGTTCTATTGCATTCAACCGCGGACTTGACCGGCTGATCCTGAAACTGCCGATCGTCGGTCCGATCATGGTCAAGGCTGCCATTGCCCGTTATGCACGGACCCTGGCAACCATGTTCGCTGCCGGCGTTCCGCTGGTGGAAGCACTGCAGTCGGTTGCCGGTGCGACCGGTAACATCGTTTATTCCGACGCGGTATTGCAGATCCGCGACAGTGTCGCAACCGGTCAACAGCTGCAGTTTGCCATGAACCAGACCGGACTGTTCCCGAACATGGTTGAACAGATGGTCGCTATTGGTGAGGAATCCGGTGCACTGGACACCATGCTTAACAAGGCGGCTGATTTCTACGAGCAGGAAGTGGATGATGCCGTGGATGCCCTCAGCAGCCTGCTGGAACCCATCATCATGTCCATCCTCGGCGTACTTATCGGCGGCCTGGTCGTCGCCATGTATTTACCAATCTTCAAGATGGGCGCTGCAATCTGAAATATACCGCACGCCCGCTCCACCTCTACAAGGCATACCTATAGTCATGGACGTATTGCAGCTGCTTGAATCCTCACAGCTCTTTATGATTGTCACAAGCGCCACGCTTGGACTTGTGGTGGG
This sequence comes from Gammaproteobacteria bacterium, assembly GCA_049667605.1. Classification (GTDB taxonomy): domain Bacteria; phylum Pseudomonadota; class Gammaproteobacteria; order UBA9214; family UBA9214; genus UBA9214. Next base: position 2,446 of record JBATIF010000159.1, read on the forward strand.
CAGTTTCCTCAACGTAGTTATCCTCCGCGTCCCGGTAATGCTGCACAGGAGCTGGACGCGCGATTGCAGGGAACACCTGGAACCCGGCATGCAGGATAGCGGAGATACTGAAACCTACAACCTGCTGACACCTGCATCGCGCTGCCCGAAATGCGCTCACCGCATTACTGCGCTTGAAAATATTCCGGTGATCAGTTACCTGTTTCTGAAAGGCCGCTGTTCAGGCTGTGGCACCGCGATTTCGATTCGTTACCCTGCAGTTGAAGTCGCCACTGCCATCCTTACGGTCATCACGGCACTCCACTTTGGCTACAGCGTGCAAACACTGGCGGCGCTTGTCTTCACCTGGACAATGATCCCGCTGTTCCTCATCGACTTTGATACGCAGTTGCTGCCGGACTCGATCACCCTGCCACTGCTCTGGACAGGCCTGCTTGCCAGCCTTTTCAATGTGTTTGTCGATAGCCAGACCAGCATTATCGGGGCAGCAGCCGGCTACCTTTCACTGTGGACGATTTACCAGCTGTTCAAGCTGCTCACCGGCAAGGAAGGCATGGGTTATGGTGACTTCAAACTGCTTGCTGCGATTGGCGCATGGCTTGGGTGGCAGGTTTTGCCGGTGGTAATCCTGTGCTCGTCCGTGGTCGGCGCCGTTATCGGCATCACGCTGATCCTCTTCAAGGGCCGTGACCATGGCCAGCCAATGCCATTCGGACCTTTCCTCGCAGCGGCCGGATGGATTACCCTGCTGTGGGGCAACGACTTCATAAAATTCTATCTGGGCTAGGCCGCCTGCTGCACAAGCCGGCTAGCGATGTAAAGGGCAGACCGGCTTTACCAGATCCATGCAGACCAGCACACAACAGTCACGACCACTGGTGATCGGCCTGACCGGCGGGATCGGCAGTGGCAAAACCACCGTCGCCGATGGCTTTGCTGCGCTGGGTGTCCCGGTTATCGATGCCGACCTGATTGCCCGGGAACTGGTAGAACCCGGCCAGCCCGCACTCGATCAAATCCGCACCCTGTTCGGGGCAGAGTGCCTGAGTGCAGATGGCCGACTCGACCGCGCCCTCGTACGCCGGCGTATATTTGCCGATGAATCACTCCGCCACCGCCTGGAGGCCATTCTACACCCTGATATTCGTAATCGGATCAATGACTTGATAGCAGAAGTCCGGACTGCCTACTGTATCGTGGTAATCCCGCTGTTGCTGGAAACCGGCCAGGATGACCTGATTGACCGCATCCTTGTGGTTGATGCACCTGAGGAAGAACAGATTAAACGGGTTGCCGCAAGAGACAAGCTGTCTCACAATGCAGTAATGACGATCATGGGCACGCAAGCAGACAGACAAACCCGTCTGGCGGCCGCTGATGATATAATTGCCAACAATAGCGACCTGGAAACGCTGATGAGTCAGATACGGTCGTTACATCGCCGTTACCTGGAAATATCAAATGACAACTAGTACAGGCTCAACCATTGAGAATCAACAGACTGCAAGAAAGCCTGTGGTAGCGGCAAGAACAGAAAAACCAACAAAAGCTGCAGCTGTCACCGGAAAGATTGTCTATGAACAACCGCTGAACGAGCGGATCAGGACATTTTTGCGGCTGGAGTACCTTTTCAAGCAAGCCGCTTACCACCTGAAGCGCAACTCGGAGTGGGATAGCCGCGCCACCCTGCAATGTATCCTTGAAATACTGGCAATCTTTGATAACACCAACCTCAAATCCGAGGTATTCAAGGAACTGGAACGCCATTCCATCAACCTGAGACGCCACGAACTTAACCCGGACATCGACCATTCACAGCTGACGGCACTGCTTGCCGATATAGAGCAAAAAATGGATGCCATGCATGGCATCAATGGACAGATCGCCAGTGACCTGAAGAAAAGCGAGTTTCTCATCAGTATCCGCCAGCGCAGCGCCATACCGGGCGGCACCTGTGATTTTGACCTGCCTGCATACCACTACTGGCTGCAACAACCTGCAGCAGAACGAAGCCGGGACCTCACACTCTTCCTCAACCACTTCGACCAGATCGGCCAGGCCATTCAACTGATAACTACACTGATCCGCAACAGCACACCCATGAAACCAATGCATGCAAAGGCCGGCCTCTATCAACGCACCTTTGACCCCAACCTGCCATTCCAGATGGTCAGGATCGCACTGCCGAGGGAAATGCCCTGCTTCGCCGAACTGAGCGGTGGAAGACACCGTTTCACAGCTCGTTTCATGCTGTTTTCAAGCCTCAAGGGCCGGGCAATGCAAACCAACCAGGACATCGAGTTTGAACTTGCCTGCTGTGTTATCTAGGCAAAGAGAAGCCTGTGAACAAGCCCGTCTCTTCCGTCAGAACCGTGCACTGTCCCACTTGCAGAAAAGCAGTGGCCTGGACAGAACAACAACCCTGGCGCCCCTTCTGCAGTGAACGCTGCAAGCTGATCGACCTCGGCACCTGGTTTGATGAAAGCAATCGCCTGCCGGGTGAGGCTGCCTCAACTGACCTTGAGTCAGAGAACTAAATGCTCCTGCAATAAACTGTAGGCGCCTTGCAGGCGCTGGTTTTATTGGATGCGGGCTTTCGCTGGTCGCTCCCGGCATGGCCCAGGCC
>JBATIF010000160.1:0-4942 GCA_049667605.1 Gammaproteobacteria bacterium
ATCGATCCTCTGCCCGGAAAAATCCCTCAGCCGCGAGCCGTCGTCAAGCACCAGCTTGCGCATGATGATTTTATCCCTGTACTCGCCGCTCAGCAGCATTGGCTGCAGGAAATCCTCTTCCAGCAAACTGCAGTAGCCACAGTGATTCGCCGAGAAGGCGAGCAGCATCGGCAATTGTTTCCGCTGCGCAAGGCGGGCGTCTGAGTGCAGGTCAGTTGCAAGCGGTACGGCAATTTCTGCCTGCAAGGCGGCTGTGGACAGACACAATAATGCACATCCGAAAACAACACGCTTGTATAATCGTTTCATGGAACGTCAATTAATCCGATAGAAACAAGGCCATGTCAACCGATCTGTTACGAATTGCGACCCGAAAAAGCCCACTGGCCCTGTGGCAGGCGGAACATGTACGCGAACTCCTGCAGGCCGAGCATCCGGGTCTGCGCGTCGAGTTGCTCACCATGAGCACCCAGGGCGACCGTGTGCTCGACAGCCCGTTGGCAAAAATCGGCGGTAAGGGGTTGTTTGTCAAGGAGCTGGAACTGGCGATGCTGGAGGGTCGTGCCGATATTGCCGTGCACTCCATGAAGGATGTGCCGGCCGTGTTACCGAAGGGCCTGGGCATCGGCGCCATTCTCGAACGGGAAGATCCGCGCGACGCCTTTGTCTCGAACCAATTTAACTCCATCGGCGATTTGCCCCGGGGTGCCCGCGTCGGTACGTCCAGCCTGCGCCGCCAGTGCCAGCTGCGCGCGGTCCGGCCGGACCTGCAGATTATGGATTTGCGTGGCAATGTCGGTACGCGCCTGTCGAAGCTGGATGGCGGGGACTACGATGCCATCGTGCTGGCGTGTGCGGGACTGATGCGGCTTGGCATGGGTGAGCGGATTACCCATGCCATCGAAGCCGGGGAAATGCTGCCGGCGATTGCCCAGGGTGTGATCGGCATCGAATGCCGGCTCGGGGATGGCGAGGTTGCCGGGCTGATCAGGCCACTGGCACACCTTGATACCAGCCTGCGTACCCGCGCCGAGCGTGCCATGAATGCAGCACTGGCTGGCGGCTGCCAGGCACCGGTTGCCGGTTATTCGGAACTGCAGGACGGCCTGATCGGCCTGCGTGGTCTGGTGGGCTGGCCGGACGGCAGCGATATTATCCGCGCCGCGATCAGCGGGCCGCCGGAAGACGCAGAAATGATGGGCCGGCAGCTAGCCGAAGAGCTGCTTGCACGGGGTGCGCGGCCGATACTGGATGCGTTGCTGAACAATGGTTAAACGTATCCTCGTTACCCGTCCCGCCGGGCAGGCGGATCGCCTGTGTGCATTGATTGAGGCGGCTGGGGCCGAAGCGGTGCGCCTGCCCGCTATCGAAATTCACGGCCCCGCTGACATGGGCCGGCTGGAGTCGCTGCTGGATGAGCTGGATACCTTCCAGCTGGCGGTGTTTGTGAGCGTCAACGCCGTCGAGGCGGGCATGCCACTGATACTCCGGCGGCGCCAGTGGCCGCCACAGCTGAAGCTTGCCGCGGTCGGACCCACATCGACGCATGCCCTTGAGCGCTACGGTCTGTGCGTTGATTATGTGCCGAAACATGAGTTCAGCAGCGAGGGCCTGCTTGCCGTTGATGCCCTGCAGGATATGCAAGGCAAGAAGGTGGTTATATTCCGCGGCAATGGCGGCCGCTCAAAGCTCTATGACATTTTCACGGCACGTGGTGCCCGGGTCGTTTATGCCGAGGTCTACAGTCGCAGCTGTCCGGTGATCAACTTTCAGACAGTGATCGAGGTACTGCAACAGGACAACCTGGATATCGTGACTGCGGCCAGCAACGAGACCCTGCAGAACCTGTTTGTCATGGCCGGGACGCAGGGACAGCCACTGTTGCGCGAGAAGCTGCTGGTGGTGCCCGGTCAGCGCCAGCTTGAACTGGCGGAGCAGCTGGGATTTGTAAAAAAACCACTTGTTGCCGGCAATGCCAGTGACGAGGCGATGATGGCTGTTTTGAAAAAGATTATCTCGCGCAAAGGCGCAAAGACGCGAAGATAAAAGTCTAAATCTCTATCTTTGCCACAGAGGACACAGAGAAAATAATGTTGTCGTTACCGGGGATACTAGTCCCGGAGACAAGTGCAGGTGAAACCTAAAAAAGAGTTTTTGTTGTTCTCTATGAATTCTGTGCCCTCTGTGGCAAATCTTTTTCGGGGTTTTAACTTGGCGTCTTTGCGCCTTTCGGTAACTGCTCCATGCGTTACTCTACCTCCTACATCCCTGTAGTCGTGCGCGAGATGATCTTTTATATTCAAAACAAAGTCTATTCCGGCCTCAATCCCTTGATGTTTTCCGCGACAGCGGCATAGACGAAGGAATCCGAGAAGAAGCGTGATTCGTCGAGGCCGTGTTGCATGAACAGGCTGTGTCCGGCCTCGACCATGACCGGTGGGCCGCTCATGTAGACGTCATATTCCTCGAGCCGCGGATACTGCCGCATGACGGCATCGGTGATAAAGCCGGTTTCACCACTCCAGTTATCTTCATCGCGCGGTTCGGAGAGCACCGGGGTATAGCTGAAGTTTTGGTGCTGCTGCAGCCACTGCAGCGGCAGCTCATGCAGGTACAGGTCGCGTTTGGCGCGTACACCCCGGAACAGGTGCAATGGCCGGGTAATGCCGATTTCAAAGGCATGTTCGATGATTCCCTTGAGGGGTGCAAAGCCGGTTCCACCACCGATCAGTATGGCGGGACGCTGCGTGTCCTCGCGCAGGAAGAAGGTACCCAGTGGTCCCCTGACACGCAGCATCACTTTTTCCTGCATGTGATGAAATACCTGGTCGGTAAACAGGCCACCCTCGACATAGCGGATATGCAGTTCGATGAATTCATCATCATGGGGTGCGTTGGCAATCGAGAACGAGCGCGGTTCATGGTCCTTGATCAGTACATCGATGTACTGTCCGGCGAGAAACTGCAGACGCTCGGTAGCTGGCATTCTCAGGTAGATGCGTATCACGTCGTGTGCGAGGTGTTCGATTTTTTCAGCCCGGCTCGGCAGCGTCTTGATTTCAATGTCCCTGGCGGCATCGACTTCGCGCACATCTATCATCAAGTCTGCAGTGGGAAGCGCCTGGCAGAACAGTGCCTTGTTTTCCGCTTCATCCTGCTTGCTGAGTGCCGGTGGCAGGCCATCGACATAGGCGACACTGCCCGACAGAATCATGCCCTTGCATTTTCCACAGGCGCCATTACGACACCCGTAAGGCATGATGACGCCCTGCCGCAGTGCGGCATCGAGCACGGATTCAGGTCCATCAACTGTGAATTGATGGCTGCTGGACTTGATAGTGACTTGATAAGGCATGCAGAAGACAGTTCCTGATAAGAGGGCCGGGCATTGTCGCTGATTTATCAGGGAAGATAAACCGGGCGAATCTGTGCCATTAATTCATTTCAATTGAGAGGCAGCTGGCTTCGGGCGTGCTGCGACGGCTGGACTAGCTGAACTCCGCATACACCGGTGTATGATCGGACGGGCGCTCAAGTTGCCTGGGTTCCCTGTCAATACTGCAAGCAGTGCATTTCCTGCTCAGGGCTTTACTGGCCAGGATCAGGTCAATACGCAGGCCCATGTTGCGGCGAAAGGCTGCAGCCCGGTAGTCCCACCAGCTGAAGCTCTTTTCTTGCTGCTCAAATAAACGGAAGGTGTCTTCCAGTCCCAGGTCGAGGATATGCTGCAGCGCATTGCGTTCCGGGGTGCTGCAAAGGATACGCTCTCTCCATGCGTCCGGATCATGCACGTCGCGATCTTGCGGCGCGATATTGAAGTCGCCGAGGGTAATGAAAAGCTCGTGCTGTTGCAGCTCTGCTTTGATGAAGTCGGCAATCCTTGCAAGCCACTCAAGTTTGTACGCATATTTCTCGCTGCCAACTTCCTGGCCATTGACAACGTACAGATTGAGTATACGTATGCCGTCGATGCTGGCGCCGATAATGCGCCGTTGTGGATCATCAAGCCCTGCTACGTCGGTAATGATGTCTCCGGCTTCCCGCTTGCTGATGATCGCAACGCCGTTATAGGTTTTTTGTCCGGAATAGATCACGTGATAGCCGGCTGCCTTGATTTCATCTGCCGGGAAGTTCTCGTCGGTCAGTTTTGTTTCCTGCAGGCAGAGTACATCCGCATCGGAGGCAGCGAGCCAGTCAAGTACCTGTGGCAGGCGTACCTTGAGAGAGTTGACGTTCCAGGTGGCTATTTTCATAAAAATGTCTCGCGCAAAGGCGCAAAGTCGCGAAGAGAAGAACTCAAAATATCGGCGGTCTCAATTTACAGTCCGTTAACGACACGGGTAATACCATTTTTTATCAAATCAGAACCAAAGTTTATTAAAAGGCCAAGCCTACATCCAGAAAGTCTCAAATAAGTGATCAATTGTTTTTTGTGAACAGGGAGTATGGTTTCTATGGATTTCAATTCGATGATTACCTTGCCGCCAACCAGAATGTCCGCGCGGAAGGCATCCATTACCGGTAGATTTTTATACGTTACTGGAATCCAATGTTGCCTGGAAAACAAAATATTTCTTTCCAGCAGCTCGTGACACAGGGCAGCCTCATATACTGACTCTAGTAATCCCGGTCCAAGTTCTTTATGAACTGTATAAGCAGCATCGACAATTTCTCTGGCGAGAGCATTTTCATCCATGAGCATGTCCTCCCTGACATGATTGACGAATTATAGACTGATTTTTGGATGTTTTCCTGGCGTCTTTGCGTCTTGGCGCGAGATTGGTTTTAGGCAGCGAGCCCGGAATGTCTTAGTAATGCATCGATGCTTGGCTCGCGGCCGCGGAATTCGATGAACAGTTCCATCGGTTCGCGCGAGCCGCCCTGTTCAAGGACGCTGTTGAGGAAGCGTTTGCCGGTTTCGCTGTTGAAGATGCCGGTTTCC
>JBATIF010000161.1:0-1520 GCA_049667605.1 Gammaproteobacteria bacterium
CGACTACCCCTACCACGCCGTTCTGCCACGCGAACAATTGACGCAATGGCTGACGCAACGCGAACAGCACTGGGATGCGCTTGAACACAGGGATTTCGAGCATATCCCGGTGCATGGTAGCCTGCATCAACCGTTTGATTCAGCCGCCATCAACCGGCAATTAAACGCACTCGGTTATGTATACAGCAGCGGTTATGGCCGCAACATGAAGCCGGTATTTTTCCTCGGCGAACTCGAACAGCGCAAGGACTACGCCGGCTACACCCTGCTGGTCTCCGGAAAAGAATACGCCAGGGACCTGGCCGCCCCACCCGCCATGAGCCTCGACACTACTATTTTTGTGCGCCGCGAATCCCTGCGCCGCATGTGCTGGGAAAAAGTCGAAGAATGGCGCTGGAACCAGCCGGAAAATGCCATGCAGCAGGCCATTCAATGCTACGACTTCGACAAGGCACCCGCTGAAGCACTCGATGCCATGACGGAAAAGGAACTGCAATCCGTGATCCTGCATGAAATTGGCGAGATCGAAGCCGGTAAACGGCTCGGCAAGGAATGGGAAGTAATGCTGGCCTCGATGCAACTCAGCAAAGCTGAGTTGATGCTCCGTGCGGTGCGCGACAACCTTGCCGATGCCCTGTCCACCCTGCCCCGCCTGCTGGAAGACGACGCCCCCGCGTCGATGCACTTCTACATGGCGAATATGAACAATATGCGCAAGGCACTGTTCCCGGCATTTGCTTCAGCCTATGACAACTGGTGCATCAGTGCCACTACCCGTGAACTCGAACAGCTTGTTGAACGGGCCACAAATCACTGGCAATCCATTGCAGAGACCTGCCTGGAGATTCACAAGGAAAACCCGGACAACAGCGACGCGCTACTAGTCCGGTGTAGTGAAGCCTACACTCTCTAGGACTTTACTCTCCTGTGCCTGAATTGAAAACGGAATCCACTGCGAAACTGTGTTTGTCCGGTGCGGGAAACACACGTAGTCATGCGCCTGAAAAATAATTGCGCCCTGCCCTGCTTATTTCGTAAAGTGGAGCAATGAACAGGCAACCGCTAAAAACCATCAAGGAAGTCAGGGACAACACCTTCATCTTCGAAAAGCACAAGGCGCTGCCCATCGATGTCTGCAACGAAATGATCCGCCGTTTTGAAGCCCTGGAGAACGAGCAATACCAGGGGCGGATCGGGCAGCAGGCCCAGGAAGAACAGAGCATCAAGCAATCCACCGACCTGGTAATCAGCGGCAAGGAACACTGGAAAGACATCGACAAGGCACTGTTCCATTCACTGGGCAAGGCCCTGATCGAACTGCGCGAGACCTACCCGTTCTTCAGGGGACCCTTCAAGGATTCCGGTTATGCCATGCAGCGCACCAACCCGGGGCAGTTTTATCACTGGCATATCGATGGCGGCAGCCACGAGTTCAGCCAGCGCCAGCTGGTGGCGGTCTGGTATCTGAACGATGTCGAGGGGCCGGGCGGAACCACCGACTTTTCACACCAGGATGTACA
>JBATIF010000162.1:0-3041 GCA_049667605.1 Gammaproteobacteria bacterium
AGAAAATGTATCCGACCCCTTTAATTACATGACGCTGTCCTGACGAATCAATCGAACCCGGTCACATTGATTCCCGGGGCCGTGATCGGCCACGCAGTTGTTTCTTTAGAACACTACAATTCCAGCACCTCCCCCTGCTCCGGCACATCCGCCTGCAGCCCGAGTTCACGCTCCAGCCGGTCACGGAAATCCTGCTTGGACTGTAATTCGCCGTGCACGACATGCACGGCCGTGCCCTTGTCAAAACTTCCGGCCCAGCGGCACAGGTCATCGGCATCGGCATGCGCGGACAGGCCGCCGACAGTGTGGACCTGCGCGCGTACCCGGTACATGTCGCCGTGTATCTTGACCTCGTTGTCACCCTCCACCAGCTTGCGGCCCAGGGTGCCGTGTGCCTGGTAACCGACAATCATGATATGCGTGCCATTGCGGGAAATATTTTGCTTGAGGTGGTGCACGATGCGTCCGCCGTTGCACATACCGCTGCCGGCGATAATGATGGCGCCGCTCTTGACTTCATTTAACGCCATCGACTCTTCCACGCTGGTCGTGAGGTGCAGTTGTTCCAGCGGCGGCATCTCGTTGATATTGCGCCGCAGGCGCGTTGCCTCCTCGTCGTAGAGGTGCGGGTAGTCCCAGTAAACCTTGCTGGCCTTGATGGCCATCGGGCTATCAAGATAGACCTCCCAGCGGTCCAGCCCCCATTCATCATAATATTTGCCAAGGAAATACAGAATTTCCTGGCTGCGGCCAACCGCGAAGGCGGGAATCAGCACGTTGCCGTGCTGGTGCCGGGCTGCGCTGATAATCTCGCCGATTTCATCGATCGTCTTCTGCCGGTCACGGTGGAGGCGGTTACCGTAGGTGCTTTCGATCAGCAGGTGGTCCGCCTCGCGGATCACGGCCGGGTCATTCAGGATCGGCGTGTCATACTGGCCCAGGTCTCCGCTGAATACGATCTTGCGCTGTACGCCGTTTTCATTCAGCCACACCTCGACACTGCACGATCCCATGATATGCCCGGCATCCTGAAAGCGGATGCTGATTCCCGGCAGGATTTCCTGTTTCTCGCAGTAGCGCATGCCGACGATGTTCGCCAGCGCACCGCGGGCATCCTGCACGGTGTACAGCGGTTCGATCAGCGGCTTGCCCTTGCGCTTGCGCCACTTGTTCTCGTACTGCGCATCGCGTCCCTGCAGCGAAGCGGAATCCTCCAGCAGGATTTCACACAGGTCGCCGGTCGCATGATGTGCATAGATCAGTCCCTGGTATCCCTGCTTCACCAGCAGCGGCAGCCGGCCCGAGTGATCGATATGCCCGTGGCTGAGGACCACGGCACTGATGTCATCCGGTGAAAACGGAAACGGCTCGCGGTTTTTGGCTTCCACCTTGCGGCGGCCCTGGATCAGACCGCAGTCCAGCAACACCAGGTGGCCGTTGGCACGCAGGATATGACACGAGCCGGTGATTCCGCTGGTCGCGCCATAGAATTCGATGTGCATGGTCAGGTCCCCCGCAAGTTGCAATGAATGAGATCAGTAATATTACACCGGGTCAAATAAATAGGTCGGATACGAATGGTGCTTACTTAAGCAGTTTCATCAATATACGGAGTACAATTGGCCACGGAAGCACACGGAAGCACGCGGAAAAACACGAAAAAATAAATTGTCTGACCGGAAACGGTTCCGTGTCCTTCCGTGTGTTTCCGTGGCAGGGTTCTTAAGTAAGTGCCATTCGGGTCGGATACATTTTCTTCCATTTTCTTCAGGCTTGGGTTTTCCCGGGTCTGCCGCGTTTTCCCTGTCCCAGCCTGATCGACAGAAAATGTATCCGACCCCTTTAATTGCATGTGCGGGCGCTTTATCTGTATCCTCACGCTGGGTTTTGAAAAGATTTCCCCATTTGACCTGATTGTGTCCGTCAGGCACGTGTCAAAGCGGGGAACGGCATCTGTAGAACGGTAAATCAATCGGAGTTTTCCTATGAGAATCGGTGTGCCGAAGGAGATATACGCGGAAGAAAAACGCGTAGCGACAACCCCTGAAGTAGCTGCCCAGTTGATGAAGTTGGGCTTTGAAGTGTCGGTTGAATCCGGCGCCGGCGCCAGGGCGAATTATTCCGACGCCACCTACGAAGAGGCAGGCTGCTCGATCAAGTCCGTCGACGAAATCTGGGGCGAATCAGATATCGTCTTGAAGGTACGCGGTCCCGAGGACCACGAAACGGAGAAGCTCAAAGAAGGCCAGACGCTGATCAGCTTCCTGTGGCCGGCGCAGAACGAGGCGCTGCTGAACAAACTGAATGACAAGCGCGCCACGGTGCTGGCGATGGACAGCATCCCGCGCATCTCGCGCGCACAAAAGATGGACGCGCTGAGCTCGATGGCCAATATCGCGGGATACCGCGCCGTGGTCGAGGCCGCGCAACATTTCGGGCGCTTTTTCACCGGCCAGATCACCGCCGCCGGCAAGGTCAATCCGGCCAAGGTTCTGGTCATCGGTGCCGGCGTCGCCGGCCTCGCGGCCATCGGTGCCGCCAAGGCCATGGGCGCCATCGTGCGTTCCTTCGATACCCGCCCCGAAGTCAAGGAACAGATCGAGAGCATGGATGCCGAGTTCCTGATGCTGGAGTTTAAAGACGACGAGGGCGGTTCGGGTCAAGGCGGCTACGCCAAGATTATGAGCGACGAGTTCATCGCCGCCGAAATGGCCCTTTTCGCCGAGCAGGCGAAGGATGTGGACATCATCATCACCACGGCACTGATTCCGGGCAAGCCCGCACCGCGGCTGATCACGACCGGGATGGTCGAGTCCATGAAAGACGGCAGCGTCATCGTCGACCTCGCCGCTGAACAAGGCGGTAACTGCGAACTGACGAAACCGGGCGAGTGCTACGTGCACAATGGCGTGAGCATCATCGGCTACACCGACATGGCCAGCCGCCTGGCTGCCCAGTCGAGCCAGCTGTACGCGACCAACCTGCGTCACCTGCTGACCGACATGACCCCCGGCAAGGACGGCAACATCGTCATCGACTTC
>JBATIF010000163.1:0-6994 GCA_049667605.1 Gammaproteobacteria bacterium
AGCACATGATCACGCTGCTTTTTGTTGTTGCAGCGGTAGGTCGGCACATTCGGCAGCAGCGGTTCTTCGTCCAGGTAATAGCGGATGATGTCGGGCACGTAGGAATACACCACCTTGTCATCGGCCACGCCGCACCCCGGCGCATTGACCACGGCAACCTTACCCTTGCGCCAGGCGCGCATCAGGCCGGGTACGCCGAGCACCGACTCCTTCTCGAAGACTTCCGGGTCGAGAAACAGGTCATCGACGCGCCGGTAAATGACATCAACCCGCGCCGGGCCGCGGATGGTTTTCATGTAGACGCAATCATCCGTATCGACCATCAGGTCGGCCCCCTCGATCAGCTCGGCGCCCATGCTGCGGGCAAGGAAGGCATGCTCGAAATAGGCCGAATTGTAGATGCCGGGCGTGAGCACCACCACCTCGGGCCGTGCGCGCCGGGATGGTGAAACCGATTGCAGCATTTCCATCAGCTGGTCGGGATAGTCGTCCACCGGCAGGATGGTGTTGTGCTCGAACATTTCCGGAAGGACCCGCTTGGTCACCTCGCGGTTCTCGATCATGTAGGACACGCCCGAGGGTACGCGCAGGTTATCCTCGAGCACGTACACCGTACCGTCGCTGTCGCGCACCAGGTCACTGCCGCAGATATGTGCCCAGACATTGTGCATCGGCTTGATGCCTATGCATTCCTTGCGAAAACCCTTCGACTTTCCGATCAGTATTTTCGGAATTACGCGGTCCTTGATGATTTTCTGCTCATGGTAGAGGTCATTGATGAACAGGTTAAGCGCCTGCAGGCGCTGCTTCAGCCCGGCCTCGATGACACGCCATTCCTTTATCGGCATGACCCGGGGAATGATATCGAATGGCCAGGCGCGGTCGATATTCTCGCCCTCGCTGTACACCGTGAAGGTGACGCCCTTGTCGATGATGGCCAGCTCGGCATCGAGTTTGCGCTGTTGCAGCTCCTTGTCCGAGAGGCTACGCAGCCAGGCAGTCAGGTTGCGTGCCGGTGCGCGCGCATAGCCGGGCGTGCTGATGAGTTCGTCGTAGAACTCGCCCGGGTCATAATTTTTCCAGTCGATCGTCATGTCACTGCAGGCTCTGTAAAATCCCGGTCCGTCCGCGCATCGCCGCATCGCGGTTGACGATGTCCGCAACAGCGGTGATCAGGTGGATAATCAGCTCGGCCAGTTGATAGCCCGGCGCCGCCTTGCCTGCGAATACAAAGGTTCGCGGGGTAATGATTGCGTCGGGGTCCTGCCGGATGCGGTCATACATGGAGGCCTTGTCCAGACCGATGCGGTTGATGTCTCCCGTCAATTCGGGGGTGAATGGCTCTGGTTGTGCACTCATCTCCTCGGCTTCCTGGCATTGATCGGCTGTTGCCACGTTCCTGCAGGCCCGGGCCGGAGATTTACGCACAGGCCCATGCGGCTCGCGGATACGCGGCTGAATACATAGTAATGATGCATGAATCGTGCCGTATTCTGCCGGGTGAAAACTTCGCGGCTTGTTGAGTGCTGCAAGACAGTGGTGAAGTACGGGCTGACCAGCACAGCAACTGCCTATGCGCCTGACTGATCGGTCTAAACAACTTCGTGGCAGTGCGCACCCGGGTGTGACACCTGATGCCCGGACAGCGCCACTGTCGCACTAGCATGGTGCAACCGGCTTTTTTTGCACTGCCATCGGGCAAAACAGCGGATCGCACGGAAGTTAAACAATCCTGCCGGCGGGCGATTGCCGGCAATGAACCAGCCGGCAGGCTCGAGAAATAAATCAGGGTTTGTCTAGAAATACCACGCCAGTTCGGTGCGCAGCCGGGCGTCATCCGAGAAGCTTGCCTGGGTTGTATTGTCGGGTGCGCCGCTAACGCCGCGCGCCTCGAGAGACAGCTTCCAGCTGTCACCGTAGCGGCGGCTGGCCTCGATGTTATAGCTTTCGCCGCCACCATCCAGGTCAATGATGACGCTGGCGAGCAGTTCCGAGCTCATGGCATCGTTGAGTGTCAGGCGTGCACCGAGTGCCAGGTCGTTTTGAAAGGGGGACAGGCTGAAGGGCCGGCCGGATAAAACCGCGGCGGGTTCGATCCCGTCGCCGCGGCTGTCATACAGATATTCAGCAATAATACCGACATCGAGTGCCGAATCGCGAACGCCGACAAAGGTGTATTCAAAACCGGCGGCCGCTGAATTGACGCGCTTGCCCTGGCCGCTGCGGGTCAGCGCTTCCAGCTTCAATAACCAGCTGCCGTAGATTGCCTGCAGGTCGATGCTGGTCTGGTTGATGATTTCATACACGGGCGTGATCTCGCTGATGGCAAGGGTCAACGGGTTGATTGCAGCGGGCCGGACCAGGAAGCGTGGTTCGCGGCTGGTGCCGTAGAAGTGGGCCAGGCCGACATCGAATTCACCGAGAGTGTGGGACCAGCGGACGGCCACGTCGGTGTGCAGGTTTTCTGCGCCGGATTCGTAGATGACGTCATTGTCGATCGGGAGCGCGAATCTTGGCCGGCCATCTTTCGAGGGACATGTGCGCTCGCGGAATCCCGGCAGCAGAAACAGGTCGACCACACCCCAGTCGCGAATCAGGGACAGGTTCAGCATCGGTTGTCCGAGCTTGTCCTCGCCGTCGATGTTCACGACCTGATCGGTCTGGTTGATGATGTCGACCAGGTGCGCGGCTTCCATCACACCCCAGTAGACCTTGCTGATCCCGGTGAGGAGTTCCCAGTCACGCGCCGCGTGTACCCACGACAATTCGCGGATATCGGCGTGGCTGCGGCGGGAATCGTACTGGTCGAGCAGGGCGTAGGGTTTGAAGGTGAAAAGATCATCCCTGTCGTTCCACTCGTGAATATATTCGGGCTCAGCACTGATGGAGAAATAGCTCCTGTGCTGGGATGGAAAAGCCGGGTCTTCCACAAAGCCAAGAAACTCTCCCGCAACATAGCCGCTCCACTCGCCGGCCTGTGCCGTGATCGCCGTTGCCAGCAACACCGCGAGACAAAAAGGGCGCCGCATAACACGGGCTCCTAACGGGCGCGCTTCAGCGAGTTCTTGTCAAAGTCCCGGTCTGACAGACCGGTCCGGTACTGGAAGTTGGATTGCAGCAGGCGGGTGCTCTTGCCGGTCTGGTGGTTTTCCATGTGCATGTCATGGGCGCGCCAGTACTGGTCCAGGTACTGGTGGTAATCAGTAAACAGCAGGGTTTTCAGCAGGGTGTTCTTGCGGTCGTAGTACTCGATCTTGCGTTCCTTGTAATACTCTTTGTCCATCCAGATGATCTGCCGTGTATAACCGGACTTCTTATCAACCGGGTAGCGTTCGAAGACGAACACGTCCATGCCATCATAAGTTTCATCGCGCAGGTACTTGTAGGTGTACTTCTCAACCTCCTGGGAAGCGATGTCCTCGTAGGCAAACTCGCTGCCCATGAAAGGGCCGGACTTGTTGTCCGATGCAATCCGCTTGACGCGCTTCAATGCCGGCAGGTAAAGCCACTGGTCATCCGGTCCTTGCTTGTGGGTGAAGGTCAGCAGTGCGGTGCCACTGACATCCCTGGGCTTGTCGAAAATGGTCATGCTCTTGTCGCCGTCAGCGTCCACCTCCAGTGTCCTCGAGCGGATCTCGCGCGTGCTTTCCTGCCCCTGCTTGTTCCTGAGGATCATCTTTACATCGGAGGTGTAATCACCAAAGCCGCTGTCGCGCCGGTCGGCCTCCTGCGCGATTGCAAGTCCCTGTTCCGCGGGAGTTTGCGCAGTTGCCGCAAGTGGCAGTGATAAACACAGTAATAACAATAACTTCCTCATGAACATCTCCGGGGTGGCAGGCTGGTTTCGCGACAGTATGACCGCCGCTGTTACGCTGGACAAGAAGGATACCGCTCAAGATAAGAGTGTCGATGGCGCAAACGGTTCCCCGTTGCTGCGCTATTGACCCTGCAGACTGCACCCGCGCAGTGCGCATTGCACCGATAGCGCGCCAATTTTTACGGCTCAACGGCAGAATTTACTGTATTCCTGCCGCATCATCAGCTGGCGCGCAAATTGCAGTAGCAATTGTGATAACTATGTACGAGTCAATCAGGGGACCGGGCTCATGGCAAATCGCAGTCTGCAGATGCGCGGGGACCCGCCCGTGCGCCGGTTCCTGTTCAGTCAGTCACGGGCGAACAGTGAATTTGATGATCATCTGGATGATGTCCTGGAGACTGTTGATGTTCTGCTGAACAGTTACGGTATCTTTCAAGCAAAGATTCACTTTTCCAGCGGACAGCTGACGCTCTGGTCTCTAAGGGACCCCTGTAACTACCAGGTCTATTTGAAAGAGGAATTTCTTGCATCTGACTTTCTCGGGAAATTCGAGTTCAGACGCTATCCGATAAACGCATCTGTGCCACCGGGACAGGTACGCAGCGTGCTGGAAATGTTCCGGGGATTACGTCACAAGGATGAAACGATTTACATGTGCTCCGCGTCATTGAATCTGATCAATGGTTTGGTCGAGCTTGTTTTCTCATGCGGTGGCAGTCACTACATTGATTTCCGGGAATTTCTCGATCATCGGGATGATATCCAGAGAAGCTCCCGGGCGTTGTAGTATTCGCAGTATGAACGCTGCGCAGCGTGCTGTCGTTTACATGATGAAGCAGTGATTCGCTAGAGAGAACGGTCCAGTTTCCGGTAGTTGATGGCCTCGGTCAGGTGTTGCGTGTCGATATCCGCCGCTGCATCCATGTCTGCAATGGTGCGTGCCAGCTTGAGGATGCGGTGATAGGCGCGCGCAGAGAGTTGCAGTTTTTCGATTGCCCGCTGCAGCAGCGAGCGATCCTTTTTTTGCAGGACGCATAGTGCATCGATCTGGCGATGTGTGAGGCGGCTGTTCAGGGTGTTGTTGCTTTGCAGCTGCCTGGTGCGTGCGCGGCTGACGCGTTCGCGCACCACGGTGCTGCTTTCACCTTGCGGTCCCTGCATGTCGTTAAACGACAGGCGCGGCACCTCGACGTGCATGTCAATACGGTCGAGCAACGGTCCGGATACCCTGTTGCGGTAGCGTAACACCTGTTCGCTGGTGCAATGGCAACGCCCGGACGGGTCGCCAAGGTAACCGCAGGGACAGGGATTCATCGCGGCAATCAGCTGGAACCGTGCCGGGAACTCGGTCTGCCGCGTGGCGCGGGAAATCATGATGCTTCCGGACTCCAGTGGTTCACGCAAGACCTCCAGCACATGGCGGCTGAATTCCGGGAGTTCATCGAGGAACAGCACACCGTGATGCGCCAGCGAGATTTCTCCCGGCTGCGGGCTGGAGCCGCCACCTACCAGTGCGGCTGCTGATGCCGTGTGATGTGGTGCGCGAAAGGCACGGCGTTTCCAGCTGCGGCTGTCAACCGGCTGGCGGCTGATCGAGCGGATGGTCGCCGCCTGCAGTGCTTCTGCCTGCGTCATGTCCGGCAGGATGCCGGGCAGGCGGCCGGCAAGCAGGGACTTGCCGGTACCCGGCGGACCCAGCATCAGCAGGCTGTGTCCGCCGGCTGCGGCAATTTCCAGTGCGCGCCGCGCTTGATACTGGCCGCGCACATCGGCCAGGTCCGGCAAGTCAGCCGCGTCGGCGGAAACCGGTGCCGCCGGCAGGTAATCGATCAGTGTTGTTTTTGCCAGGTGCCGTGTGAGTTCAAGCAGGTGTTGCGCGGGTACCAGGTCGGCGCCTTCTACAAGTCCTGCTTCGGCGGCATTTCCCAGTGGCAGGACAAGCGCGCGTTGTGCCTTTTTCGTATGCAGGGCCATCGGCAATATCCCCGGTACCGCGCGCAGCTCGCCAGACAGCGCAAGTTCCCCTGCAAATTCGTAGCGCAGCAGGTCATTGCCCGGTAGCTGGGCCGAGGCGGCTAGGATGCCGATGGCAATCGGCAAATCGTAACGACCGCCTTCCTTCGGCAGGTCGGCCGGTGCCAGGTTGATGATGATGCGGCGTGCCGGGAATTCAAAAGACGAATTGAGGATGGCGCCACGCACGCGGTCCTTGCTTTCCTTGACAGCGGTCTCCGCAAGACCAACGA
Source organism: Gammaproteobacteria bacterium (assembly GCA_049667605.1). GTDB lineage: Bacteria > Pseudomonadota > Gammaproteobacteria > UBA9214 > UBA9214 > UBA9214. Next base: position 6,067 of record JBATIF010000163.1, read on the forward strand.
TCGACAGGTTAGGCAAACCGTTGGAAAGATGCACCTCGACGGTTACCAGCGGTGCATCCATCCCGACCTGCGCGCGGCTATAGACGATCGCGAGTGACATTTGTTGTCCATGACAGTGATTCGTGCAGGATATGGGAAGCTGTCATGAAGGCACAGGTGCGGTGATCGACAAACCGTGTCGGACAATGCTGATAATCAAATGCCAGGCCTTTGCCAAAGGTTGTTGATGAGGATTTGGCTAATCGCGGATTAGATCCGCTCCTACAGGTTTGCAGGACACGGCATCTATGGGTTGTTGATTTTAGGCGGGCTATCGCGGATTAGATCCGCTCCTACAAATTGATGGGTCATTGCTGGCGCGCTTATCAAGCGTGATTCGTGTTATTCATGCACCGATGAAGAAAAAGCCTCATGGATGTGATTTGCGCAGGTGAAGGGCATCACTGCCAGGACAGTTATACCTGGTAACGACGGTTACTAATGAGAGAAGACCGATATTTAATAACTTTCATGCGGGTCGTGTCCTGGTGCAGGAGATTATGCGCCCGGGAATTTTCGGCTGGACGGATACGCTGGCTTTCGTGGTAATGCCGGATCATCTGCACTGGTTGGTCTCGATAGAAACCAGTATCCCGCTTTCGAGTGTTGTCGGAACAATAAAACGGCATTCAGCCAGAAAGATTAATGACTTGGTTGGAAGTCGAGGGTCACCTGTCTGGCAGCGGGGATTCCATGACCATGCCCTGCGTAGAGATGAGGATGCAGTTCATGTTGCACGGTATATCGTGGCAAACCCGTTGCGCGCACGGCTTGTAAGCCGAATCGGTGATTATCCGCTATGGGATGCGGCATGGTTGTAGGGGAGTGGTATGCATTAATTGGGCTGATCGCGGATTAGATCCGCTCCTACAGGTTTGCAGGTCACGGT
>JBATIF010000164.1:0-2319 GCA_049667605.1 Gammaproteobacteria bacterium
GATATTGCCTGTTGCATCACCGGCGAGCAGTTCCGGCGCGAGACCCGGGCCATTACCCGCGCAGGCCAGATCAAGTTGCCCGGCGGGCGTCACGAAAAGGATGATCGGCACCGCATCGACGATCGCCGCCGTTATGTGTTGGGCTGGACCAACCTCGGGAAAATTGCCGCGCTGGAAACCGAGCAGCGCCAGCTGGAGACACACCTCGGCGAACTGGGTGCCCGCATCGCCAGGCTTCAAACCGAGCAGGGCGTGCTGAATGAACAGCGCGACGTACTGGTCAAGCTCGATGAATACCGTGACTTTCGGGAACTGGACTGGCATTCGGTAGCCGCCGAGGTTGCTCGCCTCGATGCGGAGAAGCGGCAGTTGGAGAGTGCCTCGGACCTGCTTCGACAACTGACCGGGCAACTAAACGAACTGGCAGCGTTGTTGGCCATGACCGAGGCCCAGCTTGAGGAGAAGCAGAATGAGCGCGCCAGGACCGAGCAGAAGCAGGAAGATGCCAGGGCCTTACAGGTACAGATCCAGGCTCTGCTCAATGAACCCGCCACCGCCCCTGCGACGCACTTCACCACGCTGGACGAACTGCGTACGGAAGCCCTGGGCGAGCACCATCTGAGCGTCGAGTCCTGTGACAACCGGGAACGTGAGATGCGCGAATGGTTGCAGGCGCGCATCGACGCAGAGGACAAACGCATCAAGACCCTGGGTGAGAAGATCGTCCGCGCGATGACGGAATACAAGGAAACCTACCGGCTGGAAACGGCGGAGGTGGATGCCAGTATCGCGGCAGCTTTTGAATATCGCACCATGCTCACAGCGCTGGCAGCCGACGACCTGCCACGCTTCGAAGCGCGCTTCAAGGAACTGCTCAATGAAAATACCATCCGCGAGGTGGCCAACTTCCAGTCGCAATTGGCCCGCGAGCGAGAGCAAATCAAGGAACGCATCACGCTCATCAACGAGTCGCTGGCCCAGATCGACTACAACTCTGGACGCTATATCAGGCTCGAGGCGCGACCCAGTCCGGATGTCGAGATCCGCGACTTCCAGAGCGAACTGCGTGCCTGTACCGAGGGTGCACTCACCGGCTCCGAGGATGCTCAGTATTCGGAGGCAAAGTTCCTGCAGGTCAAGCACATTATCGAGCGTTTTCGCGGGCGCGAGGGTCAAACTGAACTGGATCGCCGCTGGACCGACAAGGTTACCGATGTGCGCAACGGATTCATGTTCGCTGCCAGCGAGCGTTGGCGCGAGGACGGTAGCGAACATGAGCATTATTCCGACTCGGGTGGAAAATCCGGCGGCCAGAAGGAGAAGCTGGCCTACACCATTCTGGCTGCCAGTCTGGCCTACCAGTTCGGATTGGAATGGGGCGCAGTGCGCTCGCGATCATTTCGTTTCGTGGTCATCGATGAGGCCTTTGGGCGTGGCTCGGACGAGTCTGCGCACTACGGCCTGCGACTGTTCGCACAGCTTAATCTGCAACTGTTAATCGTCACGCCTTTGCAGAAGATCCACATTATTGAACCTTTCGTTAACAGTGTCGGTTTTGTCCACAATGAAGACGGACGCGTCTCCAGACTGCGCAATCTCTCCATCGAAGAGTACCGGGAGGAGAAGGCGAGGGCGGCGACGTGAACTGGACGGGCTCCAGCGATCTTCGTGCGCAACTGCAGCGCTGTTGGGATCGTGGTGAACTGTTGATCGGGATAGTTTCTGGCGAGTCATCCTTTCCCCGGCGGTTAACACTAAAAGGACCGACATCGGTACAAATGTCAGAACACTTCGACACTGTGCGTGCCTGGATCGCCGACTTGAGCGCACTGCGGCATTACCGGGTCGAGATGCGCGAGTTGCGCCACCGGGTGCTCGGCGCGAACGAGGTACCTGGAGCGGTTTGGATAGATGCACTCGACGATGCCCTGGACGTGTTGGGCAAGCGCCGCGAGGCCGGGCGATTTGCCGCCTTGGTCGAGCGTACCCGGGAGCGTCAGCCTCTGCTGCTCGAATGGATCACCCGCAAACCCCTCAAAGTTCTGGAGCTGGCAGATGTCTGGGATCAGCTGCTGGATGTCGTCGACTGGGTCAAGATGCATCCGCGCCCTGGCGTTTACCTGCGCCAGGTGGATATCGCAGGCGTGAACAGCAAATTTATCGAGGCACATAGGGGTGTTCTGATTCAGTGGCTGGATCTGGTCTTGCCACCCGAGGTCGTTGATACCACAGCCTCCGGCTTGTCTGGTTTCGTCAGACGTTACGGATTTCGTGACAAGCCTCAGCGTATCCGCCTGCGCGTGCTCGATCCCACGCATG
>JBATIF010000165.1:0-4303 GCA_049667605.1 Gammaproteobacteria bacterium
ATCCATGGCCTCCTCTGCGGTGACGCCGATGGTTTCAAGGCAGTGCTGGTACTCGAGCCTGGAAAACTGGGTTAACTGCCCGTCGCGCTGTTCCACCTCGATGGCAAAGGGTTTTTTCAGTTTTTCATAGCGCGATATTACATCCGGATCAGTACCGGTCTTGAGCAGACCGAGGACCCTGTCCCGCAGTTCATTGGTCGTTATCTGCTGCAAGTCACCGAGGTCATGCCGGATTTTCGTGGCAAGAACATAGGCTGTATCAAAAGGCAACCCTGCATCCTGCAGGGAGTGAGTCAGTATGCCGCGCAGGAACGGGACGAGCGTATGCTCATCCCGATCTTCTACCAGTATTTTTGCCATGTATCATTCTCCTGCCAGCGTATCCTTGATATGGTTCGCGGGCGTGTATTGTGTGATGATAACGGTTTTACCGATGCCGGTTAAGATATAGCTGCGGATAAGGGTCGGATCCTGGGAGGATAGTTGTGTTCAGAACAGCAGAGCTTGGACAGAAGGTTTCAAAAAGTGAGTTCAATGAGCGGGAGCCCCTGCTCAGGCAGGCCTTGCTCGAGGTACAGGCAAACCTCAGGGTAAGCGGCGAATTTCCGGTCATCATAGTGTTTGCCGGCGTTGATGGCGGCGGCAAGGGTGAAACCGTCAACCTGCTTAATGAATGGATGGATCCGCGCTGGCTGATAACAAGGGCCTTTGACGAGCCGTCCGACGAAGAACGTGACCGGCCGGAATACTGGCGTTTCTGGCGTGGTTTGCCCCCGAACGGCCACATCGGCCTGTTCCTGAGTTCCTGGTATTCCCAACCGATACTGCGCCGGGTGTACGAGAAGGATGACGAGGTGACTTTCGATAACCGGCTGGACCGTATCCTGGCTTTCGAGAAGGCGCTGGCCGATGACGGTGCGCTGATCATCAAGTTCTGGATGCACCTCGGCCATGACGCACAAAAGCGGCGGCTGAAGAAACTCGAAAAAGATCCACTGACGAGCTGGCGTGTCACCCAGCAGGACTGGGACCACTGGAATATTTATGAACGCTTTCAGGCGGCGGCGGAGCGGACTATCATGCGCACCAGCACCGGTCGGGCGCCCTGGACAATCGTCGAGGGCCTGGATTCCAACTACCGCAGCCTGACTGTCGGGGGGATTGTGCACAGGGAGATCAGCCAGCACCTGGAGAAGGTCCGCGAGAAAAAATTGTTGCTGGAAGAACTGAAGGCACATCGCAAGTTAGACAAAGTGGAGAAACAAACACCGCTTGATGCAGGCTCTATGGATGAATCGGCTGAGTCGAATGTCGCCTCCGGATCCGTGCAGGGTAAAACCGTGCTGTCCAGTCTGGACATGACGCAGAGTTTGTCCAAATCCGACTACAAGAAAAAATTGCAGAAATGCCAGGCGCGGCTGAACCTGCTGCATCGCAAGGCGCTGGATAAAAAGATATCCACTATCCTGCTGTTCGAGGGGGCTGATGCTGCCGGCAAGGGTGGGGCAATCCGCCGGATTACCGCAGCACTCGATGCGCGCCATTACCAGGTTATTCCGATAGCCGCGCCAACGGACGAAGAACGGGCCCATCATTACCTGTGGCGTTTCTGGCGTCACTTGTCCCGTGCCGGGCGCATTAATATTTTCGATCGCAGCTGGTACGGGCGTGTGCTGGTGGAACGTGTAGAGGGATTTGCCACCGAAGGTGAATGGAAGCGGGCCTTTGCCGAGATCAATGAATTCGAGGAGCAGCTGACGGAACACGGGATACTGCTGCTCAAGTACTGGGTGCATATAACCAAGGATGAACAGCTGGAACGCTTCACAGCCAGGGAACAGACACCTCACAAACGCTGGAAACTTACCGAGGAAGACTGGCGTAATCGCGAGAAATGGGATGACTATGAGTGGGCCGTCAACGATATCGTTGAACACACCAGCACGCATACAGCACCGTGGGTGCTGGTTGAGGGCAACGACAAACGCTTCTCGCGCATCAAGGTGATTAGTACTTTCTGTGACCAGCTGGAAGCAATGCTTGAAGGTAAAAAATAGCCGTTTCCACTATCTGTTGCTGCTGCAGTGACGGGATATCAGCGGTCTTGATTATTGCACAGAGACAAAATATGCATCATGGCAGATGCTATACCTGCCCTTGCCAAAATCATGTCGAACACGATCATGGTAATCAAGTAAAGCACGGACTGTATGGATAAAGAAAACGAATCACGTACTGTTGCGGCTGTTGACCTTGGCTCCAACAGCTTTCATATGATCGTTGCCCGTCTCGAAGAAAAAGGTACCCTGTCGATCATCGACAAGTTGCGCGAGCCTGTGCGACTGGGTGGTGGCCTGGGTAAAGACGGCTTGTTAAGCCAGGACGCCTGCAATCGTGCTCTGCAGTGCCTTGAGCAGTTTGGCCAGCGTATCCGCAACCTGCCACAAGGGGATGTGCGTATCGTTGGTACCAATACACTGCGTGTTGCAAGCAATGCCGAAGAGTTCACCCAGGCAGCCCAGCAACTGCTTGGTCATCCCATAGAAATTGTTTCCGGTCGTGAAGAAGCACGCCTGATCTACCTCGGCGTTGCGCACGGCCGTGCAACACGTGAGGGCAGGCGTCTTGTTGTCGATATTGGTGGAGGCAGCACCGAGCTGATTATCGGTGAGGGTATGAATTCCATACTGCGTGAAAGCATGTATACCGGTTGCGTCAGTGCCAGCAGGCAATATTTTGGCGATGGCGCAATAACCGCGAAGCGCATGAGCAAGGCAATTATCAATGCCGAACTGAAATTTTACCCGGTCGCCAACGATTTCAGGGCTGGTAAAGACAGGTGGGAAGAAGCCGTCGGCTGTTCGGGTACGATCAAGGCCATCAGGAACATTGCGCAGGCGGAAGGCTGGTGTGATACCGGTATAACCCTTGACTCGCTCTATAAAATGCACAGCAAGATGATCAAGCAGGGTCATATCGACAAACTCAGGCTGGAGGGTCTGAAAGATGATCGTGCACCGGTTATTCCGGGTGGTCTGGCAGTGCTCATAGCCGTATTTGAAACCCTTGGCATCGAGCAGATGCGGGTATCGGAACAGGCGTTGCGGGAGGGACTGCTGTACGACCTGGTGGGGCGTATTCAACACAAGGACACGCGTGAAGCGACTGTGCAGTCAGCGCTTAATCGCTGGAACATGGATAACAGGCATGCTGAGAATGTGATGCGCACAGCCATGTCACTGTTTGAACAGGTGGAAACAGACTGGAAGTTGATCGGAGAGAACAAGTTGATTCTCAAGTGGGCGGCACAGATGCACGAGATTGGGCTGCAGATTTCACACGGCGCGTATCACAAGCGGGGCGCATATATCCTCACGCATGCAGATTTGCCGGGTTTTTCGCGTACCGAACAATCATTGCTGGCAACACTAGTGCTCAATCACCGCCAGAAATTACGTAGCAATAGTTTCGAGAGCCTGGTCAAGCGGGCACAAATGCCCGGTCTGAGGTTGTGCGTTTTATTGCGCCTTGCCGTGCTGCTGCACCGTGGCAGGACCGATGAGCAAGTTTCGGATATATCTATCCGGGTGGACAATTCGGATATCAGGCTCAGGTTTCCCGGAAACTGGCTGGAGCAGCATTCACTGACGGCTGCAGACTTGAAAAAGGAACGCAAGTTTCTCAAAAATGCCGGCTTTTCGCTGGGTTATAGTTAGCCCGTCAAGGATATTCATCTGTTTCAGGGTGGCGCTGGCCCCAGGCCGGTACAAGGGGCTCAAGGGGGCCGCCAAAGATTTCCGGGACGTGCTACAGGGCGGCGCTGCGTCGAAGCGTGACATCCGGGACTTAATGCATACTGCCGGAGAAGGCGCTCAAACGGGTCAGCGATGACGGCCTGAAGCGGGTAATCAGGAAGCTGCCGGCAACACTCTGAATCGCCGGGAGGCACGCAGCGGGTTCCCGGAAACGGCGATCCGTCGTCACGGGATCAGTCTCGCCGCCGGAAAGTGGCAGGTAAAGGTGCTGCCGCCACCCACCTCGCTGACAATTTCCAGTTCGACCTCGTGGCGATCGAGTACGTGTTTGACGATGGCCAGCCCGAGCCCGGTGCCCCCGGTGTCCCTGGAATGACTGGCATCGACACGATACAGACGCTCGGTCAGGCGGGGGATGTGGCGCGCGGCAATGCCTTCGCCGCTGTCAGTCACACTGAAGCGGGCGCCCGTGGCATCCACCTGCCACCTTACCACCACCTGCGCCTGGTTCGGGGTGTGCTTGATTGCGTTGAAAACCAGGTTTGAAA
>JBATIF010000166.1:0-1608 GCA_049667605.1 Gammaproteobacteria bacterium
GTGCGCACGTTTGCCGATGACCTGGCTTCCAAAGACGCCGTGCAACGGGCGGTGCGATTTATGCGCGCGCACCTCGCGAAACCCGTTGCCGGCGCGGATAACGACATGCCGTTAAGCGGCACGGCGCTTTATAACAGCGACAAGGCGCCGGACTCGATGCTCTATGACCGGCCGCGGGAAGTGGTGCCGGGGGTGTGGTCCGCGATCGGTGCGACGGCGCCGGGGACCTATGCGAATTCCGGGCACAACAACAACCTGTCGTTTGTGGTTACTCCTGAGGGTGTACTGGTGGTGAATGCCGGGGACAATTACCAGCTGGCAAAGGCGTTGCATGACGAGATCAGGCAGATCACCGACCAGCCGGTGAAATACGTGGTGCTGGAGAATGGCCAGGGCCATGCCATGCTGGGTTCGAATTACTGGCGCGAACAGGGGGTAACGGTGATTGCGCACGCCGATGCGGCACACGAGATCGAGGAGCAATCGTTTGCCCTGCTGGAAGTGATGCAGGGGCGGGCAAAGGAGAAGGCCGCCGGGACCGAAGTCGTGATGCCGGATGAAACGTTTACCGATAGCAGGATCATCGAGCTGGGCGGCGAGCGCATCGAGCTGCTATATCTGGGTCCGGCGCACAGCCCGGGAGATATTATCGTGTGGCTGCCCGACAAAAAGCTGGTGATCTCGGGTGACATGGCGTTTCACCAGCGCATGTTACCGTTGTTCGAGCATACCGATACAAGGGCCTGGATCGAGACCTGGAACAAGTTTGAAGCCCTCGGTGCGGACGTGGTGATACCGGGACATGGCGAGCCGACCGACATGGCGACGGTGAGAAAGTACACCCGGGATTACCTGGTGTACCTGCGCGAGAAGATCGGCGAGGTCATCGAGAATGGCGGTACCTTGCAGGATGCCTACGAGATCGACCAGTCGCCCTACATGCATCTGCCAACTGCGGAGTTCCTGGCAAAGCGCAATGCCGGGCAGGTGTTTCAGAGTATGGAATTCGATTTTTAGTTTGTACCCTGCAATCCCGGGGATTTGTATTCTTTTCATGTGTTGCTAATCAGGAGGTGTTGTGATGTCCATGGTTAAAGTGATCGAGGTTATTGCTGAATCGAAAAAGTCATGGGACGAGGCGGCACAGAATGCCGTCAAAGAAGCGTCCAAGTCGGTGCGTAATATCAAGTCGCTGTATGTGCAGGAAATGCAGGCTATCATAGAAGACGGGAAAATCAGCAGGTACAGGGTGAATGCCAAGATTTCCTTTGTGATTGATTAAAGCAGCCTGTCATGAAGTTGGTTGTCGTTCGATCAGGCCGCAGCGCCTCTCGTCTGCGCTGCGGCATTTTTAACAGGGTACGCTAAATCAGCTTCCCTGGTCAGAGAAATTTCTTCGCCATACCCAGCAGGCCACCGGCACTGTCGAGTAATGAACCGCCACTACCCGATAACAGACTGCCCAGCAGCAGTGACAGCCCCTGAGTCCGTGCCACTACCGAGTTTGCCGGCCAGTAATTGTGTACCAGGTTCCATAAGATCCATGAATTTTTCTCCTGCTATCAAGTTACGAGTTAGGTAATCGGGACAGGCCGCGTTGCAATGCAG
>JBATIF010000167.1:0-14404 GCA_049667605.1 Gammaproteobacteria bacterium
CTTTTGGGTACTTTTCTTTGGCGGAGCAAAGAAAAGTACCTCGCCGGCGGGCGCGAGAGCCCGCATAAAATAAACCCAGCGCCTGCAAGGCGCTCCAACAGATTATTGCGATCCGGGTAAGCGGGAATCAACCGAAAATAAACAATGGCTGTAACCATGAACGATCAGAAAAACATTACGAATGTCACGGCTGATACCTTCACAGCAGAGGTGGTCGAGCGCTCGCACACGCTGCCTGTGCTGGTCGACTTCTGGGCGGACTGGTGTGGCCCCTGCCAGATGCAGATGCCCATGCTGAAGAAACTGGTCGACGACTACAACGGCAGCTTCGTACTCGCCAAGGTCAACACCGATGAGCAGCGCGAGCTGGCGAGCAGCTTCAATATTCGCAGCCTGCCGACCATGCATCTCTACAAAAACGGCGAAATAGTCGAACAGGTACTCGGCGCACAGACGGAATCGGATATGCGCATACTGCTGGAACGCCACGTTGAACGGGCCTCTGACGCCATTCGCAAAAAGGCCCGGGAGGCCTGGGAACACGGGCGCAGCGCTGAGGCATTCGCACTGCTAGGCGAGGCACGACAGGCCGAACCGGACAATCACCTGCTGACACTCGACAGCATCGAGCTGAGCATCAGGGCGGGACTGACGGATCAGGCCGAAACATTGCTTGCCGGCCTGCCACACGCGGTTCGCACTGAAACAAAGGCCGTGCGCCTGCAGTCCCTGCTCGAGTTTACCCGCATGGCAATGGCGGCACCCCCCACGGAAGAACTTGAAAACAAGCTCCGGGAACAGGCGGATGACCTGGAATCACGCTATCAGCTTGCGTGCCGCTATGTCCTCGAAGACAGGCTGGAGGACGCCATGGAAGCATTCATGAGCATCCTGCAACGCGACCGCGGCTTCCGCGACGATGCCGGGCGCAAGGGATTGCTGGCGGTTTTTGAAATGCCTGGTAATGAAGGCGAACTGGTCAACAGCTACCGGCGCCGCCTGTTCAATGCGCTGCACTGACGGCGGAAGCGGCGCTGCAGCGCCTCAGGGCTTGTCGTCCAGCACCCTGGCCAGCTTCACGGCGGGCACATAACCGGGGAACAACTCGCCATCATCGAGCACGATCGCCGGTGTACCTTTGATACCGAGTAATTCACCCAGTTGCATGTGCGCCTGTACCGGGTTCTCGCACTCGGCCCTTGGCAGCGTCTTGCCGGCCTTGGAGTCTGTAAGCGCAATATTGTGGTCTTTTTCGCACCAGACCGAGACGGCCTTGTAGTAGGAAGGTGTGTTGATGCCACTGCGTGGATACATCAGGTAACGCACTGTTATCCCGTTCGCGTTGTACTGATCGATCTCCTTGTGCAGTTTGCGGCAGTAACCACAATCGATATCGGTGAACACCGTGATCGTGTGCCGGGACTTGCTGGCCGGGAAAATAATCATGTTGTCTTCGCCCACGGCATTAACGGCATCCAGGCGGATGGAATTACGACGCGCTTCACTGATGTCTGTGCGTGTCTCGACTTCGACCAGGCTACCCTGGAACAGATACTTGCCGTCATTAGTCATGTAAAACAGTTGCGGGCCTACCAGGACTTCCGAAATTCCCTCGATGGGCGAAGGTGCAACTCCGTCAACCTTGAAACCAGGCGCCAGGCTGTGCAGTGATTTCTCGATGACAGCGCGGTTGCTTTCACCTGCAACGGCATAACCGGCAATGGCCGCGGTCATGAGAAACAGGCAAAGCTTGATGATTCGTTTTTGCATAATAAATTCCATACTGTTTATGTGATTGTCAGGTGTAGGACAGCCGGTCCCCGGGGGAAGTTCACGTCAGCTGTCACCGGGCAGCAGATTGAAAGGGTGACAGCTAACCGCGTGGATGGTGTAGCGCATGCAGATCTTTCAGCCGCTCACGTGCCACGTGAGTATATATCTGTGTTGTTGACAGGTCACTATGGCCGAGCAACATTTGTACAACCCTTAGATCTGCACCATGATTCAGCAAATGCGTCGCAAAGGCATGCCGCAGGGTATGCGGCGATAACGGCTTGCTGACTCCCGACTTCAGGGCATAGTGACGCAGGCGGTACCAGAATGCCTGACGCGACATGCCCTTGCCGCGGCGCGTTAGAAACAGGTGCCGGTCGCTGCCGGCGCCGGCCAGTTCGAGCCGGCTTTCGTCAAGATAACGCTGCAGCCAGTCGATGGCTTCCTCCCCCAGTGGCACAAGGCGCTCCTTGTTGCCCTTGCCGATGAGCCGTACCACCCCCTGCTGCAGGTTAACCTGCTCGGTCGCCAGGCCAACCAGCTCGGAAACCCGCAGGCCGCATGCGTATAACAACTCCAGCATGGCGCGATCGCGCAGGCCGATGGCGTCGCTGTCATCCGGGGAATCGAGCAGAACTTCAACTTCATGCTCACTGAGGGTATCCGGTAATGGCCGGCCTATCCGCGGCGTATCAATACGCACACTGGGATCAGTTTTCAAGCGGCCCTCACGCACCAGGTAGCGGTAGAAGCGACGCATCGATGACAGCAGCCGTGCCGTTGTCCTCGGCCTGGCCCCCTCGCCGACACGTTCGGAGAGATAGGCCAGCAAATCGCCGCGACCGGCATCCAGCAGCCCCCGGTCCTTTGCTGTCAGCCAGACCGCCAGGCCGGACAGGTCATTGCGGTAGGCCGCCAGGGTGTTCTCACTAAGCCCGCGTTCCATCCACAGGGCGTCGACAAATCGCTCGATTTCCTGCAGCACGTCGGCCGGCACAAGCCCTGCGCGTGACGCGGGCCTGCCTGCTTGTGGGTTGCCGGCCACCAGGGATATGTCAGTCGGATGACTTGCCAAACATCTTGCCGATACTGTCGAGCGGCAGCGGGAAAACGATGGTCGAACTCTTGTCCCCGGCAATCTCCGTCAGGGTTTGCAGGTAACGCAGCTGCAGCGACTGTGGCGCCTCGTTGAGGATCTTCGCGGCCTCAACAAGCTTCACGGCCGCCTGCATTTCACCCTCGGCATGGATCACCTTCGCACGCCGCTCACGCTCGGCCTCTGCCTGTCGTGCGATGGCGCGGATCATGCTCTCGTCGATATCAACATGCTTGATCTCGACATTCGCGACCTTGATGCCCCAGGCATCCGTCTGCTGGTCAAGCAAGCCCCGGATATCCGCATTCAACTTGTCACGTTCGGCCAGCATGTCGTCAAGTTCGTGCTGTCCAAGCACTGAACGCAGGGTTGTCTGCGCAAGCTGGCTGGTGGCCGCAAGAAAGTCCTCGACCTGGATAATGGCCTTCTCCGGATCGATAACGCGGAAATAGAGGACGGCGTTGACCTTGACCGATACGTTGTCACGCGAGATCACATCCTGGCTCGGCACATCCATCACCACGGTGCGCAATTCAACCCGGACCATCTGCTGGATAAAAGGAATAACAATGATCAGCCCGGGCCCCTTGACCTTCCAGAAACGTCCCAGGGTAAAGATCACGCCGCGTTCATACTCTCGCAATACGCGGAAGGTATAGAGCAACAGCGCGATCAGGACTATCAGCCCGACGAATATAGCTTGTAGTGTCATTTCAGGTCTCCCCGGTTACAGGTTTAACATGCAGGACAAGGCCATCCACGGCTGAGACTTCCACCCGGGTACCCTTGCGTAACGGCGCGCTGGACCTGGCGCCCCATACTTCTCCGTGGATACGCACCAGTCCGTTGCCCTCGAAATCATCCAGCACCACACCGATAGACGACAACATCTGCTCCTGGCCGCTGACGATCGGCCGGTTGCGCGCCTTGATGGCGGCACCGACAATAAACAGAAAGAAACCGGCGCTTAACAGGGAAAGCATGAAGATCAAGGGCAGTGACACGGCGTAGACCGATCCCTCCTGGTCGAACAAAATAATCGAGCCGACCACGAAAGCGATCACCCCGCCAAAACCCAGCGCGCCAAAACTTGGCACGAACGCCTCTGCCAACATGAATATGATGCCGAGGGAAAGCAGGCCGAGCCCGGCGTAGTTGACCGGCAGCACCTGGAAGGCATACAGGGCCAGTATCAGGCTGATCGCACCGGCCACACCCGGTAACACGAAACCGGGGTTGGCAAATTCAAAGAACAGGCCGTAAATCCCGATCAGCATCAGGATGTAGGCAACATTCGGATCTGTAATCACCGCCAACAGGCGGTTGCGCCAGTCCGGCGAGATGGTCTGCAGCTGCATACCATCGGTATCGAGCACCCGTTCCATTCCGGAAACGCTTACGCTGCGCCCATGTAACTGTCGCAGCAGGTCCACAAGGTCCACGGCAAGCAGATCGATGACATTCATCTCAAGGGCATCAGAGGCCGGCAGGCTGGCGGCCTCGCTCACCGCTTTCTCGGCCCACTCGATATTTCGGCCACGCATCTGCGCGAGGCCGCGGATATAGGCCACCGCATCGTTGATACGCTTGTTTTCCATCGCATCCTGCCCGCCCCCACCGCCCGCATCTTCCGCCCCTTCCTCCTTGTCCATCCACTTCTTCGGATCCGGTACAGCGCCGATCTCAACCGGTGTCGCCGCACCCAGGTTGGTACCCGGCGTCATGGCGGCCACGTGACTGGCATAGAGAATATAGGTGCCGGCACTGGCCGCACGGGCTCCTCCGGGTGCAACGTAGCTGACGACAGGTACCGGGGAAATGAGGATGTCCTGGATGATGTCGCGCATGGCCGTGTCGAGCCCGCCCGGAGTATCCATGCGCAGAATTACCAGGCCGGCGGCCTGCTGCCGCGCCTTGTCGAAACCCCGATGCACATAGTCGACGGTTGCAGGCCCAATCGCGCCCTGCACATCCAGCACCACGGCAGTTTGCGGGCCCGCGGACAGATACCATACGGGTGCCAGTAACAGTCCCAGCAACATCAGCTTGGTTATATACAGCCGGGCAGAACGCTTAATATGCTTCATGACAGGTTTACAGTAGCATAAACACGCACATGAACGAATATACCCGAACAAACATGCGCCAATTACCGGACATGGATTCTTTACTGGCATTGATCCGGGCACTGGTCAGCGAAGTCTATCCCGACTGGGAGACTGTACATTTTTCAGCGGATACCCGGCTTGAACGCGAGCTCGGGCTGGACAGCATGGCGCGGGTCGAGTTATGTGCCAGGATCGAGTCATCGCTGGGCGTACACCTCGATGACAGCACGGCCATCAGCGCAGCCACGGCCAATGACCTGATGCAGGCAATTGTTGCACATGCCAGCGGCAACCAGGCAACCATCAGTCACCCGGACGAGCCATTGACTGCCCCCCCTGCTGCGAGTGAATTGCTGATGGGCTCACTGGTCACCGGTGAAACTGCCGCTGCGGCCCCGCAACATACCGGGCATACACCTGGCGAATGGCTCTACGCGATTTATGTCTGGCCGGTTTTTATCGTGCTCGGCCTGCTCACCTGGCTCGCAGTTGTGCTCGCCCCCCTGGAAAGCTGGCGCCAGCGACTGGCGAAGACCGGTGCGCGCCTGCTGTTCAGCTGCAGCTTCACACCCTTCGAGGTCAGCGGGCTGGAACATATCGACCCGGCAACATCGCATGTACTGGTTGCCAACCACGCCAGCTACCTCGACGGTTTCATTGTCACAGCCGCACTGAATATTCCCGTCCACTTTATCGTCAAGGGTGAACTTTCCGGGGTATGGCCGGCACGCGTGCTGCTGCAGCGATTCGGCGTCGAATTCGTCGAACGCTTCAATGCAAACAGGAGTAGCGGAGACATCGCACGCATCGTCGAGAAATCACGCAGCGGCCGGAATATAGTGTTCTTTCCCGAAGGCACCTTTACTGTCACCGCCGGGTTGCGGCCCTTCCGCCTGGGCGCCTTTGTGACTGCCGCAGAATCGGACCGCGCGGTCATCCCGATTGCCATCAATGGCGCCCGAACCATCCAGCGCGGCAGTGACTTTTTCCCGCGCCGCGGGCGCATCAGGGTCATTATATGTCCGCCGCTGCTGCCAGAGGGCAGAGGCTGGCAGGCAGCGTTAAAGCTGAGGGATGCCGCCCGCCGTGAAATCAGTCAATTCTGCGGGGAGATTGACCTGGTGGAAAACAGCGCCAGCCGCGCTTCAGGGAATCAGTAATTCAACAGTGCCGTTCACCGTTACACGAATATCGCTTTCTCCACCCTCGACGGATACGGCATCAGCCGCTTCCATCGCCATGGCCATTCTTGCCTTGTAGATCACAGGCGGGGCTTGTCCAGAGGTTCCGATATTGATATCCACGATACGGTAGCTGTTCGCCTTGAGGTTATCGCCGACGATGCGGGCACGCTCCTTGAAGGCATCCAGCGCCGTCCCGATCAAGCGGTTTTCAACAGCCCGGCGCTTGTCATCGGAGACGGAAAAATTCATCGACTTGATTTGCAGCCGCTCCTGCAACTCACCTGCAAGCCGTGCAAGAGTTGCGGTGTCCCTGCTTTCCAGTTCCAGGCTTTGCTGGCCGCGCCAACCGGTGGTGACCTTGTTGCTGGTTATCGGCCAGGTCTGGTAACTGCCGGTGCTGACCTTGACGTCTTTGACCTGCTTCGCCCTGGCAAGCGCCCATTCCATGTCCTTGTTGATCTGGCGGGCCAGCTCTGCAGCGTCGCGATGCTCGGCATAGGTGCCAAGGCTGACGTGCATGGTGTCATTACTGACCGACTCGCTCTGCTCTGACTGCAGGTGCACCTGGTTATAACGCGGCTCCGAGTCTGCCGCGGCAGCTGCTGCCCAGATCACCAGGCATATCGCGATGATCGTCATGTTTTTCATGTTGCCGCATCCTCCTGCGCCTTTTCCTGCTCGGCTATTTGGCTGCGTACCTCGTCCATATCCAGTTCAGCGACCTTTTCCAGCACCGACTCGAGGCCTGCAGGCGCCATGGCACCCGGCTGAGAAAAGACGATAATTTGCTGCCGGAAAACCATCAGTGTCGGTATGGAGCGAATCTGGAATAAGCCGGCCAGTTCCTGCTCCTCCTCGGTATTGACCTTGGCAAAAACAATATCCGGATGCGTTTCGGATAATGACTCGAACACGGGTGCAAACTGACGGCAGGGGCCACACCAGGGCGCCCAGAAATCCAGCAAAATCATTTCATTGCCGGTAATAGCAGCTTCGAAAGTGTCTTTGGTGAGATTGATGATTGCCATGAAGAGAATATCCCGTAATAACAGCGAGCGCTGATTATACAGGCTAATGGCCCGGGGCCGACACACCGGCCGCTATGAAAATTCAGCTATCGGTGCTGCGCCGGCGCGGCCCGTCGTCAGCAGGCTCGCTTGTATAGGTGACATCCAGTTCAATCCGGTTACGGCCAAGGCGCTTGGCACGGTAGAGGGCCTTGTCCGCGCGCTCGATGAACGCAGCGGCGGATTCACCGGGCTTGTAGAGTGATACACCGGCGGAAAATGTCGGCACGTTGGCGACCGTACCATTCGTCTGCCAGCGGGTTTCATTGGCCCGCCGCCTGACTTTATTCAGCGCGCGTACGGCACCGTCCGCGTCGGTATTCGGCAGCAACACGGAGAACTCCTCGCCGCCGTAGCGCGCAACCATGTCATGGTGGCGAAAGATAGACAGGATATTCTTGGAATAGACCCTGAGCACCTCATCACCGGCTGCATGCCCGTACTTGTCATTGATTTCCTTGAAGTGATCCAGGTCGATCAGCACAAAGGACATGGGAAAACCATAGCGCTGGACACGCGCAACTTCGTCCTCGAGACGACGCATGAAAGCACGCCGGTTCGGCAGGCCGGTTAATTCATCGGTTAAACTGAGCAATCGCACCCGCGTCAATTCGTCGCTTAATTCGCGACTGTCGGATTCGACCAGCTGCAGGTAGTGATGGGTACTGTCGAGCTTGTCCGCAATCTCGCCATGTTCCTGCATTAATTTCTCGATCTCGCGAACCAGGGTCCAGCGCAGATCTTCCAGCTCGGTTACATCCTCGGCCTGACGAAGGTCGCTCAATGCAGATTCCAGGATCACACCAAAACCTTCATTCTGGGAAATCGTCTCCTGCACTTGCTGGCCGAGGGTTGCCTGCAGCTTCTGAATGTCATCCCTGCGCGCTTCCAGCTGGCTGCGGTGCAGTGCATTGAGGTCCTGTCCTGCCGGAACGTCCTCGCTGATTTCGTCGTAAGGGCCACCCTCCTGCGCATCCCCCGACTCCGGCGCCAGTACATCAACCTCCGCATGATCGTCATCGACGACGGCTGCGGCCTCATCATGGAACACCTCTACTTCTTCGTGAGGTGCCACGACTTCAGGAATTGCATCAATCCCGAAAGCAGCCAGCAGCGGGCTGACGGCGTTTTCCAGGTACGAGGTGTCGAGATCTTTGCTGTCGTGAATCTGCTCAGCGCATTGCTCGACAAACTCGCTCAGGGTATGCAACTCGCTGGGCGTCAGTGGCGGCTGCAGGCGAGCCTGCAACAATTTGACCTGGATGTAGCGCGAGGAACCGGGTGCAAGCCTGGACAGGAAGGCATTCAGCAGAACACTGACAAAACCGGAGTAGGCAATTTCCACCCTGAGGTGGGTGGTTGCAATGTCATCCAGCATGCCCTCAACCTGGCAGAATATGACATTCCCCGCGGGCGAGCGGCGCAGGGGTTCAACCAGCCGCAGCAACTTGCGCACGCCACTGGGGTCGATTTCCTCGGGTCTGTCCATCTCTGCCACGTTACGATTTACTCCTGCTATCCCCTTGCCATTGACCGGGGGTGCCGGCCCTGTTGGCATCACCAGCAGGGCATTTAGATACAGCCTGCGCGGGAACCATATTTATTATATAAAACATTAGGTTATCTGATAGATACGACTCGTCGCGCCACTAAGCCGTCTGCAACAGCTGATAACACCCTGTTTATCTGTAAGTTAAACCTATCAAGCGGCACTGAATCAGCTGCGTAATACGTCACTTATTTGACGATTGAAAGTGTAACAGCAAATCCCGGTCTGCTGGTAGTCGTACTTAGGTATTAGGGCACTAAATGCAGCGCAATCTTGCTCCGCCCCGGGCTAAAAAAAGGCCGGCAATGCCGGCCTTTATGCGGGAGGTCAGTCGCTCCGCTCAACCGAGGCCGGCAAAAATGGCATCGCGAATCTCTTCGACCTTGCCGATACCGTTGATTTTAATGTAGGCAGGCGCACCTGCCTCACCGCTTGCAGACCATCTGGTGTAGTAATCGATCAACGGTTCTGTCTGGTCGTGGTAGACACCCAGGCGTGCACGCACGGTATCCTCCTTGTCATCATCACGCTGAACAAGCGGCTCACCGGTTATATCGTCCTTGCCTTCCTCCTTCGGTGGATTGAAAACCACGTGATAGGTTCGACCCGAGGCCAGGTGTGCGCGGCGTCCACTCATACGCTTGATAATCTCGTTATCATCGACATCGATCTCGACGACCGCGTCGATAGTGATGCCTTTATCCTTGAGGGCATCGGCCTGTGCCAGGGTGCGCGGAAACCCGTCAAACAGGTAACCCTTGGCACAATCGTCCTGCTTGAGGCGTTCATCGATCAGCCCCAGGATTATCTCATCTGAAACCAGTCCGCCGGCATCCATTACCTTTTTCGCTGCTACACCCATCGGTGTGCCGGCCTTGACTGCTGCGCGCAGCATATCGCCGGTTGAAATCTGTGGAATATCGTATTTTTCCTTAATGAAAGTGGCTTGCGTACCCTTACCGGCGCCCGGACCACCCAACAAAATAACCCGCATAATCGTTCTCCTCGATCTTCATAGGTGTTTTGAAAGGCAGCCATTATCCGCGTCCCACAGCGGAATAGCCACCTGGAGATATGTATGGGGGGATGGAGTGAATTTATAAAAGCACGGGGCCTGCCGGGGTATAGACGGATCGGTCGCGGGCAAGCACCTAGTTCAACTGAATACGCTGGCCCCAGGGCACCTTGCCGCGGCCTTTTACCAGCCAGATCACCGGGAAGCGCGGCTCCCGGGGCGGGAATTGACCCTCGGCATCGGTGAAATAAACCAGCAGATCCGGGTTTTGCTGCTCACGCTCGACCCAGTCGAATGGCGGGCTGAAGCGGGTACCGCCACCGCCACGAATCGTGCCCGGCAAGCTGAATTCTTCCCACGGCTCAAAGATCCAGGGCCCGTCGGCCGCCAGTTCCGCATCGCAGGCCAGCAGGGTAATCCGTGCGCGCACCTGTCCCTTGATGGCATCCAGTTCGGATACGAATTCCTGCATTTCAGCGGCCTTGATCGAGCCGCTGGTATCCAGCACCACGACGATATCCGTCTGCATACTGCGCAGGCTGGGAAAGATCGCCTCGCCTTCGCGCCTCGAGGGGCGCATATAGCTGTAATCATCGCGGCTGGCGGCCGTCATGTAACGCGCCAGCAACATGCGCCACGGGAGTTGCGGTTGCAGCAGGTGATCGACCAGCAGCCGCAGCGACCCCGTCAACTTGCCCGCCTGCATCGCCTGTTGTGCGGCACCCGCCAGCCGTTGCCGCCACTGCACGGAGAGCTGTTCCTTTTCCGCCTCACCCAGCGCGTCCGGTGGAGTAATGCCGGCAACCTCCGTGCCCGCACCGCTGCCTTCGCCCGTTTCAGCAGGCTCACCGCTGGAGCCTGACGGTTTGCCGGGGTCACTACTGCTTGAACTTGAACCTGAGCCCGTTTCAGCAGGCTCACCGCTGGAGCCTGACGGTTTGCCGGCAACCCCCGTGCCTGCACCGCTGCCTTCGCCCGTTTCAGCAGGCTCACTGCTGGAGCCTGAGGGTTTGCCAGCATCACTACTGCTTGAACCTGAGCCCGATTCCTTGCCGTAGAGATGCTGATCATGCGGCTGATCTTCACTGTTGTCCTCGACGAGCGGGTAGATTTCCTCGGCCATCATGCCTTCGTAACCAATGTTATAAAGCGCACCGGGCACGGCCGTCATGCCCTCCTTGACGAGGATCGGATTGATGGCCAGGTCGCAGGCAATATCCCAGCGGCTCCTGTCGCGGTGTTCACGCCGGGAGAAATGCGACAGGGCGCAATGCAGCACCTCGTGAGCCAGCGCAAACTGTGTCTGCTCAACCGTGAGGCTGTCGATATATTCAGGATTGTAGTAAAAGGCACGCGCGTCGGTACCGATGGTTGCACACCACTTCGGGTCCGCCACCTTCATCGGCATCCGCAGCACCAGGGCGCCCAGAAACGGCCGGTCGAGAATCAGCCGGGTGCGTGCGGCTGACAACTTGGTTTCGATTTCATCTGACATTACTGCTTCTCGACTATTGTTTCTGCTGATTTACTTTTGAAAGAAATCGTCTCGCGCAAAGCCGCAAAGGCGCAAAGATAGCTGGAACAAGATCTAATATTGAATCCTCTGTGTACTCTGTGATCTCTGTGGCAGATGTTTTTTCTTGGCGTCTTTGCGGCTTTGCGCGAGAAATTACCAGGTTAATACAGACAGTCTTTACGCTATTTGCAGTAAATCAAGCGTCGTACAGCATCACGTCCGCGACAATATTCGCCCACCTGGAAAACTGCGGCACGCTGAAGATGTCCTGGCCAATCGCGCGATACATATCCGAAACCAGCATCACGCCCATTTCACGCTGCGAGAAACTGCCGGCAAAGTTGAGGATATGACCATACTGCTCGTCAGCATTGCGTTCCTTGCGTGCGCGGATTGCCCGACCCACCAGTGCCGCTGCAACGGCATACTGCAAATCGGTTTCCTTCGGCACCCTGACCTTTTCACCGCGCATGATGGCATCGATATCAGGCAGTTTTTCAAGATTCTCGACAAAGGCGGACAGTTCAATGCCGGCCGCCGGACCCACGCAGGCCTGCAGGGCACCCGTCAGCAGGTCCGGCAGATCACCGAACTTTTGCAGGGCACGGTGTGCAAATTCCCATGAGCGCGGTGACGGAAATGCAACCGGGTTATGCGCCGGGTCGAACTCGAAAAGCAAATCCGGACGAAAGCGCAGAAATCCAATCAGGCGTTCGTCAATGTCACTGGCATAGGCCCATGCCACCCAGTCATCGAGGTTCACATCGACATCGAAATGTGAAAAGCGGTTCGCCAGTGGTGCCGGCATGGTATAGGTCACGCCGCGGTCGCCCTGGCGGTTGCCTGCGGCAAAGATCGCCCAGCCATCCGGCACTTCATAGGCACCGAGGCGGCGGTCGAGTATCAACTGATAGGCCGCCGCCGAAACACTCGGCGGGACAGACGTAATCTCGTCGAGAAACAGGATGCCCTGGTTGCCGTGTCGTTCTCTATCCGGCAGCATCGAGGGTACCGCCCACTCCACCTGGTCATCGACGCGGAACGGAATACCGCGCAAGTCACTCGGCTCCATCTGCGACAGACGGATATCGATCATCGGCATGCCATGCCGCTCGGCAACCTGCGCAACCATCTGCGACTTACCCACGCCCGGCGGGCCCCACAACATGACCGGTGTATGCTGGCCGTGCAAGGCCGCCTGGAATTCTCGTTCAAGCACGGTTAATAACTGGGCTGGACGCATAAATGTACCTTCAGTTGGGTCGTCTATTCATGAAACAGTGAAAGAATCTTACTGGCTTTAGCATCAAAAATCAGCAAGCGCGGGCGGACATCCCACCTGTCTAATGCGGAACCTCTTGATAAACGTGATAACGGGTATACCGACCCTGGCTCTTCCCCGAATCGAGTGGGTATAGTAGGGCCGGTCATTCGGCCAACAACCTTGCCATCAGAAGGAATGTGTCTCGTCTGAATTGATGTGTTACCCACTCAATCAGGGGAAGAGCCTCGACCTTGAACAATTGCAGGATGCACTGTACGAGGCGCCGTCTATTCGGAATGATCGATATGGATATCGTTCGGAAAAGGCCTGCCGCTGCCGGTTTCAACAAGATCCTTGAGACTCAGCAGAAAAACTGCCCACTTGGTACTGCAATGTGCCATGAAGTCCGATGCTTTCTTCCAGTCGGCGTGTGTAAAACGGACAAAGGTCTGCCGCTCACCAGGCTGCAACAGAAATATCACTTCAGTACCCATCCACTGGTCGGGCATCTCACCACTGTGCTTCCAGCGCACCAGCCGTCCGGGCTGCAGTTCAGCCACTTCAAAATCCGGGCCGCCGCCGTTAAAGCGGAACCTGATAATCGAGCCGACCCCACCGGCCCCGCTTGTATCGCCGGTCCACCAGCCCGCGAGACCGTCGTCTGTCGTCAAGGCGCTGTAGATCGCTTCTGCAGACCCTGCAATGCCGACCTGGTGATTTATTTCAGCCATTCTGACTTACCCCCACGCTAATAAATTGTGACTATAGCTGTTGTAAAGACTGCATTCATGGTCAACTGTAATACAAAAATGAGAAGGTCCAGGTGTAAAAAATATTACTTACGCAGGGGGGTGAGCTTGCCGGTATCCAGGTAAGCAAGGTAATCCGCCAGGATCAGCGCATGATCAAACACCAGCGGCGGTAATTCACGCGGACTTGCCAGCTGCAGATTGGCAGCATCATCAGCAGCAACGGGCTCACCCTGCGCCGTGGCGATGTATACAGCACTGGCTGTATGCCCCCTGGGATCGCGGCCTGGAGCGGAATAATTACCCAGCAAGCGAATTAACGTGACATCCAGACAGGTTTCTTCCCGCGCCTCACGGATCGCCGCGCTTTCGAGGGATTCGCCAACATCAACGAATCCGCCCGGCAGGGCCCAGCCATGCGGCGGATGCCTGCGCTCGATCAACACAATGGGGCAGGCCGGCCGATCGCTCATTTCGATAATGATATCGACTGTCAGCAGTGGCGTTACCGGCTTGTTCATCAGCAGTTATTGCTGCTTGAACTGGCGAATCTGCCGACGCGCCTTTTTATCAGGACGGCGACTCTTCTGCCCCGCACCTTCAAGTTTATTTCGCTCATAAAGATCATGCCGAATGCGCCGGCTTTCCTCGGATTCAGTATAGAGCGCGCGCGCCTCCACCGCCGGGCGACGTTGTTTGGCAAGCTGCAGAACGACGATGGAAAAGGTATAGGGCCCTTTCTGTATGGTCAGCGCATCACCGATGCCGAGCTGCTTTGCAGGCTTGGTCCGTTCGCCGTTGACGTGAACCAGGCCACCATTGATCGCCGCCGATGCCAGCGGGCGGGTTTTATAAAAACGCGCCGCCCACAACCATTTGTCGGCGCGCATGCAGGGGTTTTCATTCGAGCGAGCATCCATGGATCAGGATTCTGATGTTGTGGCCTGCTGTTCACTGGCACCCACCCGGGCGGCCTGCAGGAATGCCTCGTAGGGCAATGCACCACTGAGGCGGGTCTTCTCACTGAAAAAAATAGTTGGCGTTGCAGTGACATCCAGGTCACGGGCTGCCGCCATGTAGTCC
>JBATIF010000168.1:0-17622 GCA_049667605.1 Gammaproteobacteria bacterium
GTGTCTGGTTGATGGCGATGCTATTTGGATTTGCTTTGTTGTCTTTTTCCAGGACAGAGATTGCTTCGTCGGTGCGTTCGTCCCGTTCCAGAAAACCCCGGCGTTCCAGGAACTTCGCCACCCGTTGGCTGATCCGCTGCGTCAGCAGCGCCAGTTCGTCGGCCGTGGGCGCCTTGATGCGGTAAAAGCGCATCTTGCCGTAGGCGTCCTCGGCATAGACCCCATCAAGCGCGAGGATGTGAAAATGGACATTGAGATTCAAAGCCGACCCGAATCTCTGTATCAGAGTAACCGCCCCGGTATGGGCGGCTGACTTGGTAAACCCGGCTTTATGGATGATATGGTCGGTAGCGATGTTGGAATCGAAACCGGGGCGGACCACGTGTTTACAAAAGGGGCTGACCCTTTGTTAGTCGGCAAAGCCCGTAAGCAGTTGTAGCAGCGACATCAGTCGCGAAATAAAAAAGCCCCCCACCTTGCGGTGGAGGGCCCAATATTGTCAGCAGTCATGGTCTGAAGACGAGTCCTATTCGATCGTCATTTTCTTGCTGTACACCTGGAAGATCGCCAATTTTTTCTTCTTCGCCGGATCATTGAATGCGCCGCTGGATTCGTAGAACCCGTCCGGGCCGGTCGGGAACTTGCCGTTGGCCCCCTTCTTCAGGAAGTAGACCCTGTATTCCACTGTCAGCGGGAAGGCGACTTTTTTGGTCTTGTACTTGAGACTGTATATCTCCCCTTCATTCGGCTTGAGACGATTGTCGCTGGCGATATTCGAATCGAAACCTGGGCGCACGACATGCGTACCGTCCGGTGCCCGCTTGCCGGTCTCGCGGCCGTAGATACGGGTGAACATGTCAGCATCATCGGTCTCGGTAATCTTCTTAACCGTTGTCATGCCCTTGATCGCCCAGTTGGTACATTCCCCCTGATCGTATGCAGTACAAACCGGCTCACTATCAGTAACCGTGCCATCCGGCGACACCCAGTCAACCACCGTGCCATCCATGTACTGGCTCTTGACATGCTTCTTGCCCTTGAAATCCGGTGTGTAGCCCTGGATAACGACATTGGCATGCTTGTCATAGGCGACATCGACTGTGTCGTAACCTTCCTTGATGACATTGCCTTCGAGCAGAGCGAGCTGGTTGGTGATGTCCTTGTACCGGGACTGGCCCTTGGCCTGTTTGAACGGCACCCTGTTACCATCATCATCGGTCACGATGAGGCGGGTCAGCACGCGACGTATCGGGTGCGCACCCGGGAACATGTGCCCCGTCTTGTTCTGCAGAGTTGTCTTCACTTTCAGCAGTTTTTTGCGCTTGTTCAGCTTGGCAGTCACATCCGCTTCGAAACCGGTCTTGATCTTGACCGTTTTGAAGTCCTTGGTGTTGGCACCCATGAAGGCATGGTTGTTCAGGTAGCCTTCAGCCACCGGGCCGACCGAACCACCATCCGAGGGTGGCAGGAAGTGTTTGGTCAGGTCGGGCTCGTCGGCGAGTGTGAACAATTTATCAGGCTGGTCCCACTGATGCAGCACAACGGCATCTTTCACCACGCCGTCCTTGTCCGTGACTTTTTCCAGCGGTTCCATGTGGCAACGCTGGCACTTCGGCGAGGTAGCCGTATCTTCGAAGTTATTGCCGACACCGTCGCTCATCGCGGTCCAGGTGCTGCACAGCTCGAGGAACTGGTCAGGATTGTCGCCCGTGGCCTGCACGCCGGGCTCACCGTTGGATTCCGGATTGAGCATCAGCGAGGAACGCTGGTGGCAGGACAGGCACAGCGCCTTGCCATAGGCGGCGAAGTGGTGTTTGGATTCGAACTTGTCGCCGTCCGCGACTTCGACGGCGTGCTTGAAGGCCTCGCTCACGAGTGCTTCGCGATCGGAGAGATCGTCGTCACGGTCGTTTTTCTTGCCGGTAACGCCGAACGGGCCGTAGAACGGGCCACCGGTGTAATAACCGCTGGTGCAGTTGCCGTCTTCATCCTCGGTTTCACAACCGGTAGCGACGCTCTTGATCGTGTGACGACCATCGGCCATCTTGTTCATGTCGAAGTCATGCGCTTCCTTCGGCGTGTTACCGTAGTCGTTGTACTTCTCCGGGCCGATCAGCGCGAAGAAAGCATTCATGTCGGGTTCGTCCGCGAACGGGCTGAACTGCAGGGTGTCGCCGGGGTTGCGCACGATCGGTCCGATCGGGCCCATCTTGATCGGGCCTTTGAGCGTGTACTGGCCGAGGTCGCCGTCGATATCGTTCATCATGCGAACGGTTTCCACGCTATGGCAGTAAGCGCAGTTGACACCCTCGCGGTTATGGCCGTTGCCGATGTGGTAACTGACGGTATAGACCTTGCCGGTCTTGGCCATGGATACGACCGTTGCCGGATTCGCGGGATTGTAGGGCGGGCTGCTACCCGCCGGGTTTTCCTGCAGGGCCTTCGCGTTGACAAAGGCATTCGGGTCCACATTCTGGTCGCCGACCTCAGTGAGGACGACTTCATAGTCGCCGGAATAGTATGCATTCGGGGCGTGGCACTTGATGCATACCTGGCTTGATTTCTGGATTGTGCTTTCCTTATAGGTGCCTGTCGGCCCTGTGGCGCCGATTTTGCTGACCTGCAACCTCAGGAAATCCTGGTATTTGACCTGGAACAGCGGGTCCACCCAGGACTGTGCGTGCATGGACTTTTTCCAGGTGTCATAGAGGTCGTTGTGACAGTTCTGGCACTTTTTCTCGGCGCTGTCGAACACCGTGTGGGTGTAGCCGGTACCGGCGATAACTTCGATGCCGTCGTCACCGGGGCCGGTCGCGGTGGTACGGCCGCCGTCGGTTGCCAGGGCTGCCTGGCTGAAGGCGAGGATGAATGCTGCGGAGGCAGCGCCGAATAGCTGGGTGAGCTTGTGTTTCATTTTTGTTGACTCCCATCTCCTGGCCACGTTGCCGGAGATGCTGCTGATAAATCAGTGTTCACTAATAGAGGGCAATACCACGGCCCATGCACCCAGGTGTTGACCTGACTGTGGCATCAGAGGATAAGGCAGGGGGTTTTAACGACTCCAGTGTTTTGTTCGTTCGTTTTCGTTCAAATCCATACAAACAAAAAAGGCAGACTGGATTTATTGTTTATTATCATTGGCTTGCATGATTTATAGTCAGCGCCGGGGAGCCGCCCGGGAGCGCATAAGCGTCAGCTTGCAGCCGCCCCGGCAGCAGCGTTGTCGGCTGATTTGACGCCGGATAACAGTTCGCGGAAGCGTTCCAGCGCGGTGTGCAGTCGGCTGCAGAACTCGCTGCCGGTATCGGGTGACATGCGCAGCACGAACTCGGCGGTATCGATGACACGCTTGCTGCGCGGGTTCTTCGGGCAGTTGTCGAGGTTGAGGTACTTGTCCAGCGTGCGCGTGGTGGGCGTGGACTTGTCGATGTATACCGGCCAGATACCGCTCTGCTCGGCCAGCTCCAGCTTGGACTTGCCCATCTCGTGCTCCCAGCAGGCCAGCGCCAGCGTCATCACGCTCACGGCCTGCTCGCGAATCTGCGCCTTGTCGGGTGCCGGTTGGCCAGCATTCAGGGGGACATCAGTCATGCCGGGCAATAGTGTCGGGTTGTTTTTGGCCAGTTCCAGCAGGTTGCTGAGCGTCTGTTCGACAGCTTGCAAGCGGTGCTCGCCGTGCTCTGTGAGCGCTGCCGTGTCATCGGCTGTCTTGTTGAAAGCAATGGCGTGTCTCGGCTGACCGAGCACATCCAGCGAGTAGATCACGGCATCACTGCGAAAGTTGTGGCCTTGCTGGTGGCGGCAGTTGAGCACCATTTGCTGCTTGTCATGCACGCCGGCAGCGCCCAGCTGGTTTTCCAGCAAGGCTGGCAGCTTGTCGACGAACAGGTCGTCGAAGTCGAGGTCGGTCAGGTCATCGCCGGGGTAGCCGAACAGGCTTGTCGCCGCGCGGTTGTAATACACCACTTCACCATCGTGGTCGAAGCACAGGATGGCGTTATCATCGAGATCGAGCAGCCGTTCCAGGTCACGGGTTCGCAGACGCACCTGGCTGGCCATGCTGTTGAAAGTTTCGGCGAGCTCGTGCAGTTCGCGCAAGGCGCGTTCTTCCACCTGCAGGTCGAGTTTGCCGGTTGCCATCATCCGCATGGTGCGAGCCATGGCGCTGAGTGGTGACAGCATGAAGCGATTGAACAGCCACAAGGCCAGCAGCAGGGTGGAGAAAGCCAGTAGCAGGAACACCGTAATCGTGACGCTCTTGATGCGTGCCATGTCAGCACTGAGTTCAGCAACGTCTTCCAGGCCGACGATACGGAACGCGGGTTCACCGGCAGAGGACTGCAGCAGGTATTCCACCGGCAGGTACTCGGCATCGTGGTCGATATCGACCGCCTGCACCAGCTCGCCGTCCATGCTGTAGATACTGACCGGCATGCGCGTGATGTCCGTGATATCGGCGAGATTGAACGCCGGGTCGACCACCACTTCCAGGTAACCCACCGGGCGCAGACCACCGAGCGGGATCACGGCGGAGAACAGCGGCCTGGTGCTCGACAACCACAGGGCATCGATGCCCTTGAGGCGATCGCTGGCGGGGCGCTGACGAATACCCTGTGCCAGCCAGGCCGGCAGCCGCGATGCCAGGTCGCCGGGACCAACATTGCTCTGGCCCACCAGGGCGAGGTCCGGATCGTACACCCTGAGTTTGACCAGGTTGATGCGGGAGAAGCCGACGAAGCCATTGATGAAAGGGTCATCGAGCAAGGCCGCGAGTTGTGTGCTGTCGCCATCCTGTCGTGCCACCTGGAAGGCGCGGATGAGCTTGTCGTTGTGCGCCAGTTTCATGCCGAGATCGAAACTGTGCTCGCGGATACCCTGCTGCATTTCGCCACTGGCGACCTCGATCACGCGTGACAGGCTTTTGAGCTGGGCATTCAGCGCTGATTTAAGGAAATAGTTACCGGCCAACAGCGACAGCATGATGGCGACGATACCGAGCATGAGGAATATCGTGACGGTGGCTGATTTTATGGACAGGCGCTCGATTTGCATCGCTGGGCATTTTACGCAATGCCGGCAACCGGCGTCACGGATTTGAGATTATTTTGTGACCACGGGCAGGCGCTTGTCAGACCATTCCTTCCAGCCGCCGCGGAACCAGTACAGCTCGCTATAGCCCCATTCCTGCGCCTTGCGCAGGGCATTGCTGCTGCGCATGCAGCGCACACCGTTGCAGTAGAACAGGATGCGGGCGTCCTTGTCCGGCGCGACTGCCAGCATGTCGGCCTGTGTCATCTCGGTGTCGAGCAGGCTGACAGCGCCCTCGATATGGCCCTTGAGGTATTCAGCTTTTTTGCGTGAATCGATGATGGGCATGTTGTCGTGCTCGAGAATCAGCTCGATCGCCTGTTCCGCGGTGACGATGGAGACGCCATCGATATGCTCGGGTGCAATGGGTTTGTCGTCGGCCATAACCAGCAAGGGCAGCAGGACGAGCAGTGAAATTGTCAGGCGGAGGTTTGTGCGCATTGCGGCTGGCTATGTGTGAGTCGTTGTTTGTGTTGTTCCAGTTGGAACATTATCGAATTCTTGAGCTGACAAGGCTACATAATTAGCAGGGGTATTTGATCTTGGGCAATCAGCAACAATGGTCCAAATGCCAGCTGAGTATAAGTAGCATAAACCGCCCTTTTCCAAGAGTCGAGAAGTACCGAATTCGCCCGAGTAACACGCGGTAGGTACATGAAAAACGGGTTCACAGTCGTTTTTTGGCGAAATCCACTGCCGTTGCACAGAGGAAACCGGGGTTTTCCGGCCGGTGGACCAAATGAGCCCTTCCATGGTGATGGAAGCAGTTATTCGAATCCTTGAGGGGTAGCGAAATCAGTCGAACAGACTCGCTAGCGGCGGCGCCCGTGGTTGCTGCACCACCACCGGGTCAGTCGATGCGGCCTTGGTATCGAGATGTGAGAGGATCTTGTCAATGACCACCGGGTCTTCGATACAGGCGATGATCTTGACCGCACCACCGCACTTGGGACAGGTCTCGATGTCAATATTGAAGACCCTTTTGAGCCGCTTTGCCCAGGTCATCGCTACCCGGTGCGCTGCGGGTGATGAGCTCTGCCCTTCCTCGTCAGAAGGCCGTTTGCGGCCCTTGCCTCGCTTCGCTGGCGTGGTCTTGATGCGGTGTTTGCTATTGGGTGCAAACACCCCATGGAAGCGGGTGAGATTCACCCGCTGCTTGGAAACCAGCGCCGCCAAGCGGGCTGGGAAGTCGAGTGGTTCGAAGATTACGTGGGTCGTGCCGTCGCGGTACGGCGTCTTCAGTTCGTAACGGATCTGCCCATCATCCAACAGCGACAGACGTTCCTCCGACACAGCAGGCCGCGCAATATACCGGCACAGCCGTTCCAGCTTGTAGGGTGCGGTAAACTATACCCAGCACCCTACCCATCAGCTCCGGATGGCTGGCGAACAAGAAACGCAACTGAAACGGAAAACTCAGTACCCACTGACGGATGGGCTCGCGAGGGAATACGTCATCCACCAGAAGAGCCGCCCTCTCCACCATCCGCCGGGCACCACAGCTGGGGCAAAAACCGCGCCGTTTGCAGCTAAAGGCAACCAGATGTTTGTGCTTAGAGTCGTCACACTGAACCCGCAGAAAGCCATCTTCTAGGCGACCACATTGGAGAAAGGCGCCAAACTCATCCTGCACATAACCTGGCAACGGACGGCCCTGTGCTTCCATCGCCGACAGGAAATCCGGGTAGTGTTGTTCAATGATCTGATAGAGAAGGTTCTGTTCAGGCCGGTGGCGTTCGTAAACAAACGCACCCGCATCCAAACTGGCTTCCCTGCCAGCCGGCAACGGTAACATGATCGCATCCATGCAGAATCGTTCTGAACGTCAACATAGCAAGCGTAACGGTTATCGACCAGCTTCCAGCCTGTCGCTATCTGATTTTCCCTGCTTTATTGGCGTGGAATTCAGAATTCATCCATAACTCACCGTTGCGATTTTAGATGCGACTGCATATCGCGCCACCACTGTTTCTATCCCGTTGGTTTCAGTGGATAATTCCCCCATGAACATTTCTAACGCCCTGAAAACTCAGCGCAACAACAGGATAACCCCTTGAGTCACCGGCCAAGGAAAAGGTTCGGCCAGAATTTCCTGCATGATCCCTGCGTGATCGAAAAAATCATCACGGCAATCGCGCCACATCGGGATGAGAACCTGGTTGAAATCGGCCCTGGCCAGGGCGCCATTACCCTGCCGCTGCTGGAGGCAGCCGGAGCGCTCACCGTGATCGAGCTTGACCGGGATCTGATCGAACCACTGAAGGCCCGTTGCAGCAATATCGGCACGCTAAACGTGCATAATGTCGATGCACTTCGTTTTGACTTCTGTGAACTGGCTACCACTCAGCCGCTGCGCATCGTCGGCAACCTGCCCTACAACATCTCGACACCAATCCTGTTTCATTTGCTTGAGCAACATGACTGCATCAAGGACATGCATTTCATGCTGCAGAAGGAAGTCGTGGAAAGAATGGCGGCAAGCCCGGGGTCGAGACAATATGGTCGTCTGTCAGTCATGCTGCAATACCGCTGCCGGGTTAGCGCCCTGTTCACCATAGGTCCCGGCGCATTCAACCCGCCACCACGCGTTGAATCCGCGTTTGTACGGCTGCAGCCCTTCGATCAACTGCCGGTAAATATAGACGACGAGGCAGTATTCACGAAGCTGGTACGCCAGGCATTCTCGCAGCGCCGCAAAACCCTGCGTAACGCGCTGCGCGACACACTTGATGCCGGTGAAATAATGAAACTGGGAATTGATCCTTCGCTGCGCGCCGAGATGTTGTCTTTGGCGGATTTTGCCGCACTTGCCAACCGGGCCTGCAGCATGCAGGCGAGTCAGACTACCAGGGGATGACCACCGACAGGTGCACTTCAGCTATCGCGTTTTCTGCCGGCGATCTACCATTAGTGTCCAGTTTGAACGAAGCCGTCCCGCTCTGGCCGGGCATCTGGATCGACATACGGATGCCGGCGCCTCGCCGACCGATCGGCACGAGCATGACATCGCCATCCTTGAGGCGATCAAGGCCCGGATGCATCAGGAAGGAATTGTCTGCCGCTGACAGGGTTGTCATACACATTGCCAGACCCGCGAACAGCAACAGCAGCATTGGATATGTCTTCTGCTTCATGCCCTTACGCTTCACGATCAGCACCTCTTGTGCATTATGGCCAGAATGGTTATAGCGGTGGCTGCAAGCGCTGATTTCCGGTACCAATTGTGATCATGCAAAATAAATCCGTACGTTTCCGCGACGCAGTTCACAGTTTCAGCCACCCGCAGCAGCCTGGCGCGCGCAGAACAACCCGGCGCGATCCCGGTCCTTCACATATTTTTATATTAAATCAGAATGTTAAATAGATTTTACGGTTACGGGTACGCCAGCCAGCCAAGCCGGGGCGGTATTGCTGCTCACCCGGCAACACGGGCCTGTCGTGGCGCAGCCCGGCGCACGCACGGCAGATACAAACCCGGAACCCTGTATAATAAAGGCCTCTACAGAGCGAGTGCAGATCGGCGCGGGTGTTCCCGCCCTGCCCTCTAAATTGACGACCGGGAACCGGGAGAATTGGTAACAAGGCGCATGGAAAACGAAAAAAATATTACCGTTGAAGTTGAAACACAATACATGGAAGGCCAGTCAGAGCCTGACAATGAACGCTACGTATTCTCCTATACCATTACCATCCGCAACGAAGGCGGCGTACCCGCCCAGTTGCTGTCACGTCACTGGGTCATTACGGATGCCAACGGCAATATCCAGGAAGTAAAGGGTGAAGGCGTTGTCGGTGAACAGCCGCATCTCAAGCCGGGTGAAGGTTTCCAGTACACCAGCGGTGCTATGATCGCCACGCCTGTCGGCAGTATGCGTGGCACCTACCAGATGCTGACCGATAATGGTGACGAATTCGACGCCGAGATACCCGCCTTTACACTGGCGATTCCGCGCACCCTTCACTAGCCCAGGCCGTGCTGCGTGGCTGTTTACGCCATAGGTGATATCCAGGGCTGCTTCGATGAACTGCAGGCCCTGCTTGAGTTAGTACACTTCGACCCCGCCGATGACCGCCTCTGGTTTGCAGGCGACCTCGTCAACCGCGGACCCAAGTCACTTGAAACACTGCGTTTCGTGCGTGAACTTGGCAACAGTGCAATCACCGTCCTCGGCAATCACGACCTGCATCTGATCAGCCACGCCTACGGGCTGTCGCTGGACAACGACGACCACACGCTCGACCCCATCCTGCAGGCAGCTGACCGCGACACACTGATTGACTGGCTCTGCCGGCAACCCCTGCTGCATCATGACGAAGCACTTGGATTCACCATGATCCATGCCGGCCTGCCGCCACAGTGGGATCTTCGCCAGGCACAGCAGTGCGCACATGAAGTTGAGGAGG
Organism: Gammaproteobacteria bacterium; assembly: GCA_049667605.1. Taxonomy (GTDB): domain Bacteria; phylum Pseudomonadota; class Gammaproteobacteria; order UBA9214; family UBA9214; genus UBA9214. Next base: position 9,493 of record JBATIF010000168.1, read on the forward strand.
TATTGCGTAGTGACGCCCTCGGTGAATTTATCAAGCATATGTATGGCAATAAACCCAACCGCTGGTCTGACAGGCTTTCCGGCGATGATCGCCTGCGTTTTATCATCAATTGTTTTACTCGCCTGCGTTACTGCGATGCGGACGGTAAACTGGGGCTGAAGCACAATGGCCCTCCGGGTACCCAGCCGGCAAGGTTGTTACCATGGTTTGAACACGCGCACCGGGCCAGCAGGGACATGAACATCATCTTCGGACACTGGTCGACGCTGGGACCGCGCAATGACCCGGGGATTTACCCGACCGACAGCGCCTGTCTCTGGGGCGGCGAGTTGACTGCGCTGCGCATCGATACAGAACCGCGCTATTTCAGGCTACCCTGCACGCAACACAAGCTGCCCGGTTGAACCGGCATGAATGCCCGGTTTCGGCGAATCCGCCGACAACGCAGGCAGGATCAAGCGCAGCGGATCCGGCGGTGAGCAACCCGGACAGCTGCGCCGGGTCCGTCGCTGCGCTCCTTGTCCCGGCCTGCAAATGCTTGTCCCGGCCCGCTTCAACGTAGGCCGGATCAAGCGCAGCGGATCCGGCAAATATGCCACCGGCGGTCTTCGCCGGGTCCGTCGCTGCGCTCCTTGACCCGGCCTACAAATGCTTGTCCCGGCCCGCCTCAACGCAGGCCGGATCAAGCGCAGTTGGTCCGGCCTGCAAGGTCAAGGGAGGCTTAACGGCCTGTAGATCATGCTCTTGTGAGCGATACCCGCATCCATGAAGGATTCACCTTCTGCAACGAAGCCATGTTTTTCATAAAAGGGAATGGCACTGAGTTGGGCATGCAAATAAACACCGGCGAGTCCATTCTGCCGGGCATGATCAAGCAGGGCCGCGAGCAGGGCGGAGCCTATGCCCCGGCGTCGATACGCCTTCAACACGGCCATCCTGCCGATGCGCCCGTCGGGACCTATCCTGCCGGTAGCGATCGGCTGGCCATCCTTGGCGCTAACCAGCACGTGGTGAGAAATCCGGTCCAGCTCATCCAGCTCAAGCGCCTGCGGAACCTGCTGCTCCTCGATAAAGACAATCCGCCTGACGGCAGTCAGTGCCTCGCAGCTGTCCTGCCAGCTGCAATGCATCAGCCTGAAATCGTCATTCATTCCTGCAGGCTGTCATCCGCGCCCGAGGGCTGCGGGATTAACTTGCCTCTGTTATATAAATCGCGCACTAAATCGGCCTCGTCAGCTGTCAGGGTCGCGGCCAGGGTTTGTGCGTTTATCTCGCGCGTACTGCACAGCGCCTCGGCAAAGGCCGGGGTCACCCGGAATTCATCGCCATCGACAAACAGCAGCACATCATATTTTTCCCGCCAGAATGCAAAACGACTGGCCGGATTGCGAAACAGTATTGCGTGTGCAGATAGCAACCCGGGCAGATCATCGAAGTGGTCGTCATTTTCGGCCACGATATCTGCCCTGGTGTCGCTGATGAAGCGCCCGAACCATGCCGGCAATGCCGGGTAATCCGGATCCAGGTACTTGCCCAGTGTCGCCCTTACCGCTTCCAGCGTAGCCGCGGTGATCTCGTTCGGGTGGCTTTGTACTACCAGGGGAGGGTCCCGGTAGGTCAGCCCGGCGGGCAGGTCCTCGCTGATAGAGGCGGCAAGACTTTCCAGCATCTCGGCATGCGTGGCCGCGCGGAAGCCGATTGAAAAACTCAGGCAGTCATCGGTGGCCACACCGTAGTGGGAAACACCCGGGGGAATGTAGATCATGTCGCCCGGTCCAAGCAGCCATTCCTGTTCGGCATCAAATTCACGCTGGATACGCAGATCGGTGCCCGCGACCTGGTTATCAGCGGTAACCTCGCGGCTATGTATCTGCCAGCGCCGGTGGCCCTGTGCCTGCAGGATAAATGCATCGTACTGGTCCAGGTGCGGACCAACAGAACCGCCCTCGGGCGCATAGCTGATCATCAGGTCATCGATGCGCCACTCGGGAATGAAGCGAAAGCTGTCGACAATCCATGCCAGCTGCGGAACATGCTTTTCGACATCGTTGACCAGCAAGGTCCAGTGTGACTCCGGCAGTTCCTCGAATACCATGTCATCCATTGGTCCGTAGATCACCTGCCAGGGATGCGCGCCGCCCTTCTCGATCAGGATCCTGGAATCGACCCCTTCTTCGCAGGCCAGTCCGGCCAGCTCTGCAGCACTGACAGGCGAGTGGAAATCCGTAAAGGCCTGCCTGATAACCAGGGGCTGTTTTTGCCAGTAGTCTTTCAGGAAACGCTGCGCTGTAATTTTGCCCAGCGGAATGACAGGCGTGGTTGAATCAATCGTCATACGCACTTGTCCGCTCAAGCCTGATAAAACTGTAGTCGTACGGGTTGCTGTCATCCGCCTTGCAATCAACACGCCCGACCTCCTCCCACCCGGCCTCATCCAGCCGCGGGAAGCGGGTGTCACCCTCGAAGTCGTGGTGAACAAGGGTCAGGTAAATGGTGTCGGCATGCGCCAATAGCTGGCGGTACAAATCGGCGCCACCGATCACCATTACCTCATCCTGCGCGCCGGCAGCCTGCAGGGCGGCCTCGATGGAATGCACCACCACGCAGCCGGGTGCTGCATAGCCTTCATCGCGGGTAATGACGATACTGGTGCGCCCCGGCAATGGCCGGCCAATCGACTCCCAGGTCTTGCGGCCCATGAGGATCGGCTTGCCCATGGTGGTTTCCCTGAAATGTTTCAGATCCGCAGGCAGGTGCCAGGGTAAGCGGTTGTCATTGCCGATGACCCGGTTGTCCGCCATGGCTACAACAATGGAAATTTTCATGATGGCGCTCAGACCGCAACCGGCGCCTTGATATGCGGGTGCGGCTCATAGTTGGCCAGCTCGAAATCGCCAAAACCGAATGCAAACAGATCCTTTATATCAGGATTGAGCCTGATTACCGGCAATGCATGCGGAGTGCGTGATAATTGCAGATCGGCCTGCTCGAGGTGGTTCATGTAGAGGTGCGCATCGCCGAAGGTGTGCACAAAATCGCCGGCCTGCAGCCCGGTCACCTGCGCCATCATCATTAATAACAGTGCGTAGGATGCAATATTGAAGGGCACGCCAAGAAATATGTCCGCACTGCGCTGATACAACTGGCAGGAGAGTCTGCCGTCGGCGACGTAGAACTGGAAAAATGCATGACAGGGTGGCAGGGCCATGTTTTCGATATCAGCAACATTCCAGGCGCTGACAATGATGCGCCGTGAGTCCGGGCTGTTCCTGATCTGGTGAATCACCTGGCTGATCTGGTCGATTTTGCGCCCGTTGGCCGCCGGCCAGGAACGCCACTGGTAACCATACACCGGCCCGAGATCGCCCTGCTCGTCGGCCCACTCGTCCCAGATCGTTACCTTGTTTTCATGCAGGTAACGGATATTGGTATCACCTTTAAGAAACCAGAGCAATTCATGCAGGATGGAACGCAGATGTATTTTCTTTGTGGTGACCAGCGGAAAACCCTGCGCCAGGTCGAAGCGCATCTGGTAACCGAAGACACTCAGCGTCCCGGTCCCGGTTCGATCTTCCTTGCGGTTCCCGTGATCACGGACATGGCGCATCAAATCGAGATACTGTTTCATTATTTTCCCGTTTACTCCCTCTCAACTCGGGTCCCGGTCTTCGTTCCAGCCCCGCTCCGGGTGAACAGTGACCTGTAGGAGCGCTTCTCAAGCGCGATCGGGATTCATGCAGGGTTATCGCGGATTAGATCCGCTCCTACAGAGAATACCAGAGCTCAATTACCAACTCACCTTGCCATCGGTGCGCCGGTTGGCATAAACAAAAAAGGCAAGCCCGATAACAATCATTGGAAAAGACAGCAAGTGCCCCATGGTCAACCAGTCAAAGGCGAGGAAGCCGATATGCGCATCCGGCACGCGGACAAATTCAACAGCGAACCTGAACACGCCGTAACATAGCAGATATAGACCGGAGACGGCCATGGTCGGACGTGGCTTGCGTGAATAGATCCACAGGATCGCGAAAAACACGACCCCCTCGAGCACTAATTCGTAGAGCATGGACGGGTGCCGCGGCAGCCGGTCCACGTAGGGAAACACCATGCCCCAGGGCAGGTCAGTCGGCCGCCCCCACAATTCACCATTGATAAAGTTACCCAGACGGCCGGCGCCCAGCCCGATCGGCACCAGCGGTGCAAGATAATCGGTGACCACAAAAAATGTGCGCCCGGTATGCCGCGCATACAGCCACATGGCAACGAATACCCCGAGCATGCCGCCGTGGTAGGACATGCCGCCCTGCCAGATACGGAAAATCAACAGCGGGTCGGCAAGGAAACTACTGAAATTATAGGCCAGCGTATAGCCGATGCGCCCGCCGAGAATTACACCCAGCGCAACATAAAACAGCAGGTCGCTGATCTCCTGCGCGCGCCATTGTGTTCCCGGGCGTCGCGTCCGCACCACCCCCAGCCACCAGCCGGCAACAAACGCAACCAGGTACATGAGTCCGTACCAGTGCACCTCAACTGCGCCAAAGGAAATGGCAACAGGATCAATCTCGGGATAATGCAGCATCTGCTATGTCCAAAACGGCTATCAGGTTGCCGGTATCCGGCAGAACAGCGCCTTCAAATACGCGGTTTCCGGTATCGCCGGGTGCACCGGGTGATCAATAGCCTGGAAGCCACGCTCGACAATCTGTAGATGGCGCGCCAGCTTGCGCGCCGATTGCAGCAGGATTCCCTGCAGGCGCGCCTCGGTCAGATGCATGGAACAGGAGCAGGATATCAGTATCCCGTCCGCATCGAGCAACTGCATTGCCAGCCGGTTCAGGCGTGCATAACCCTGTTCACCTGATTTAATATGTTTGCGCCGTTTGATAAATGCCGGCGGGTCAACAATCACCACGTCGAATTTGCGGCCGGCATCTTTCATGGCAGCCATGATATCAAATGCATCACCGCCTTCAATGCTGAGCCTGTCGGCGACATTATTGGCCACGGCATTCCTGCGGATGGACTCGAGCGCGGCACTTGAAGAGTCCACGCAGCACACCTCGGAAGCACCTGCCACGGCAGCCTGCACACCAAAGGCCCCGATATAACTGAAGACATCCAGCACGCGCTTGCCCTTCACGTACTTGTGCATCGCCAGCCGGTTACCGCGCTGATCGAAGAACCAGCCGGTTTTTTGCCCGCGCCCCAGTGGCACTTCAAAACGCGCCCCGCCCTCTTCCAGGGTGATGCTCTCGGGCAGCGTGCCGATCACCTCCGTGACCTGGTCCAGGCCTTCCAGGGTGCGCACCGGGTTGTCATTGAGCATCAGTATACCGGCCGGTGCCACGACCTGCTGCAATGCCTCGAGAATTATAGCCCGCACCCTTTCCATTCCGGCCGTTGTGATCTGCACGACCAGCACGTCGGCATAGCGATCGACGACCAGGCCGGGCAGACCATCGCTCTCACCAAATACCATTCTGTAAAATGGACGCTCGAAGAGTGATTCACGCAACGCAAGGGCCGACCTGAGACGCCGTTCGAAAAATGCCGCATCAAATGCCGTGCGCGGGCGCCGGCTGAAAAGCCGCGCACAGATCAAGGTGTGCGGGTTTACATAGGCCGCTCCCAGTGCCTGGCCGGTTGCCGACTGGACCACCGCAAGACTGCCCGGCTCGAAACCGGCAAGTGGTGTCTTGCCGGTATCGACCTCGTTGCTGTAGACCCAGAGATGCCCGGCCCGCAAGCGTCGGTCTTCATTCTTCTTCAGAATCAGTACCGGCAAGTCTGTCGTTGTCATTGTCTGTCCTGGCTATTGTGGCAGATCAGCAGGCGCGGTTATCGTCCGGGCTTCGCGGATCACCAGGTCGCCGCCGCGATAGGGCTGGGAAAAAACCGCCTGTGGATAGTCGTCCCGGCGATCCCGGTAAGACAATACCAGGTAGGCATCCGGATGCCGGGCTGCCCACGCCATGACGCTGTCGCTGTCCTCGCGAATATACAGGATCGGCTGGATCAAACGACCATAAAATCCGAACTGGCCGTGGTAGCGGTCGATGACGGCCACCATGCGCCCCTGCTGCTGTGCCCTTGCAAGCACTTCGCTGGCGGCCCGCAGGTCATAGGCCGGTGCCGCCGCCCTGAATACCCCGAGCTGTACCACGACGATGACAAATACAGATAACAGGGAAATCCGCACCAGGGTGGCTACAGACGGCGCCGGGCGCAGCAGAAACATCGTGATGGCGGCAACCATCAGCAGGCCGCCCCAGACAGGATGGATATCATTGAGCCATGCCGCCTGCTGCAACACCCGCGGCAGCAGCATCACTGCGGCACCGACAAACAGCAATACGACCGCTAACAGCCACGCACGCCCCCTGAGCGGCGCGCCACCCCGCAGGCCCGCAACGCGGGTCACCAGCAGGGCAAAGGCGGGCAACAGGGGCAACAGGTATTTAAGCTGCTTGCCGCTCACCAGGCTGAGCAGCAAAAAAACCGACAGCAGCCAGACCAGGCAAAAACGCAGACCTTCATCCCTGCCTGGTTCCAACCGGCGACTATCCGACCACAGCCAGGTCAGAAAACACCAGGGCGCAAACAGCACCGCCAACCAGGGCAGATACCACCACAGCGGCTGTTGATGGGCAAACGAGTTCACCAGCCGGTCCGCGGTCTGTCCCCAGAGGATGGCATTCCTGTAGGCTTCGCCCCCGGCCTCTGCCGCCGGCAGGGCCCAGGCCAGCGCAATTGCCGCGCCCAGCACGACGCTCGCCACGATGCCTGCATACCAGGCCGGCCAGAAGCGTGCAGCGGCATCACGTTTCCAGAGCGGCGCCAGCAAGGCAACCGGCAAGACGTGCAGCAGGATGACCGGCCCCTTTGCCAGCACACCCAGGCCGATGGCACAGCCGGTAAGGACCCAACCACTGCCATGGCCCTGTCCCGCCCTGACCAGGCCGGTCATCGCCAGCACGGTGAACAACACCAGCAGCATGTCGAACTGTACCCAGCTGTAAAACGCGGTGTAACAGATGCTGCCGAACAGCACCCAGGGAACAAGCCATTTCGGCGCATCCGCCTTTGGCCACAATTGCCGGGCAAGACAGCCGCTTGCCAGCAATGCCAGCAGGGCAACCAGCGGAGCAATCGCGCGCACCACCCACTCGCTTACCCCGAACAACCACCAGCCGGCGTGAACCAGCCAGAAAAACAGCGGCGGCTTGTGGCTGTAGGGTTCACCGTTGAGCCAGGGGACGAGGAAATCGCCGCGTTGCCACATCTCCCAGGCAACAGCGGCATAGCGTGTTTCATCCACCGGCACCAGCGTGCGCGTCAACAGGGCTGTTAACAGGACGAGCAGCCAGACGGCCAGCAGGCCCGGCCATGATGCAATGCGCAAACTCATCGGCTGGCGTTGCATTCCGCTTTGTCAAAGACCGGAAACATTATAGATAGATTCACGTTATTACCTTACAGCATGTGGGTGTAAAACCCGGTTGCGCAGACAGCTTGCAGGGGTTCCGCTATAGTACTACGCCACCTGATCGGGCAGGGGACAAACGACAAATCATGCAGGCGTTATGAAACAGCGGAACAGCTATAGCAACCATCTCGCGCACGAGACCAGCCCTTACCTGCTGCAGCATGCCCACAACCCGGTCGACTGGTATCCATGGGGGCCAGTGGCGCTGGAAAAGGCGCGCACGCAGAACAAGCCCATCCTCCTCTCCGTCGGTTACTCCGCCTGCCACTGGTGCCACGTGATGGCACACGAGTCCTTCGAGGACGAGGCCACGGCCGAGCTGATGAACCGGCTGTTTGTCAACATCAAGGTCGACCGGGAAGAGCGCCCGGACATCGACAAGATATACCAGACCGCACATTCCTTGCTGACCCGGCGCCCGGGTGGCTGGCCACTGACGGTGTTTCTCACGCCGGATGACCAGGTGCCGTTTTTTGCCGGCACCTACTTCCCGGACGAGCCTCGTCACGGCATGCCTTCTTTCCGTGAGCTGATGCAGCATATCGACCAATTCCTGGCCGAGAACGGGCAGGAAATCAGGACCCGGAACAGCTCGCTGATCAACGCCCTGCAATCGATCTCGGCACGCGCCCCGACAA
>JBATIF010000169.1:0-25308 GCA_049667605.1 Gammaproteobacteria bacterium
TGCACCCTGCGGTCACACCAGCCAATCGGCCAGGGTTTGATAATGTCGAACAGCCTGAAAAGGACGAATCCCGCGGCAACCCAGGCCCAGCCCGGCGGTGCAAGGGTCATGGTGACCAGGTAACCTACAATCTCGTCCCAGACAATAGCGGGATGGTCATGCACACCGAGACGCTGCGCGGTGTAAGCACAAACCGGTATACCGAGCAGGAACAGGGTGATGACCAGCGGAAGATAGAGGTTCAGCGAAAGCATCTGCACAAGCAGGTACAGCGGTATCGCAACCAGCGTTCCCGCCGTCCCCGGGGCACGCGGCATCAGCCCGCTGCCAAATCCGAGTGCCAGGCAGTGCACGGGGTGCAACAACAGCTTTGGACTTATCGCCGGCGCCATGTCTTGTTCACTCAAAGTGCCGGTATCCCGCAGCAACAGGCCGGTAGCGTGTGCCATCCTCCAGGTAACAGCGGATTCCCGGTTGTTTCTCGATGACGCCGATTTGCGTACAGCCGCAAGGCATGGCCATTAATTGCTGTTCGACCCTGGCGCAGTGACGTTCCGGGACGGTAAAACACAGCTCATAATCGTCCCCGGCTGACAGCGGCAATTCATAATAACGGGACTGCTGTTGTGGCGACGCTTGCTGCAGCGCAGCAAGAAATTCATCCGAGCGCGGCAATCTGTCGACCTGTAATGATGCACCCGTATTGTCGGCTTCCAGCAGATGCTGCAGATCGGCCAGCAGGCCGTCGGAAATATCAATCGCCGCACTGGCAAGCCCGGCGAGTACCTGTCCCGCCTCAACACGCGGTTCCGGGTAATCCAGTTTTTCCTGCAAACTACGCGGCGCATCTGCATGCAGCTGCAAGGCCAGCCCGGCATCACCCAGTGTCCCCGTTACATAAACCCTGTCGCCCGTTGCTGCACCATTGCGCAGCAACGCGCCACCTGGTGCAACAAAACCGTGCACCTGCACGGTCACCGAGAGTGGCCCGCGGGTGGTATCGCCGCCAACCAGCTGCACCTGGAAACGATCAGCAAGGGCAAGAAATGCGCCACTGAATGCATCAAGCCAGACGGAATTATTGTCAGGCAGCGTCAACGCCAGGGTGGCCCAGGCAGGTGTCGCACCCATGGCCGCGAGGTCACTGAGATTAACCGCCAGTGATTTGTGGCCGATGGCAGCCGCCGTGGTAGCTTCGGGAAAGTGCACCCCGGCAACCAGCGTATCCACACAGACAACCAGTTCCTGTCCAGGCGGCACCTGCAACACGGCCGCATCATCACCGATGCCGGTAATTACATCGTTACGTTTTAATGTTTGCCGCATGAAATAGCGGCGGATGATTTCGAACTCGGACCCGGACATGGCCGATTCAGCGACCGGCAGCGTTCTCACGCGAGCCGGCGCACTCTGCCGGGCGGATAGCATGCGCCGCCTGGTCAAGCACCCCGTTGACAAAGGTATGCCCCTGTTCAGCGCCGAACTTTTTTGCCAGGTTGACTGCTTCGTTGATGCTCACCCGGTAGGGAATCTCGCTGCGGAGCAATAACTCGCAGATCGCGATGCGCAGGATGGCGCGCTCCACCGGGTCCAGTTGCTCGAATGGACGATCGATAAATTCAGAAATATTTTTATCAATTCTTTCAATGTGTTTGGGTATATCTCTCAACAATCCATTGAAGTAGGTCCGGTCGGTGCGGGTGAAGTCCTCGGCCTCATGGAACTGCTTGCGAATCTCAACAAGATCGGTGCCGGACAGGTCCCACTGGTACAGGGCCTGCATCGCATAACGGCGTGCACGACTGCGCTCATGGGCAGAAAACTTCATGAACTGAAAACCATGTGACTAGCTTTCCAGCCCACGCAACAGGTTAATCATTTCAATGGCCGACATGGCGGCCTCGGCACCCTTGTTTCCGGCCTTGGTTCCGGCGCGCTCAATCGCCTGCTCGATGGTGTCGACGGTGAGCACGCCGAAAGCGATGGGGATATCGTACTTCAATGAAACCGATGAGAGTCCCCTGGTGCATTCTCCGGCAACGTACTCAAAGTGCGGGGTCCCGCCGCGGATGACGGCACCCAGCGCAATGATTGCATCGAAACGCTTGCCGGCTGCCAGCCGCTGGGCGGCGATCGGCATCTCGTATGCGCCCGGCACACGGACAATCTGCATGTCCCGCTCATCTGCACCATGTCGCTTCAGGGCATCGATTGCGCCTTCCAGCAGACTCTCCACCACGAAACCGTTAAAGCGCGAAACCAGCAACGCTATCCTGGCACTACGTACAACCAGGTCGCCTTCATTTACCATAATGTCACTCATAATAATTTCCCAAAATATTTTTTTCCGAAAACCTGCCGGCCGTTTTAATCGCAGGCTTCATAGCCAACGACTTCCAGTCCAAACCCTGCGATACCATGAACAATCTTGGGTGCACTCATTACGCGCATCTTTTGCACGCCCACATCTGCAATAATCTGCGCACCGATGCCGTAGGTGCGCAACTCGTCCACCATGGTCTCTGTCGATGCTTGCGTTTCCTCGGGCATGTGATATGTCCTGACCAGGTTGACCAGTGTATTGGCCGATTCCTGCTGGCGCAGAATCACTACCACGCCCTTGCCTTCCCGCGCCACCTTTTGCAGGGCCATGCGTAACGGCAGGTGGTTGCCCTCGGTCCTGGCGTCCACCAGGTCGCTCAGCATATGCTGCATATGGACACGCACCAGTGTCGGTTCTTGCGCCCTGATCTCACCCATCACCATGGCCAGGTGCACTGCCTCACCAAAGATATCACGATAGGTATAGGCCCTGAAGGTGCCATGCTCGGTGGCTATATCATTCTCGGCGACTCGCTCGATGGTCCTCTCATTCTCGATACGGTAGCGAATCAGGTCCTCGATGGTACCGATCTTCAGGCCGTGCTCACGGGCGTAGATCTCAAGATCCGGGCGCCGCGCCATACTGCCATCCTCTTTCAGAATCTCGACAATAACGGCGGCGGGTTCAAGCCCGGCAAGGCGCGCCAGGTCACAACCTGCCTCGGTATGCCCGGCGCGGGTCAGCACACCTCCGGGTTTCGCCATCAGGGGAAAAATATGACCGGGCTGGACGATATCCTGCGGACGTGCATTCTTCGCCGCTGCCGCGAGGATAGTTTGTGCACGGTCCTGCGCCGAAATCCCGGTTGTCACCCCTTGTGCGGCCTCAATCGATACTGTGAAATTGGTTGCATGCAGGGAGTCGCCGGATTGCACCATCAAGGGCAGCGCCAGCTGCTCGCAGCGCTCGCGTGTCAGTGTCATGCAGATCAGCCCGCGGCCATGGCTTGCCATAAAGTTTATATCTTCGGGACGCACGTGCGAGGCCGCCATCACCAGGTCACCCTCGTTCTCGCGGTCTTCATCATCCATGAGAATAACCATGCGGCCCGCACGAATATCCTCAATGATTTCTTCAATCGTATTCAGCACCATAACAAGCAACTATACCTGCAAAGTGTGTTTGCATTCCTGCATTATCCACGATTGGGTAAGCGGCTTCACGCAAAGAAGCTCATCCCGGGCATACTACTTGCGCCTGGCGGGAAATCCGTGCGATTCCAGCAGTTCCCGCGTAATTCCCTCTCCCGCGCCGGGTTGTGCATCCGCATCACCGAGCAGCAGGCGCTCCAGGTAACGCGCGACCAGATCGACTTCGAGGTTGACCTTGCGGCCGGAGCGATAAGCCTGCATCGTGGTGGCAGCCAGCGTATGCGGCACGATATTCAGTACAAACGCACTGCCTTCGACAGCATTCACCGTCAGGCTGACACCGTCCACACAGATCGATCCCTTGGTAGCGATATAGCGCGCCAGCTCATCAGGCGCCTTGATGGTGAACTGAACCGAACGGCTGTCTTCACGCCGTGACGATATCGTTCCGATACCGTCCACATGACCACTCACCAGGTGACCACCGAGACGCGCCTGCAGCGTCAATGCCTTTTCCAGGTTGACGGCATCCTTGGGCACAAGACTGCCCAGCATGGTGCATTGCAGGGTTTCTCCCGATACGTCTGCAGAAAAACCATCAGCACCCAGTTCAACCACCGTCAGACATACACCACTTACGGCGATGCTGTCGCCAATGCAAACATCATCCATCGGCAAATTGCCGGTGTGGATACCGATACGCATATCACCGCCGCGGTTTTCCAGTGCACTGATACTTCCTACAGCCTGTATGATTCCCGTGAACATCTATAATGCTACCCCGTTAACCACCTCTGCAGAGGCGAGATGGAATGTATTTTTGTCGCGACGCGTAATTCGTCATCTGCGCTGTATCGACGGATCAGGTATTCGCCGCCAGCGTTGCACTGATCCGCCAGTCATCACCCACGGCGCGTATATCGGTAATCGACAGACGAATGCGCTGCTGCATATGTTCCAGCCCCGGCAACACAAACAGGCCGCGGGCTGCATCGCCCATCAAGTGGGGCGCCATGTAGACAACCAGTTCATCGACCAGTTCCGCTTGCAGCAAGGCACCGCACAAGGTCGCACCGGCTTCCAGGTGGACCTCGTTGAGCTGCAAACCGCCGAGATACTGCAGCACGCCAGCCAGCTGCAGGCGCCCCTGTTCGAGCGGCAGCGTCTGCACGGAGACGCTGTCCCGTTGCAGGCGGGCCTTTTTATCGGCATCAGCAACAGCGGTAATAATCAGCGTCTCACCCGGGAGTCCAAGCAGTTTCGCATCGGCCGGCATGCGCAGGTTTGAATCCAGCACAACCCGCAGCGGGTTCCTGAATACGGCCGTCGTCTCATCCAGGCGCACGGTAAGTGACGGATCATCTGCCAGCACGGTATCAATACCTGTCATGATCGCCGCACTGCGCGCCCGCAATTTATGCACATCGCGGCGCGCCTGTTCAGCACTGATCCAGTTGCTCTCGCCATTGGCCATGGCGGTCCGGCCATCGAGACTCATCGCCAGCTTGCAGCGCACCCAGGGCCGGCCGTGGCGCATGCGCATCACGAAACCGGGATTCAGATGCGCGGCATCTTCAGCCAGCAGCCCGGCCGCCGTGTCGATACCGGCCTGCCGCAATGCCTGCAAACCCTTGCCGGCAACCTGCGGATTCGGATCTTCCATCGCCACCACAACCCGTGCGACACCCGCCTTGACCAGGGCATCCGTACAGGGTGGCGTGCGCCCATGGTGGCAGCAGGGCTCCAGCGTGACATAGACGGTGGAACCAAAGGCACCGTCTGCAGCCGCACGCAATGCATTGATCTCTGCATGCGCCTCACCGGCGCATTCATGCCAGCCTTCCCCGACCACCGCGCCATCACGCACCAGTACACAGCCAACACGCGGGTTGGGATGTGCCGTAAACAGCCCGCGCTTTGCGAGACGCAGGGCACGCGCCATGTAGTAGTGATCAGCTGCAGAAAACACGGACAGGAACCTCGAGCGACGATAGCGGGTGAATCGGCCTGCTTGCCGGCAGGCATGGATGTGAGAAACTAGATACCGTTATCCAGTTCATCCGGCAGTAACGGAATCTGGTCCTTCCTGTCTTCCTGCGTAGGCTGGCTTTCCAGCCGTTCTATTTCCTCGCGGAAGGCATTCACATCCTCGAAACTGCGGTACACCGATGCAAACCTTACATAGGCGACCTTGTCCAGCTCACGCAATTCATTCATCACCCACTCGCCCAGCATGCGTGCCGGGATCTCGCGCTCGCCGCTGGCGCGCAGGCGATGCTGCAGACGACTGATCGCTGCATCTACATTTTCAGATTTGACCGGGCGCTTCTCCAGCGCACGCATCATCCCGGTTGTGAGTTTCTTTTCATCGAAGGCCTCGCGCGCATTGTTACCTTTGATAATACGCGGCAGCACCAGTTCGGCCGATTCAAAGGTCGTAAAGCGCTCATTGCAGTCAAGGCACTCACGTCGACGCCTTACCTGCGTCCCCTCGCTGGCGAGTCGCGAATCGATCACCTTGGTATCCTGCTTACCGCAAAAAGGACAATGCATTACCGGCTACCCCGTCAGGCCTTGCCATATACGGGCAGGCGCTTGCACACCTCAGTCACCCTGGTGCGCACGGCCGCTATGACGTCCTCGTTTTCAATATCATCCATGACATCACACATCCAGCCGGCCAGTTCGCGTGCATCGTTTTCAGTGAAGCCACGTGTGGTAATCGCCGGCGTGCCGATGCGGATACCGCTGGTTACAAAGGGTGACTGCGGATCGTTCGGTACGGCATTCTTGTTCACCGTAATGTGTGCGGCACCAAGGGCGGCATCGGCCTGTTTCCCGGTCAGCCCCTTATCGATCAGATCAACCAGGAAGAGATGGTCATCGGTTCTCCCGGAGATTACCTTGTAGCCGCGGCTCATCATGACCTCGGCCATGGCACGGGCATTTTGCAGCACTTGCTTCTGGTATTCCCTGAAGGCCGGCTCCATCGCCTCCTTCAGCGCCACGGCCTTGGCCGCGATCACATGCATCAGCGGACCGCCCTGGATACCGGGAAAAATCATCGAATTGAGTTTTTTCTCGATCGTTTCATTGGCCCGCGCCAGGATCAGGCCGCCACGCGGACCACGCAGGGTTTTATGCGTCGTCGTCGTGGTCACGTCTGCAATATTGACCGGGCTCGGATAAATTTCCGCCGCAACAAGGCCTGCAACATGCGCCATGTCCACCAGCAGGTACGCCCCGACACTGTCGGCGATCTCGCGAAAGCGCTGCCAGTCTACCTGCAGAGAGTAGGCGGAAAATCCCGCGACCACCATTTTCGGCCGGTGTTCTTGCGCAAGTGCTGCGACCTCATCGTAGTCAATTTCACCGGTTTCCGTGTTCAGGCCATATTGCACGGCGTTGTAAAGCTTGCCCGAGAAGTTGACCTTCGATCCATGCGTCAGATGCCCGCCCGCGTCCAGGCTCATGCCGAGAATGGTGTCACCCGGCTGCAGCAGCGCAAAAAAGACCGCTGTATTGGCCTGCGAACCGGAGTGCGGCTGCACGTTGGCATAGTCGGCCTTGAACAGCGCCTTGGCCCGGTCGATGGCAAGTTGCTCGGCGACATCCACATACTCGCAGCCACCGTAATAACGTTTGCCGGGATAACCCTCGGCATATTTATTGGTCAGCACCGATCCCTGCGCCTGCAGCACCCGCGGACTGGCATAGTTTTCGGAGGCGATCAATTCAATGTGATCTTCCTGGCGTTGCCGCTCACCCTCGAGGGCCTCCCAGAGTTCATCGTCATAACCTGCGATCTGCATATCTTTATCAAACATAGCTGGATAACTTTCTGTTGTGGGCAAGGGTGTCCGGAATCTCCGGAGGTCCATGATAATAGCCTATCCCACAGGTGCTTGCGAACCAGTCAAGGCAAATTAGCGTGCCTCGATGGCCTCCCCGCCCCCGGCCAGCACCTCGAGAACGGCCGTCCAGGCCATTGCCAGGTTAGTGCGGTTATAGCCGCCACCGCCCATCGCCAGCAGGCGGCCATCACAGTGTTTGTCTGCCAGACGGCACAGGCGTTGCGTTGCATGCCGGTGAGCCGCCGGGGTGTAGCGCAGGTGCGTGATCGGATCACCGCCGATACTGTCCGCCCCGCACTGGAACAGGATGAACTCCGGCCGCTGCCTGTCGATAAAGGCCTCCGCCTTTTCCCAGGCCTGGAAAAACAGTTCATCGTCCGCATCCGGCGGCATGGGAATATTGAGCTTGGTGCCTGCAGCTGCACCCTTGCCGCACTCATCAGCCATACCAGTGCCGGGATAGAGAAACCGGCCATCCTCATGCAGGTCTGCGAAAAACAGCTGCGGGTCATCCTCGAAGCTGTAGAACACACCGTCACCATGATGCGCATCGATATCGACATAGGCAATTCGCTGCACGCCGTAAACCGAACGCAGGGTTTCAATTGCAATACCGCAATCATTAAACACGCAAAACCCGGCCGCACTGTTGCGTCGCGCATGGTGCAGGCCGGCGATGGGAACAAAGGCATAACGGAACTCACACCTGATCAGGCGATCGATGGCATCGAGCACACTGCCGATGACGAAACAGACCGCCTCGTAAATACCCGGGTAGGCCGGTGTATCTCCGCAATCCAGAAAACCCTCGCCGCTGGATGACTGGCGGATGACCCGGTCGACATATTCCTGTGTATGGAAACGCTCGATAGCCTCACGCTGCGTTGTCAGAGGCTTGCACAGCGTTACCCGCTTGTCGAGCCCGATGGCCTGTGCGTGTGTCCAGAAGGCATCGAGGCGATCCGGGCCAAAGGGATGCCCCTGGCCAAAACCGTAACGGGCCAGATCGTCGCCGACATATACGCAGGCAGAATTTTTTATCCTCATGCCGGAAGCCTCATCTTCGACAGCAACAATACAATGAGTGCCTGACCACTACAAAGCAGACTGGCCCGTCAAATGACCAATCCCCGGGGTTGGGGAAAATCAATCAAAACGATTAAACGACCCCACTGGATCTATCCCCCCTGATGCCGGTCGCTCCCGGCATGCTGCAGCGGCAGTATAAAGACAATAGCCCTTTGCCCGCGGCATCTCGCTGTCTATAATAAGCGGCTTCTGAATCCAGCCCTGCAGGATGCATCCCGATGGCGCAGTATGTCTACACCATGAACCAGGTGGGCAAGGTCGTTCCACCCAAGCGTAAAATTCTGCAAGACATCTCGCTGTCCTTTTTCCCGGGCGCCAAGATCGGGGTCCTGGGCCTTAATGGTTCCGGCAAATCCAGCCTGCTGCGCATCATGGCGGGTGAAGATACCGAGTACGAGGGCGAGGCAAGGCCGCAGGCCGGTATCAAGGTGGGATTCCTGCCGCAGGAACCGGCACTGGATCCCGAAAAGGATGTACGCGGTAATGTTGAAGACGGGCTTGGCGAAGTAAAGACGCTGCTGGACCGCTTCAACGAAATCAGTATGAAGTTTGCCGAACCCATGGAAGATGATGAAATGACCGCCCTGCTCGAAGAACAGGGCAAGCTGCAGGACGCGATCGATACTGCCGGCGGCTGGGAACTCGATCGCAAGCTGGAAATTGCCGCCGATGCATTACGCCTGCCTCCATGGAATGCCGACGTTAGCAAGTTATCAGGGGGCGAGCGCAGGCGGGTTGCCCTGTGCAAACTGTTGCTGTCCAACCCGGACATGCTGCTGCTGGACGAACCGACCAATCACCTCGATGCGGAAAGTGTTGCCTGGCTGGAACGCTTCCTGGTTGAATACCCCGGTACCGTGGTAGCAGTAACCCACGACCGCTACTTTCTCGACAATGCGGCCGGCTGGATTCTCGAGCTTGACCGCGGGCATGGCATCCCCTGGGAGGGCAATTATTCTTCCTGGCTGGAACAAAAAAACCAGCGTCTCGAGACCGAGGAAAAACAGGAGTCCTCGAGAAGAAAGGCCATCAAGGCAGAACTGGAGTGGGTCCGCTCCGGCGCCAAAGGGCGCCATGCCAAGAGCAAGGCCCGGCTGGCGCGCTTTGAAGAACTCTCCTCGCAGGAATCACAGCTGCGCAACGAGACCAAGCAGCTGTTTATCCCGCCGGGCCCCCGGCTGGGTGACCTGGTTATCGAAGCCAGCCATCTCAGCAAACGTTTCGGCGACACCCTGCTGTTTGACGACCTCAGCTTGAATTTGCCCCGCGGCGGCATTGTTGGCGTTATCGGCCCGAATGGCGCCGGTAAAACCACCCTGTTTCGCATATTGACCGGGGTGGAACAGCCGGACTCGGGGAAATTGCGCATTGGCGATACGGTGGCAATCGCCTGCGTGGACCAGAGTCGTGACAGTCTCGACGACAGCAAGACGGTCTGGGAGGAAATTTCGGACGACCAGGACATTATTACCGTCGGCAAGCATGAGCTTAATTCACGCACTTATGTTTCCCGCTTCAATTTCAACGGCAGCGACCAGCAAAAGCATGTCGGCAGTCTTTCGGGCGGGGAACGCAATCGTGTGCACCTGGCCAAGCTGTTGAAAAGTGGCGGTAATGTCCTGTTGCTGGATGAACCGACCAACGACCTGGACGTGGAGACACTGCGCGCACTGGAAGAGGCACTGCTGGACTTCCCCGGCTGTGCCGTGGTGATTTCCCACGATCGCTGGTTCCTTGACCGGATTGCTACGCATATACTTGCGTTCGAGGGGGACAGTCAGGTGGTCTGGTTTGAAGGCAACTATGCCGACTATGAAGCCGATCGCAAACGCCGTCTGGGAACGGCAGCCGATCAACCGCACCGCATCAAATACAAACGACTGGAAAAATAGGCTCATGGCAAAGAACAAAAGGGAAGAACTCGAGGCCTTCGCGAAAAAAATGCATGATGAAGGCGCTGCCGGCTTTGCGGCTGGCCTGAGCCCGTGGGAGACCTGGGATGATTTCGAAGACCGGGTCGGCAGCCGGGTCTGGCAGGGTACAGCGGAGCATGTCCCCGACAAGCAACGCCCGACGCGCAGTTTCGGAGACCGGGTACTCACCGCCATGACCGCTCTGGCCGTTGCCTCGCTTGCCATCGGTATTGCCGGGGTGTTCATGAGTCATAATTCCACACTGCAGCTTGCCGACAACAGTACCCGGTTGCTACCCGCATCCGCGCCTGATTCAGCAGACACCGGACAATCCCCTGCAATTGCTGGCGCGAATGAGAACGTCGCCCCCGATGACGTAATGATTCCGGCGATAGCAGGCACTGTCAGCCCGGATGTCAACAACGCCACATCGATCGAATTTGCTGCAGCTGCTGCCGAGCCACAACTGACAGAGCAGGACAGTGACACCACCCTGCCCGTGACGCCCGTCGCTGACGAAACGCTGATCGCAACCCTGGAACAGAAGCTGGCGAGCCTGGAGCAGCAGCTGGAGAGTCTGGAACAGCCGCCGGCTGCAGCCGCGGGCGCCATGCCGGTTGCCACGGCCACCGGGCAGTTAGCTGGCATGGATAGCGGCATCCCAACGCCTGCAATGACCGGCGATAGCTATGAACTGCTGGCGATGCTGGAAAAACTGCCGGCCACAGCCGCGGGCGTGGCACCCGCCGAACAGTCAGCTGGCATGGTCAGCAACGTCCCGGCACCCTTAATGACCGGGGATGACATTAACCTCCCCGGGACAGTGGAAGAAGTAACGCAGGTAGCACAGGCTATTCAGGCGCCGCTTGTGGCCACTAGCGTGCCAGCACCCGGCGTAGACAACGTTAGCGCTGCTGACAGGGACAGCCCGCAGAGGGCTGCATTGAATCAACCGCCAGCTGCAGCAGCAGGAACGCCGCAGGCTGATGCAGCTGCACCGCTCACAGCGATGAAACCGGATTCGATAGCGGCGAAGGCTCCCGGCAGTGCCCCGTCTCAGGCAACCCGCCTGTCGCAGCTGGCAGCACCGGCCAGGCCAGCCAAACCATTGCAGGCAGCCGTCCGGGCCAGCACGCAGGCACAAACCGGCGAGCGCGGCGCCTGGTCAATCAACCTTGCCTCCTACACGAAACAGTCCACTGCCGATAAAATGAGAGGCCGGTTTCTTGAAAAAGGCGTTGCAACTGACCAGGTGGTTGCGTCCGTTAACGGCAAAACCTACTTCCGCTTGCGGGTCAGCGGGTTTGCAAGCAGGCAAGCCGCGCTGGAACAAAGTGCACTTATCAAGGAGAAGCTCGGACTCAAGGACGCATGGGTCACTAAAAAATAAGCCTTCATATAGAGATCGGACATCCATGGAAATTACAATAAACCCGAAAACAATCAGAACAATATTACTGACCATCATTACTGCCCTCGCAGTACTGCATATAGGTCAGTTAATTGCATATTTTGTTATCGCCGATCCCGAAAGATTCGATTTTATCGAGTTGGTCGATTTTGACTACGAGGGCAATCTGCCGGCCCTTTATTCCATGTTTGCCATCATGCTATGTTCGGTCGTTCTTTTTGTAATTGCCAACGCGAAAAGAATAAACCGTCAGCCTTTTGCTTTTCAGTGGGAAATCCTCGGATGGATATTTCTGTTCCTGGCCCTGGACGAAGGCCTTGCATTGCATGAGGAAGTCGGCGATTTCATGGAACTGTACATCACGGCCAGCGGATACCTGTACTTTCCCTGGGTCATTCCCTACACCGGCCTGGTGGCTCTGCTGGCAGCGTTCTATTTCCGCTTTCTTTTGCATCTGCCGCGGCCAACCATGGTTCGTTTTATCATTGCCGCTGGCCTGTTTTTGACAGGTGCGGTTGGCGTGGAGATGATTAGCGCTCACGAAGCCGATATCAACGACACCGATACCATCACCTACAGCGTCCTCTATACCATCGAGGAACTCTGCGAGATGGTTGCCATGGTAATATTTTTATGGGCCCTGCTGGAATATTATGCGCGTGAATTCGGCACACTATCGATCAGGTTTGCCGAAGAATAAAACAAACCCTGGCCAGACTAGCCAACCCACACCCGCGCATTGCGGAACATGCGCATCCATGGACCGTCTTCACCCCAGTCTTCCGGGTGCCAGGAATTCTGCAGCGCACGAAACACACGCTCCGGGTGCGGCATCATGATCGTGGCACGGCCAGTCTCGGTGGTCAGGCCGGTGATTCCCAGCGGTGAGCCATTCGGATTAGCCGGGTACTGCTGTGCAACCTGGCCATCACTGCCCAGAAAGCGTGCCGTTACGATGCCACTATCGATTGCTGCCTGCGCGGCAGCGGCATTTTTGAAGCTTGCCCGCCCCTCACCATGCGCCACGGCTATCGGCAACACGGCACCTGTCATGCCGGCAAAAAACAGTGAAGCAGACTCGAGGATCCCCAGCTGCGAGAAACGCGCCTCGAACTGCTCGGACTTGTTGCGTACAAAGCGTGGCCAGGCAGCGGCGCCGGGAATCAATTCCCTGAGACTGGAGAGCATCTGGCAGCCATTGCAGACACCCAGGGCAAAACTGTCCTCGCGTTGAAAGAAGGCGCTGAACATGTCACGCAGACGGGCATGAAACAGCACCGACTTCGCCCAGCCCTGCCCGGCACCGAGCACATCGCCGTACGAGAAGCCGCCGCAGGCCACGACCCCCTTGAAGTCTGCCAGCGTGGTGCGAGCCGAGAGCAGATCGCTCATGTGTACATCGACCGCCTCGAATCCGGCGCGGTGAAATGCGGCAGCCATCTCGACCTGGCCGTTGACACCCTGCTCACGGAGAATTGCAACCCGGGGACGCACACCTTTGCTGATAAATGCTGCGGCGATGTCTTCATTGCTATCGAAAGGAACGACGCATTGAATGCCCCTGTCGCCGGCATCCAGAATGGCATCATATTCCTCGCGCGCACACTCGGGATTATCCCGCAATGCCTGCATCTGGTAACTGGTAGCGGACCAGGCACGCTGCAGGTCAATGCGCGTCTCCGCCAGGATGGCACGACCCTGGTAAGTAACCTCTACCGTTCCAGCGTCATTCACGCTGCCAAGCACGTGTGCAAGCCTTCCAAGGCCGTGGCCGGCAAGGACAGCGAGGACGTCCTCCCTGTCCGCATGCCGCAGCTGGATCAGCACGCCCAGTTCTTCCGCAAACAGGACGGCGAGCGGATCATCACCCAGGCAATCGATATTGATCGAAACCCCGCTATGCCCGGCAAAACACATCTCGCAGAGGCTTGCCAGCAGGCCGCCATCAGAACGGTCATGATAGGCGAGCAGCAAACCCAGGCTGTTTAATTCCTGCACGGCAGCAAACAATGCCTTCAACAGACCCGGCTCATCGAGATCCGGGGGAGTTTGACCGATCTGCTTGTATGTCTGTGCCAGCGCTGACCCGCCGAGACGATTTTTTCCCTGGCCGAGGTCAACCAGGATCAGGTCGGTTTTTCCCCTGTCAGTGCGCAGCTGCGGCGTCAGCGTGCGGCGCACATCCACTACCGGTGAAAATGCTGAAATAATCAACGAAAGAGGTGCGGTCACTGCCTTGTCCGCCCCCGCCTCGTTCCACACCGACTTCATCGACATCGAGTCCTTGCCTACCGGTATGGCAATCCCGAGTGCCGGACAGAGCGCTTCACCAACGGCCTTGACCGTGTCATAGAGCCGCGCATCCTCACCGGGATGTCCGGCAGGTGCCATCCAGTTTGCCGACAGGCAGATCCTGCCGATGTCATCGATGCGGCTGGCCGCGATGTTGGTAATCGCTTCGCCGACCGCCATGCGGCCCGAGGCCGGTCCGTGCAACAGGGCAAGCGGTGTACGCTCGCCCAGCGCCATTGCCTCGCCGGTATAGCCTTCATAATCCGAGGCCGTTACGGCCACGTCCGCCACCGGCACCTGCCATGGACCCACCATCTGGTCACGCACCACCATACCCGTCACCGAGCGGTCACCGATGGTAATGAGGAAGGTCTTGTCGGCAACTGCCGGCAGCTGCAGCACGCGATAAGCGGCCTCGCGAACGTCAATACCATCTGTTGCAAACACACGCTGGGCAACATTCTCGCGTTGCACATCCCGCAGCATCTTCGGCGGCTTGCCCAGCAACAGGCTCATCGGCAGATCGATCGGCGTATTGCCGAAGTGCCGATCATGCAGCAGCAGCCGCGATTCCGCCGTTGCCTCGCCAAGCTGTGCATACGGGCAGCGCTCGCGCTCACACATGGCGATAAATTCCGGCATCGATGCAGGCTCGACCGCCAGCACATAGCGTTCCTGCGATTCATTGCACCAGACCTGCATCGGCGACATCCCCGGATCATCGTTGGGAATTTCGCGTAATTCAAAACGCCCGCCCCGGCCGCTGTCATGCACCAGTTCCGGAACACCATTGGACAAGCCACCGGCACCAATGTCATGGATCGAGACAATCGGGTTGGCATCACCCAAAGCCCAGCAACTATCGATCACCTCCTGCACACGCCGTTCCATCTCCGGGTTACCGCGCTGTACCGAAGCATAGTCGAGGTCTTCGGCACTGGTGCCACTGGACATCGATGATGCCGCACCGCCGCCGAGCCCGATCAGCATCGCGGGCCCGCCCAGCACCATGATCGGGGTACCCGGCTGGATGGTGTTTTTGTGCACATGCTGATCACGGATCATGCCGATACCGCCTGCCAGCATGATCGGCTTGTGGTAGCCGCGCAGTTCGAAACCGTCTGCCGCGGGTACCCGTTCCTCAAAAGTACGGAAGTAACCACACAGGTTCGGACGGCCGAATTCGTTATTGAACGCGGCGGCACCCAGTGGACCATCGACCATGATATCCAGTGCCGAAACTATCCGTGCCGGCTTGCCATGATCGGTTTCCCAGGGCTGTTCAAAACCGGGGATGCGCAGGTTGGAGACCGAAAAACCACATAGCCCGGCCTTCGGTTTTGCGCCCCGCCCGGTCGCACCTTCATCGCGTATTTCACCGCCGGAGCCGGTGGCGGCACCCGCGAAGGGTGAGATGGCTGTCGGGTGATTATGGGTCTCCACCTTGATTACCAGGTGCGCCGCTTCCCGGTGAGCGCTGTACGCGCGATTTTCCGGGGCCGCAAAGAAACGCGGCACCTCAAAGCCCTCGACCACTGCTGCATTATCGCTATAGGCGGAGAGCACACCCTCGGGGCTGGCCCGATGCGAGGCCCTGATCATGTTGAAAAGTGATATATCCTGCGGCTCACCGTCAATAATCCAGTCGGCATTGAAAATCTTGTGACGACAATGTTCAGAGTTGGCCTGCGCAAACATCATCAGTTCAATATCGACCGGATTGCGCCCGAGTGCCGTGAAGTTCTCGACCAGGTAATCGATTTCATCATCCGACATGGCCAGGCCCAGTTCCCGGTTGGCCGTCTCCAGCGCCGCACGTCCGCCATGGAGAATATCGACGCTTTGCGAGGCAGCCGGTGGTGCATGCCGGAACAGAACATCCGTTTCATCAACGCCGAAGACAACTGTTTCGGTCATGCGATCGTGCAGCAGAGGCAGTATTGCGCTGCGCTGTGCGGCGGACAGTTCAGCCCCCGCCTCAAGCGCCAGCGAATAGACAATGCCGCGCTCGACGCGCAGCACCTTCTGCAAACCACAGTTATGTACGATATCGGTCGCCTTGCTGGACCAGGGCGAAATGGTTCCCGGGCGCGGGATAACCACCAGCGAGCCTGCATCGGCCTTGCCGTCAGGCATCGTCGGCCCGTAGGTAAGCAGCTGCTTGAGGATATCCTGCTCGGCAGCAGACAGCTCAGCCGAGAGCTCTGCGATATGCAGGTAATCGGCCTCGATGCCACAGGCACCAGGCACGTGCGCCCCGAGCTGCAGCAGCAATTTCTGCTTGCGAAAATCAGACAATGCGGGACCACCGCGCAGATGCAGCATCAGGACTCCGTTACAGGTAAAAACCGGAAGCGGGGAATGATACTTGAAGGGTCATGCAAAGTCAGGACGCAGCTGCCAGTAGTATAAAAACAGGCGGAGATTTTCCCCCTCCCCCTCAGGGGGAGGGCTGGGGAGAGGGGATAAATAAAAGGATATTAGCTATGTAAACTCCCTCTCACTGGCCCTCTGCCGGAGGGAGAGGGAATGCACTAATTAAATATGGGTCAAAGTATTTTTCGTAACAACCAGATCAACTGACTGTCCGCCAGTCGAACCCCGTCTGCTGCTCCGCAATACCAATCCAGTCGGTCTCGCAGCCCAGCGCCATGGCCAGCGCCTGCCGGGCCAGCTCCGGCCGGTTGTTCTTGTCGCTCAGGTGCGCCGCCACGAGGTGCTGCAGACGCGAGGTATCCAGCAGGGACAGCATCTCGCCGGCCTGGGCATTGCTGAGGTGGCCCAGGGGACCGCCGACGCGCTGCTTCAGGGTCGCCGAATACGGCCCGCTCCTGAGTAATTCGACATCGTGATTGCATTCCAGCAACAGGGCATCGCATGCATCGAGGCATTCAATTATATGCGGCGTCATGCGGCCCGTATCGGTCAGCATCCCGAAGCGGCATTCTCCATCATGAAAGGTAAACTGGCAGGGTTCACGTGCATCGTGCGGCACCGTAAAGGGCTGTATCTGCAGATCGCCCAGGCAAAATCCTGAATGGCCATCGAAATAGCGCATCACCGGCAGAACATCATCGCGCATCGCATGGCGGGTGCCACGGGTCATCCACACAGGCAAATCATACTTGCGGGCCAGCAGGCCAATTCCGCGTATGTGATCACCATGCTCGTGGGTAACCAGCAACGCCGACAGATCATCGGGTGAACAGCCGAGCTTCGCCATGCGTCGTTCTGTTTCGCGGGCGGAAAAACCGCAATCAACCATCACCAGGGTTGAGCCCGCAGACACCAGGGTGGCATTACCCCGGCTGCCACTGCCCAGCGATGCAAAGCGCATAGTAGGCCGCCCGGTGCCGCCTGTTAACGAAGCTCTTCTTCAAGCAGCGAGAGTATGCGTTTGGCCGTAGCGGATTTGTCTCGCCTGCCTAGTGAATTATTGACCACAATATGAGTTGCCGCACCTTGCGCCTGTACCTCGATTTGATACTGCGTCGTATCTTCATCAGCGGAAGACCAGAAGGCCAGTTTACTGAGCACGCCTTCCTTGTTCTGGTCCGCGAGCGGATCGTTATAAGTTACATAATAAATGCCTTGCGAGCGATCGCGGTCCTCAACAGCAAAACCGACCCGGTCGAGTGCAACCCCGGTACGACGCCAGGCACGCGAGAAGTCTTCATCGATAATCAGCATGCTGCCATCTTTGGCAGATACCATCCGGGCGCGTGGCTTTTGTTGAGCGCTCTTGCGCGCCAGCATCGACTCGGCCTTGCGTTCCTCGACACCCAGGTAGACCATCATGCGCTTGATCATCTCGGCCTCCAGTTCCGGGTCACTGGGACGCGGCTCCCAGACTGTCGAATTATCCTCGACACTGCCCTTGATCACTTCCTCGACACCGCGGTGTGTCAGGTAAATCTCGGTTGTCTGCGGCTCGGTGCCCCGCTCCAGGCGTACCCGGTACTGGTCACGTGTGGCTGCAGAATAGGCAAAGTCCATTACCTTTCCGAGCACGTTACGAATCGGTCCCTTGGGGATATCGGCACGATTTTCAGACCAGCCGGTTTC
The DNA here is from genome assembly GCA_049667605.1 of Gammaproteobacteria bacterium. Lineage (GTDB taxonomy): Bacteria > Pseudomonadota > Gammaproteobacteria > UBA9214 > UBA9214 > UBA9214. The sequence goes on from JBATIF010000169.1 coordinate 18,099, forward strand.
TATAATGCCGACCCGCGGATCTTCCTTCTTGATCAGGAACCCCTCCTCCAGCCAGAATTCCCTGACTTTCGGCCATACCTGCGATGGCGTGCCCTGCACCACCAGCCACTGCTGGTCGCCATCACGCTGGAATTGCATATTGGACTGGTCCGGCAATACCATTGATACACCCGTTGGCAGCCCTTCGTTAAATGCAGAAAGCGTTGAGCTTGCGCTATCCAGCGCGCTCGGGGCGGTATTTATGGTTTGCGATGACAGGTCAGGCGGGACTTCAAGCGATTCCGTCGCCCTGCTCTTTTTGTAATCAACCTTCTCCCTGCCGGGTGCTACCTTGTCCAGGCTGCCACAGGCCGACAGCAGCAAGCTGCCCGCCAGTAATGCAAGAAGGGTTCTGGAATGTACGTTCAAATGCATAGAGTTATTCCCGGTTATACAGTACACCGGCTTGCCTGAGGGCCTGCCGGACTTTTTCATGAAATTGTTCTGCCAGAGGCGTCAGCGGCAATCTTATACCCGCTGGAATCAGTCCCATTTCATACAATGCCCATTTCACAGGGATCGGGTTGGACTCGACGAACAGGGCCCTGTGTAAAACAGCCAGCCGGTCATTGATTTCCGTTGCCGCATCACGGTCTGCGACTAGTGCAGCACTGCAAAGTTCATGCATGGCCTTTGGGGCAACATTGGCAGTCACTGATATATTTCCTTTCCCGCCCAGCAACATCAGCTCCATCGCTGTCGCATCATCACCGCTATAAACATCCAGCTGATGGCCACAGCTGGCAATGACGGCCCGGGCACGCTGCATATCACCGGTTGCCTCCTTGATGCCGATAATATTCTCAATCGGCGCCAGTCGCTGCACAGTTTCCGGAAGCATATCGCAGGCCGTGCGGCCGGGCACATTGTACAGGATTTGTCGAATTGGCACGGCATCGGCGATGGCCTTGTGATGCTGGTAGAGTCCTTCCTGGGTCGGCTTGTTGTAATACGGGGTGACCAGCAGGCAGGCGTCCGCCCCGGCCTGCATGGCACAACGGGTGAGATCAATAGCCTCGCGGGTTGAGTTGGCACCGGTCCCGGCAATTACCGGAATCCGGCCGGCAGCAAAATCCACCGCCCGCCGTATCACATGGCAATGCTCGACCTCGTCCAGGGTTGCTGATTCACCGGTCGTGCCGACCACTACCAGCGCATCGGTAAGATTCTTTACATGAAAATCAATCAGCTGCTGCAGACTGTCCTCATCAACAGCACCCCCCACCTGCATCGGGGTCACCAGTGCCACCATACTGCCCTGAAACATCACCAGAATCTCCGTAGCAGACGAGACCGACATGGTACTGGCGGCATCCCGGGCTGACAAGGCAAACTCCACACCAACGCCAGATTAATGGTAGACTTTTTCCGGCGGCAATCGGCCGTTCTGCTAAACAACCGGCCACCGGGATAATGAACGAACAGACATCTACAAAAACCAATCAACTGGTGCTGTCCGCCCTTGGCAGGGACAAGCCCGGAATCATTGAAGACATAACCAATGCAGTCCTCAGCAGTGGCTGCACAGTCATCGACAGTCGCATGACGGTTCTTGGTGGCGAATTCGCCCTGCTGCTGCAAGTCGGGGGCAACTGGAGCAGCCTGGCAAAACTGGAGAACCAGATACAAGGCATCGAGGAAAGGCTCGAGTTGACCATTATTTCGCGGCGGGCCAGCGTGCTGGAAGACTCCAGGGACCTGCTACCCTACGGGGTTGATGCGGTGGCGCTGGACCAGCCCGGCATCGTTCACAACCTGGCCAGGTTCTTTTCCCGGCGGCAAATCAATATCCAGGAAATGGTCACCTCCAGTTATGCCGCTGCACACACCGGGACAAAGATGTTTTCGGTGCACATGACCGTGAATGTCCCTGCCAGCACCCATATATCAACCCTGCGTGAAGAGTTCATGGAATTCTGCGACGAGTTGAATCTTGATGCCCTGTTCGAGCCGATTAAAAATTAGGGTCATATTCGGGAATGGTACCTCTCTAATTACTGCAGGAGCGCCTTGCAGGCGCGATCAAACCTGTCGCGCCTGCAGGCGCTCCTACGACAAACACTCAACAAGCACGAATATATACACTCATGCCAAAAGTTTCTGTTGGAAAAAAAGTCCCGGATTTCAGCTTGCCTGCAACCGGTAACCAGGACATCACGCTCTCGGACTTTCAGGGCAAGAACGTGATTATCTATTTCTATCCCAAGGACAGCACCTCGGGATGCACCAGGGAGGGACAGGACTTCCGTGATCGCATTAATACTTTCAGGCGCCGCAACACCGTCATTTTCGGAATCTCGCGTGACAGCGTCAAATCACATGAAAACTTCAAAACGAAGCAGGCATTCCCTTTTGAACTGCTTTCCGATGCTGATGAAAAAGCCTGCAAGCTATTTGATGTCATCAAGGAAAAGAATATGTACGGGCGCAAGGTAATGGGCATCGAACGCAGCACGTTCCTGATCGATGCTGACGGTATACTGGTAAAGGAATGGCGCAAGGTGAAAGTCGACGGTCATGCCGATGAGGTGCTGGATGCGGTCAAGGCACTTTGAATAAATCGTAAAAAGTAAAGAGTGAGAAGTGAGAAGTGAGAAGTGAGAAGTGAGAAGTGAGAAGTGAGAAGTGAGAAGTTAAAGATGAAGGTGAAGGGTGACAGGGTACGAATAGCAGGCGCTTCAGATTGGGCATGGAGCAGGTGGTGAACCGGATCGGGGTTGCATGCTGATCAAAAAGTAATGCGGCAAGCCCTTTGCTAGACCGGCTCCTGGTTCACGCCCGGATCCCCTGCCTGCTCATCCCCGTGTTTTTCCTTCCGCGGCCAGGCCTCGAGCACGGCCTGTACCAGCGTTGCGAGCGGTATGGCGAAGAAAACTCCCCAGAAACCCCACAGCCCGCCAAACAGAAGTATTGCGATAATGATCGCCACCGGGTGAAGATTAACCACCTCGGAGAACAGCAGGGGAACCAGCAGATAGCCGTCAAGTGCCTGTAATATGCCGTAGATCAGCATCAGCCAGCCAAATTCAGCGCTCCAGCCCCACTGGAACCAGCCGATGATCGCCACCGGCAGTGTAACAACTGCCGCGCCAATGTAGGGAATAATGACAGAAAATCCGACCAGGGTCGCAAGCAGCAAGGCATATTGTAAACCCAGAAATGAAAAGACCGCAAAGGACAAGGCCCCGACGATAACAATTTCCCACACCTTGCCACGTACATAATTGGCGACCTGCAGGTTCACATCGCTCCACACCTGGTTTGCCAGGCTGCGCTGCGCCGGCAGCCGCTGGGAGAACCAGTTAAGTATGTGCTGCTTGTCCTGGAGAAAAAAGAAAGCCAGTACCGGCACCAGCAAGAGATATACCATCAGGGATATCAATCCGAACACCGATGCCACCGACAGTGATACCACGTGCTGTCCCATGTCAGTGATTTCAGCACGTATTGCCATGATGAGATCGCTGACCTGCGCCTCGGTAAACAGGTTCGGGTAGCGCTGCGGCAATTGCAGCAACACATCCTGTCCCTGGGCAATCATGGTCGGCAGTTGCAACACCAGTTGCGTCACCTGGGAGTATAAACGCGGCATCAGCCAGAGTACGGCGAACAGGATAAACGACATGAACAACACGTATACCAGGACAACCGCAGAGATTCGCGGCGCACCCAGCCCGGTACACTTCTCCACAACGCCGTCCAGCAGGTAGGCAATCACGATACCGGCCAGTACCGGTGCGAGCATCTGGCCAAATGTCAGTATGACCGCGAAGCCCACCAGCAACAGCACCCCGAGGATAACCACCTGGGGATCCGAGAAATAGCGGTGGTACCAGATACGCAGGATATTCATCCGCTTATTCTCCCGTCCCAGCCTTGAGCCGTTCATATTGCGTCTGGAAAATAACCTCGAGTTCGTCGATCACCCCGGCAGTATCCTCACCCTTCATGATGCCTGTTGCAACCAGTTCGGAGGTCGCTTTCAGCATTACACTCTTGTCCAGCATCGGATAGGTCCGCGCCAGGCGTTTAAGGCAGCCGACAATAGTCTCCTCTGGCGGGCGTTCGATCTGCTGCGGTTCCGGGATCGCCGCTTGTTCCGGTTCTGCAACCACGCGCGTGGAGGTACCGCGGCCATACAGAAATTCAGCAAAGGCCAGCAGGGTTGCCTGGTCCCCGGCAGCAAGCCGGCTGAAGAGTTGCAGCAGGTGTTTTTCCGTCGTTGCCATCTAGTGAGTGTATACCGGATCAGCAATCAGGATAGTCCCTCTGAGCACCTGCCGGAATCCACGTATCTATCTGAAGACAGGCACCGTAGCCGGCAGCCTGAATTGTACACAAGCAACTGCTCAGCTGTCGTCCTTGTGTGACAGGCAATAGGCGCGTGCAAACTCAAGCAGTTCATCCATGGCGCGCTGACGAAACTTCTGCTTCTGGTGAACAAACGAGAAAGGCCGTTCCAGGGACGGGCTCAACTCCAGCCCGACCAGGGTTCCAAGCTGCAGTTCCTTGTGGATGGTCACCTCTGAAACGATAGAGACACCCATGCCCGCTTCAACCGCGCCCTTGATTGCCTCGGGACTGCCGAGCTCCATGGCCACATGCAGGTCTGTGGATTTCAGGCCCGCGTCGGCCAGGTGGTCATGGATCACCTCGCGGGTACCGGAGCCTTCTTCGCGTGCAATATAGTCATGCTCCAGCAACTCCCTGAGGCTGATTTTCGTGTTTCCCGACAGCACATGTTGTGGCGGCACAATCGCCACGAGGCGGTCCTTGCGGCACTCTTCCACGACCAGGTTCTTGTTCAGGACCGCCGACTCGACCACACCCAGGTCGATGTCGTTATTCTCCACCATGGTCACGATACCGTCCGAGTTGGCCACCCTCAGCTGAACATTGACGTCAGGGTACTTCTTCTTGAAATCGCCCAGCAGCGAGGGCAGCATGTACTCGGCAATCGTGGTGCTCGCACCAATGATCAGCACGCCGCTGATCTCGCCGGTCAAATCACGGACCGCGTTGTCCATTTTTGCATAAAGATCGAATATCTGGTCCGCATACTCGTAAACACGTTTACCGGCTTCGGTCAGGCTAATGCGGTTGTGGGTACGATCGAACAGGCGGGTATTGAAATATTCCTCCAGCTGGCGCACCTGGAAGGTCACCGCCGGCTGGGTCATGTGCAGACTTTCGGCTGCCTTGGTAAAGCTCAGCAAGCGTGCAACGGTGTGAAATACCTGTAATCTGCGGTCTGCCATGATTGTTGGTTTCAGGTGAGATTTTGCCGATACCCGGGGTCCTTTGGCAACTTGTTGATACTATAAAATAATTCATGATGAGACGCCATCCCTGCCAGGCATATATTTGTCCTCGCCTCAATGGCCCCTGCAACGATGGCTGGCGACGCAAACGCGACCTGGAGCATCGCGGTTGCCGCTGGCTATACTCCACTGCATGATTGGGGCATGAAAAATACTATGGACCTGGGCCCGGAAGAGACAATACGGCGCAACTATTACCGACTGTTCACGCTGCGCAATATCGAAATTGCCGCGATAGCCCTCGGTATTACGATTGCCAGCGTGTTTTTTAACCTGGCACTCCCGCTGCGGGCCCTGCTGGTACTGCTTGCATTGATCATCGGCCTGAATGTCTTTACCTGGCTCAGGTTGAAAACCGGGCAGCGCATAAATGACCGTGAGATCTTTGTGCAAATGCTGCTGGATGTCGCCGGACTGACCGGCGTGTTCTTCTACACGGGCGGCGCATCCAATCCGTTTGTATGGTTTTACCTGCTGCCACTGATGATAGCTGCTACCATTCTTCCACGCAGCCATACCTGGATGATGGCAGCCATTACGGTTGCTTGCTATTCAACCCTGTTCTTCATCGGCACGCCCGCTGCCGAACATGCACACCACGCCAGTGGCTTCCAGATGCATGTCTTTGGCATGTGGCTGGGATTCGTCATGAGTGCCGGGTTTGTAGCCGTAATTATTGTCAATATGGCAGATAGCCTGCGACAGCGCGATCACAAACTGGCACAGGCGCGCGAGCAGGCGCTGCAGAATGAACGCCTGGTTGCACTGGGCACGCTGGCAACCGGTGCGGCACACGAACTGGGTACCCCGCTGGGTACCATGGCTATACTTACAGCGGAACTTGAAAAGCAGTACACGGATGAACTGCACCCCGAGCTGCACAGGAAACTTGGCATCATGGCGGAGCAAGTCAGGCGCTGCAAGGAAGTGCTCTCGGTTATTTCAGTCTCCGCCGGGGCCGGCCGTGCAGAATCCGGTCATCGCATGGCGGTTGGCAAATATCTCGATGAAGTCATTGCACAATGGCGCGCTCAAAGGCAGGCGGCCACACTGGAGGCAGACATTGATCGCTTTGGTGCCGCCGGCGAAATCATTGCTGAACGCACCCTGACCCAGGCACTGGTGAATATTCTGAATAACGCCGCCGATGCCTCGCCGGATCATGTGACGCTGGAGGCACATTGGTCAACGACCGAGCTGCAGCTGGTAATAGCCGACCGCGGGCCGGGGCTGAGCAAGGAGCTCATCAGCCAGATTGGAAAAACACCGGTAAGCACCAAGAAGGGGGGGCTAGGCGTTGGCCTGTATCTTGCCCACGCAACCATACAGCGGCTCGGCGGCACGCTGCTTGTAGAAACCCCGACCGGGCCCGGCACAAGGATAGTCATCACCCTGCCCCTGCTTGCCCGGCGCAACACCGGCAGCTGAACACCCTGCTGAGAAAAAATCACGGACGCCTTATGACCACAAGCACATCCCCTGACAAGCCGTCGTTATTACTGGTCGATGATGACGAGGTCTTTTGCGAGGTGCTCGGCGATGCATTGACACGACAGGACTATGCCGTGTCGATTGCCCACAACCTGGGAACAGCATTACAACTGGCCGGAGAAATCGAGCCTGAATACGCCGTGGTGGATCTGCGCATCGGTCAGGAGTCTGGACTCGAACTGGTAAAACAACTCGCGGCCCTGGATGAAAATACACGCATTGTCATGCTGACCGGCTATGCCAGCGTCGCCACGGCCGTCGAATCCATCAAGCTCGGTGCCGTGCATTACCTGACCAAGCCGGCGACCGCCGATGAAATCGTTGCCGCACTGCAGCGTATCGAAGGTGATGCCTCGGTC
>JBATIF010000170.1:0-11439 GCA_049667605.1 Gammaproteobacteria bacterium
TGCGCTAATGATGCTAGTGGCCGCCAGTGTAACTGCCCGGCAACTGAGCGGTAATGCGATGAACTGTCCTGATAGCCCAAATTGTGTTTCCAGCCAGGCGCTTGATGCACGCCATTTCATCGAGCCGCTCAGCTTTCACGGCCAGCCTGCTGAGGCGATGCAGCGCCTCAAGGCAGCAGTGATGCGTGAGAAGCGGGTGTCGATTGTCAGGGAGCAGGCCGATTATCTACATGCCGAGGTGCGCAGCCTGCTGTTCGGATTCGTCGATGATATCGAGTTCAGCCTGCAACCGGATAAGGCTCTTATCCAGGTGCGTTCGGCTGCACGGACCGGGTACTCCGATTTTGGCGTCAATCGCCGGCGTGTGGAAAGAATCCGGACGATATTCAAGGGACAGGAAGGCCCCTGAAAGCGACTGCCGTTCTTTTTGCTGATTATTGATCTGGTTTTGTCGTGTCCCGTGCGCCTGAAACAACAATATTGCCGGGCATGCCTGTCGTGGTGTTCGAGCTGAAGGAAAAAACAGGAGGCCGGATTCAACAGATCACTGTGTCAGGGAGACTGTGTGCAATGCCAGTCATTCGTGAATCCGGCCCCTGCGATACCCTCTTTGTTAATCGCCGGGACAGGGAATTGCCCGGGACGAGGTTCAGTATCACCCAATCTCCCCGGGTAAAGCGGGATAGCTGTCACAAATCTGCACATCGGCCATGATCATGGCGGTTATCTCTGCAAACATGTTGATCTGAACAATTAAGATTTATACCCGGATATTGTTATCGCTGGCCAGAGGGCCCGTTGAGGAGATTGCATCGGGCTGGATGACCGGGTGCAGATGGGGATTGCATCCGCGATGATGCCTTGTGAATGCCTGTCATACTTGAGAAGCGCTCCTGCAATGATCGATCATCCCGTTGTGTAATAAGTGGCACAAGTCAGTTCTTGTGCAGGCCATAGTGCCGCAGCAGGCCGACTTCGTAGAGCATTTTCCTGGTGTAGTTTGCGACACGTACTGCCTTGTCTTTCGGGCAACGGTTGGTATTCAACGCCTGTCCTTTGTCCTCCAGGCGCGTGCAATCCAGTCGTCGAGACTGAAGTACCTGCCGGCGCCGATGAAGAACAGGGTCAGCAGCATGATGAAGTAGGTGGCGGCAAATTCAATGCCGTTATTGAGGATCACCAGGCTGCCATTCTCGGTGATCCAGTTGTAGTTGGCCTCTTCCTGCAGGATCGCCTTGGCCATGTCCAGGCGTTCGATGGCGCCCTGTGTACGTTCGGTGGCGAACAAGCCGTCCCCGGCGGCAACCGCCAGCCAGCCGTTCGGTAAGTGTACAGTTACGGCAGCCACAACCATGGTGACCATGAGAGGGATGGATATCCAGCGTACCGCCAGCCCGACCAGCAGCAGGATGGCGCCGAAATATTCCGTGTAGGATGCCAGGTAGGCCATGACTTCGGGGAAGGGCAGGCCAAGTCCCCAGTCCGGGTTTCCGAACCAGTCGATGATGTCCTGCTTGGGAGCCAGGCTGCAGCCGGTAGCCCCGCTAAAGCAGTCGAGCCCTGCATTTTCAAGTTTGCGGGTACCCCCCATCCAGAAGATCGGCACCAGGTAAAGGCGCAAGGCCAGTGGTGCAAGAAAATCAATGGCGCGTGTTCGATCCAGCAGGTCCTGCATGCCGTTCAGAAAACCTGTCATGTCTGTCTCCTCCGGTATTTGTCCTGCTTGAATACAGGATCAGTATCGTTTTGTACCCGGCAGAATATTTTTTTCGTGCAAGCCCTTCATTATTTCCATGCCGCCGTTGACCACCACTCCGGGCTCGGGATGGGCCAGCTCTGCCGCGATCTGCTCAAGCAACTGTTCACCGCTGGAGTTGCTGTCCTCCGCGATCAGTTCAAGCAGGCGCTTGGTGACCGGGTTGATTTCCATAAAGCCGACTTCGTCTGCACTGTCGCGGTACACCACAAGCAGGGTCGGGTTCTCGCCTGCCTGTTGCGGCAGGAACCCCGGGCTGATTTTGTGGACCGGGTATTGATAGGCTAGCAGCCAGGCCAGAGGCGATAGTACCGGGATACCGGTCATCAGGTCACCCTCCGGGTTGATATAATTCAACCCGGGGGTTTCCTCGGATATCGACAGGGCAAGCTCCACCCATTCGTAATGGGCCAGCTCATTGAGAAAGGGAAAATCGCCGGGTTCGCGTACGCGTTCACTTTCAAGCCAGCCGAGGAATTCGCGCGGGATCTCCAGGAACAGCGGGCTGCGGGAATGGTGGCTGGAGAAAAACCCGCGCACCAGCCTGTGCCAGGCATCATCTGTATAAATCTTCCTCAGGACCGGGAAGGTGCCTGAAAGAAAACCCTCAACGTTGTTGTAGAACAATTCCCGATAGATCTGCATGCGTCGGTCTTCGACATCGTCCGGGGCGGGTTGATGCTCCGGATCGCGAATGTGTGCTGCGAACTGGTACTGTCGGCGGGTGAACTCAGGCCCTGAGTCCACGGGAGATGCCCTTCTCATGCGTGACGCCCCATTTTTTCTGCAGGCTGCCGATCTGTTCGACCTCGGTCAGCAATTCGGGTAATGGGGGAATATTGAAATCGCGTTCAAGCAAGGTTGGAACCACCCCGAAATGCTTGTAGGCGCTTTCCAGCAATGACCAGACAGGGTCGATAATATCTGCACCATGGGTGTCGACTTTCAGGTCATCGGCTTCATCGTAGTGGCCGGCAATATGAAAATATGCAATGCGCCCGGCAGGTAGTGCCTTGAGGAAATGTTCCGCATCATAGCGATGGTTGATGCTGTTGACGTAGATATTATTCACGTCCAGCAGCAAGTCGCAGTCGGCCTCTGCCAGGACTGCATTGATGAATTCAATTTCGTCCATTTCCTTGCCGGGTGCGGCGTAGTAGGACACATTCTCCAGGGCAATGCGCCGTTCGAGAATATCCTGCACACGGCGTACACGGGCTGCAACGTAGTGAACGGCCTCTTCGGTAAAGGGAATCGGCATCAGGTCATAGAGATGACCATCATCGCTGCAATAGCTCAGGTGCTCGGTGTAGTAACTAAAATTATGCTGGTCCAGCAGGTGTTTCACCCGCCGGAGAAAGGTTTCATCAAGTGGTGCCGGGCTGCCGATCGAGAGTGACAGGCCGTGTGCAACAAAGGGATAACGTTCGGTGAAATGGCGAAAATCCTTGCCGGGTTTGCCGCCAATCCCAATCCAGTTTTCCGGCGCGACTTCAAAAAAATCAACAGACTCCGGCGGATTGTCCCGCAGCGGACCCATTAGGGTCCGCCGCAGTCCGAGTCCGGTCCCTGTAACAGGGTACTGTTTCGAGGTCACGACAGCTGTGCAGGGTGATTACTTGTTGCCACCGCACTTGCCTTCACCGCACTTGGCTTCCATCATCTTGCCAGAGCCCTTTGCCGCGCCGCATTTTCCTTCACCGCACTTGCCTTCCGTCATCTTGTCAGCGCCGCACTTGCCTTCGCCACATTTTCCTTCCTTCATCTTGCTGGCGCCGCACTTGCCTTCACCACACTTGGCCTCGGTTGCCTTGCTGGCGCCGCACTTGCCTTCATGACCATCCGCAACCATGTAGCCGCTGGAAAGTTCGGACATGGCAAACGGATTGGCCGTTGCGTTGGCAGCCGGGGTAGCAGCGAGTGTGGTAACAAACGCGGTACCCAGTGCAATTGCCAATGGTTTAAAGTTGGAATTTTTTGACATCTGATTTGCTCCATTCGGGTTGGTAAACCGGGGCGGGCGCCCCGCTTGTTTGCGGTCGTATGCCACGACCTGTGCTTGTCAGTCAGTGTGACATTGACGGGTTCAAAAAGTTTCTGTGCTGATGGTGCATCTATTTGTATATTCTGAGTTTTTGTCCAGGCTGACTGTAACAGCTATGCTAAAGTATATAAGCAACTGTATTTAATCAATATTCTTGTGTTTATACTCGCACAGCTCAGAAATACTACAGGAGCCGCAGCGCGGTTTGCGGGCGATACAGGTATAGCGCCCGTGCAGGATCATCCAGTGATGGGCATCCTGTCTGAATTCATCCGGCACCAGGCGCAGCAGGCGCTGCTCGACTTCAAGGACGTTTTTGCCGGGTGCAATCCCGCTGCGGTTTGCAACCCGGAATATGTGGGTGTCAACGGCAATGGTTGGCTGGCCGAAGGCGGTGTTGAGGACGACATTTGCCGTCTTGCGCCCTACACCCGGCAGGGCTTCCAGTGCGGCGCGTTCTTGCGGTACCTGTCCGGCATGTTGTTCGACCAGGATTGCGCAGGTCTTGATAATGTTCCTTGCCTTGGTATTGAACAGGCCGATAGTCTTGATGTAGTCCTTCAGGCCGTTCTCGCCGAGCTTGAGCATGGCTGCCGCTGTTTTTACTTTTTTGAACAGGGCGCCGGTGGCCTTGTTCACGCCGACGTCGGTTGACTGGGCTGACAGCATTACGGCAATTAACAACTGGAACGGGTTGCCGTAATGTAGTTCCGTGGTCGGGTGCGGATTCGCGGCGCGCAGGCGCGTGAAGATTTGCTGGCGTTTGCTGCGGTTCACTGCGCGTGCGCGGTCTCAGGCCCCGGCGGCCTGGATGCCTGTGGTTTCGATCACTTCAAGTCTTGCCTGGCGACGCGCATTGATGACGTTCATGCCCGCAATCAGGAAACCGAGGCCTATGAATGCACCGGGCGGCAGGATGGCCAGCAGAAAACCCCGGTAGTTATCGATCACGGTCACGCTGAAATGGCGGCCGACTTCTCCGAACATGAGGTGAGCCTGCGACAGCAGGGTGCCCTGGCCGATGAGTTCACGTAGCCCGCCAAGTGTTACCAGCACCAGGGTAAAGCCAATGCCCATGGCAACGGCATCCAGCAAGGCCCGGTCCATACTGTGCCGGGAGGCGAAGGACTCGGCGCGGCCGATTATGGCGCAGTTGGTAACGATCAACGGAATAAAGATACCGAGGATCTTGTACAGCTCATGCAGCCATGCATTCATGGCCAGTTCAATGACGGTGACGACCGAGGCAATAACCAGTACGAACACCGGGATACGTACTTCCGGGCGTACCAGCCTGCGTATCAGTGAAACGATGCCGTTGGAAAACACCAGTGTCAGCAGTGTCGCAAGCCCCAGGCCAAGGCCGTTGATAACCGAGGTGGTCACGGCCAGCAGCGGACACAATCCCAGCAACTGGACAAGGCCGGCATTGTTGGACCAGAGGCCGTCTTTCAGGATACTTGAGTAACTCGGGGCATTCATTGTCTGTTAGTCGGTCGGCTGTTTCGCGGGCAGCTGTTTAGCATCTGCAAGCAGGGTTTCCCGATGCAGCCGATAGTATAACAGCGTATTGCGGACTGCCTGTACCACGGCGCGCGGGGTGATGGTTGCGCCGGTGAGTTGGTCGAAGTCACCGCCGTCTTTCCTGACTTTCCAGCGATCCACTGGCGGCTGCTCAAGGGAGCGGCCGGTAAACCCGAGGATCCAGTCCGAGCGTTGTTCGTCGATAGCATCGCCGAGTCCGGGGGTTTCACGGTGGGCGACTGCGCGGACGCCACTGAGTGTGCCGTCTGTATTGATGCCGACCAGCAGTTTTATCGAGCCACTGTAGCCATCCGGTGCGACTGGCGCGATCACCAGTGCAACGGCCTTGCCGTTTTTGCGCGCTCGGTAAACCATGACGGGGTCGGCAGTACCGAGCAGCTTCTGGTCGCGTACCTCGATCACATCATCGAGCAGGATGTTGTCATGCCGCGCGGGCGGAACCAGGCGATGCAGCTTGCGCAGCAGGGTGGCACGCTCATTGGCAGCAATCCGCTCGCGGGTATTATCAAAGGTTAAGGACACCAGGGCCGTACCGATGACGGCAAACAGCAGCAGGATGATGGTGGTGATGATGATCTGGCGATAGTTCATTGTTATTCATCATGACCATACACCACAGGCCGGGTGTAGTAATCGATGGTCGGCGCCGCCATGTTCATCAGCAGCACGGCAAAGGCAACGCCGTCGGGGTAGCCGCCCCAGGTGCGGATGATATAGGTCAGTATCCCGATGCCGGCCGCGTAGTAAAGACGGCCGTGCGGAGTTGTACTGGCAGAGACCGGGTCTGTTGCTATAAAAAAAGCGCCAAGCATCGCGGCACCGCTGAACAGGTGAAACAGGGGTGAAGAATAAATATCCGGGTTGATGACATAAAACAGCAAGGCGATCATCGACAGCCCGCCGAGCATGCCTGCCGGTATTTGCCACTGGATGACTTTCTGCTGCAGCAGCCACAGGCCGCCCAGCAGGAACCAGGCATTGATCCACTCCCAGCCGGCGCCGGCAAAGCTGCCGAACAGCGGGCCGCCCCTGATTTCGCCGAGTGTCTCGCTCAGCCCGAGCCGGGTCTTGATCGTGTCCATCGGCGTGGCCATGGTGATTGCATCGAGTGTCAGGTTGGCAGGCAGCTGGCCGCCAAACACCAGCGCGAGTGTGTCCCCGAGTTGCAGGGATTCACCGACCGGTGTCCACAGGGTCAGCTCAAGCGGGAATGAAATCAGCAGGACGACATAGCCGGCCATGGCCGGGTTGAACGGGTTATAGCCGAGCCCGCCATAGAGTTGCTTGGCAATCACGATGGCAAACAGGCTGCCGATAACCGGTATCCACCAGGGGGCAAGCGGCGGCAGTGCCAGCGCCAGCAACACACCGGTCAATAGCGCGCTGCAATCCAGCAGGGCCGGTTTAAGCGGGCGTTTGCGCAGCAGCAGCATGCCTGCCTCTGCCGCGATTGCGGCCAGCGCGGCAAGCAGGATGTTGATTAATATACCCCAGCCGAACATCCAGAAGGCGCAGGCAGTGCCGGGTATCAAGGCAAGCAGGACGCGTACCATAATCGCGGATACGCTTGACGCCACCGGCAGGTGGGGTGAGCTGTAGGTCCTGAATTCCATCAGCCGGATGAATTGTCCTGTCGTCTTTTATCGGCTGCATCGATGAGACTTTGCTGTTCGGGTGTCAGGTTATCGATATTCCTGGGCGCAACGTCGGCGGCTGCCTTTTTTTGCCTGACGCGCTCCAGTGCGGCCTCAATGGCAGCCTTCTTGGCAGCGTTGCCGCCATCTTTCGCAAGCGCCTGTTTCTTGCGGGACTGCCGCTCGGCACGCTCCTGTTTGATGCGCTCGAGTCTTGCCTGGCGTGCTTCGTGGCGTTGACGGGCGATGTCGGACGCCTTCTTCTGTTCCTCCTGCGCCCAGATTTCGGTCTTCGCATGGCGGTAATACTGCACCAGCGGAATATGGCTGGGACACACATAGGCACAGCAGCCGCACTCGATACAGTCAAACAGGTCGTAGTCCTGGGCGGCATCATGGTTGCCGCTGCGCGTATACCAGTACAACTGCTGCGGCAGCAGGTCTGCGGGGCAGACGTCGGTGCATTTCCCGCAGCGGATGCAGGGCTGCTCGGACGGAGGTGCCGGCATTTCCTCGCGCGTGACTGCAAGAACACAGTTGGTTGTCTTGATAACGGGGACACTGTCGGTGGTTACCGCGTAACCCATCATCGGTCCGCCGATCAGCAGGCGCTCGATTGAATCCGTGTAACCGCCACAGGTATTGACGAGGTGGCTGACCGGCGTACCCAGCAGCGCTTCAACATTGCATGGCTTTGCGATGCCGCGCCCGGTAACGGTAACAATGCGTGACAGTAATGGCCGGTTATTGACAACGCTGTTGTAGAGGGCTGCAGCCGTACCGACATTCTGGCAGATAATGCCGATATCCACCGGTAGACCCTGGCTCGGGACTTCGCGATTGGTCAGTACCTTGATCAGCTGGCGTTCACCGCCGGTTGGGTAAATGTCGGGAACGCGTACCACGCGGATAGCGGTCGGGTTGCCGTTATCCAGTACCGCATCCAGTGCGCGCCCGGCCGCGGCCATATGGTTCTCGACGGCAATGATGCAGCGATTCGCCCGGGTGATGTGTTGCAGAATTCTGGTCCCTTCGATGACGTCTGCGGCCCGTTCCTGCAGCAGGCGGTTATCACAGGAAATGTACGGTTCGCATTCGGCGCCATTGATCAGAAGCAGGTCAATGTTGTTGTGTGCGCCCGCGAGCTTGACCGGGGTTGGAAAACCCGCGCCGCCAAGGCCGACGATGCCTGACTCGCGGATATGCATATACAGCGCAGCCGGATCGACCGCTGTGTAGTCCAGGCCGGGAGCAACAGGTTCCTGCCACTGGTCCTTGCCATCGGTTGCAATAATGATGCACGGCGCCTGCAAACCTGACGGGTGCGGGATTGGCCGGGGTTCCACCGCGATAACCGTACCGGAGCTGGAAGCATGGACGGGTGCGCTGACGGCACCGACCGGCCGCGCAACCGGCTGGCCCTTGTAGACGTAGTCACCGGCCTTCACCAGGCAGTCGGCCGGTGCGCCAATGTGTTGTAGCAGGGGCAATACCAGGTATTCCGGAATAGTGGCGGCCGCGATCGGTGTTGCCGACGTAGCCTCCTGATTACTATCAAGCTTGAGGCCGCCATGAAATCGGTAGAGGCGTTCATGGCCTGGCGCGGCAGCATTGCTGGAGGCTGATTCAGGCATGTTGCTTGACGGCGACGGGGTCAGCGCCCGGTTTTGGCCATTTCCAGTCGAGTACCCCGGTCTTCACCGGGACGATGTGTATGCATTCAACCGGGCAGGGAGGGATGCAGAGATCACAGCCGGTACATTCATTTTTGATCACGGTATGCATTTGCTTGGCCGCACCGAGTATCGCATCAACGGGACAGGCCTGGATACAGAGCGTGCAACCGATGCACACTTCTTCATCAATGACGACGACGGTTTTTTCCGAGTGCGCACCATGTTCGGCGTTCAGCGGCTTCGCATCCTTGCCAAGCAAATCAGCAAGTGCCTGAATGGTGATCTCCCCACCCGGTGGGCACTGGTTGATATCCGCCTCACCGGCGGCAATTGCCTCTGCGTACGGCCGGCAGCCGGGGTAGGTGCATTGTCCGCATTGTGTTTGCGGCAACAGGGCATCTATCCGGTCGACAACCGGGTCACTCTGTACGCGGAAACGGATCGCCGCATAGGCGAGCACCAGGCCAATCAGCAGGGCGAGACTCCCCAGTGTAACTATTGCGGTTAGCATGATCGTTGGTAAGGACAGTGCGAATTGTTAACCGGTTTACTCAACCTTTTATCAGGCCGGAGAAACCCATGAACGCAAGTGACATCAGACCTGCGGTTACCAGTGCTATCGCCGAACCCCGAAACGGCAGCGGGACATCCGCTGCCATGACACGTTCGCGAATGGCGGAAAACAGGATCAGTACCATGGAAAATCCGACTGCAGCACCAAAACCATACACCGCTGATTCGAGGAAATTCAGATCTTGCTGAACGTTGAGCAAGGCGACGCCGAGTACCGCGCAGTTCGTGGTAATCAGGGGCAGAAAAATGCCCAGTACCTTGTAGAGCAGCGGGCTGGTTTTGTGCACCACCATTTCCGTGAACTGCACTACGGCGGCGATCATCAGGATGAAGGTGATGGTGCGCAGGTACTCCAGCCCGAACGGCACCAGCAGGTATGCATTTGCAAGATAACTGCAGATCGATGACAGCGTCAGTACGAAGGTGGTCGCCAGTGCCATGCCGGTAGCAGTATCGACATTGCGCGAAACGCCCATGAACGGGCACAGCCCGAGGAAGCGCACCAGCACGAAGTTGTTTACCAGGATGGTGCTGACAAGAATTATGGCAATCTCTGTCATTTAATTCAGCCAGTTATGATATTTACTTAATGCGCATTCCCGGCACTGCGCCGGCGTCAGGATGGAGGATGAAGAGCTCGTTGCCGCCAGGGCCGGCGGCCAGCACCATGCCTTCGGACAGGCCGAAACGCATCTTGCGCGGTGCCAGGTTGGCAACCATGACAGTCAGTTTTCCCTCAAGTGACTCCGGTGTGTAGGCCGACTTTATGCCGGCGAACACGTTGCGGGTTTCACCGCCGAGATCGAGTGTCAATTGCAATAGCCTGTCGGCACCGTCGACGTGCTCGGCCTTGTTGATGCGTACAACACGCAGGTCAAGTTTTGCAAAATCA
The DNA here is from genome assembly GCA_049667605.1 of Gammaproteobacteria bacterium. GTDB lineage: Bacteria > Pseudomonadota > Gammaproteobacteria > UBA9214 > UBA9214 > UBA9214. The sequence goes on from JBATIF010000170.1 coordinate 10,121, forward strand.
TCGTAGTTGATCGTCGCTGCAATCGGCTCATCTTTTAACGGACCTTCTGCAACTGCATCCTTGTCCGGGGCATTGCCAAGACTTTCCTTTGAATCTTCCAGCATGGCGTTAATTTTCTCCTCTTCAACGCGGGTCATCAGCGGCTTGAATTTGTTGATGGTGTGAGCGGTCAAGGGTTCGCTGAGCGCATCCCATTTCATGGCCGGGATATTCAGGAAGGCTTCCGCCTCGTTTGCCATGTGCGGCAAGACCGGTTGCAGGTATGTCATCAGAACCCGGAACAGGTTCAGCCCAACCGTACATACTTCCTGGAGTTCTTTTTCCTTGCCTGGTTGTTTGGCGATAACCCACGGCTTTTTATCGTCAATGTACTGGTTCGCAAGATCCGCCAGGGCCATAATTTCGCGGATGGCAGTACTGAACTTGCGCGCATCAAAATTACTGGCAACGGCATCGCCTGCTTTGAGAAATGTTGCATACAGATCCGCTTCAGGGAAGCGCTCGGCAAGTTTGCCTGCAAAGCGCTTGCTGATAAAACCGGCGCAGCGGCTTGCTATGTTGACAACCTTGCCAACCAGGTCACTGTTTACACGCGCGGCAAAATCTTCCAGGTTAAGATCGATGTCATCGATACCGTTGCCCAGCTTTGCTGCAAAATAGTAACGCAGGTATTCCGGGTTCAGATGGTCGAGATAACTGCGTGCCTTTATAAAGGTACCGCGCGACTTGGACATTTTCTGTCCTTCAACGGTGAGGAAACCGTGGGCAAAGACCGCCGTCGGTGTACGCATGCCGGCGCCACTCAACATGGCCGGCCAGAACAGGGCATGGAAGTAGATAATGTCCTTGCCGATGAAGTGGTACAGCTCTGCCGTGCTGTTTTTCCCCCAAAAGGCATCAAAATCCAGGCCTGACCGGTCACACAGGTGTTTGAAGCTGGCCATGTAGCCGATCGGGGCGTCCAGCCACACATAAAAATACTTGTCCGTGGTCCCGGGGATGCGAAAACCGAAGTAAGGCTCGTCCCGGGAAATGTCCCACTCGCGCAGACCTTCCTCGAACCACTCGCCCAGCTTGTTGCTGACCTCGTCCTGCAGGTGTCCTGCCGTGGTCCAGTCACGCAGCATCACTTCGAAATCGGCCAGTTTGAAGAAGTAGTGCAGCGAGTCCTTCTCGACAGGCGTGGCGCCAGAGACCGTTGAGACCGCGTTTTTCAGATCGGTGGGCGAGTAGGTCGCACCGCATACCTCGCAGTTATCACCGTACTGGTCGGCGGCAGCGCAGCGCGGGCACTCGCCCTTGATAAAACGGTCCGGCAG
>JBATIF010000171.1:0-4727 GCA_049667605.1 Gammaproteobacteria bacterium
GCATAAAATCAACCCAGCGCCTGCAAGGCGCCCCAACACCAATTCAACCCCGGATAAAATGCTCCCTGTAATACAACATCTCGCGGATCGAATCGCGGGTGTCATCCAGTGCGAGATGGGTGCTGCTCTTGGTAAAACCCTTCGCCAGCTGCGGCGACCAGCGCGCGGCCAGTTCCTTGATGGTACTGACGTCGAGGTTGCGGTAATGGAACCAGGCCTCCAGCTCGGGCATGCAGCGCGCCATGAAGCGGCGGTCCTGGCAGATGCTGTTGCCGCACATGGGCGAGACACCCTTGCCGACATATTGACTCAGAAAGTCGATGGTCTGCTGCTCCGCCTGTCTCTCGGTCAGGGTGCTCTTGCGCACCCGCTCCGTCAGTCCGGACTGGCCATGCTGGCGGGTATTCCATTCATCCATCCCGTGCAGGACATCGTCGGACTGGTGAATCGCCAGCATTGGGCCCTCGGCAAGAATATTTAACTGGCCATCCGTGACCACCGTGGCAATTTCGATAATCAGGTCCGAGGTCGTATCCAGGCCGGTCATTTCGAGGTCAATCCAGATCAGGTTGTTGGGGTCTTGCTTCATGTGAAATTTCATCCTTCCAAAGATTAAGGTTGAGTCGCATTGTATCAGAGGCTAATCTCATAACGACTTGTTACTGGTGCAGACGTGATTATGCATACATTTACCCTTGTGTTTCTGCTCGCCCTGGCAGGCTCCTTACTGCTGCGCTTCTGGCTTGCCGGCCGGCATCTTGCCCATGTACGCAAAAACCGCGACACGGTCCCCGCGTCCTTTGCACAACGCATCCCGATCGGTGATCACCACAAGGCCGCGGATTACACGCTCACCAACACGCGCATCGGCATGCTTGAGCTGGGTTATCAAAGCCTGCTGTTGCTGGGATGGACCCTCGGTGGCGGGCTTGAATGGCTGAACACGCTATGGAGCATGGCCGGCCTCGGGACGCTGTCCACCGGCAGCGGCGTGATCCTCAGTGCCTTCATCATCATGACCCTGCTGGAGCTGCCTTTCAGCCTCTACCACACCTTCGTCGTGGAGGAGCGTTTCGGCTTTAACCGCTCGACGCCGGCTGTCTTCATTATGGATCTTCTCAAGAACGCCGCCCTGCTGCTGGTTCTCGGCGGCCCGATGATCGTGCTGGCCCTGTGGATCATGGATGCGGCGGGCGCACGCTGGTGGCTGTACCTGTGGGCCGCGTGGATGTCTTTCTCCCTGTTGATGTTCTGGGCCTACCCGGCAGTCATCGCGCCGTTGTTCAACAAGTTTTCGCTGCTGCAGGACGAGGCATTGCAGCAGCGTATCCAGGCGCTGCTGGATAAGTGCGGGTTTCGCAGCAAGGGAATTTATGTCATGGACGGTTCGAAACGTTCGGGGCACGGCAATGCCTATTTCACCGGCATCGGACGCAACAAGCGGATCGTTTTTTTCGACACCCTGCTCGACTCGCTCAAGGCAGAGGAAATCGAAGCGGTACTCGCGCATGAACTCGGACACTTCAAACTCAAGCACGTACAAAAACGTTTTCTTTCCATGGCGGCGCTCAGCCTCGGCGGCCTTGCGATACTCGGCTGGCTTGCCGGCCAGGCGTGGTTTTATAACGGTCTTGGCGTCAGCCAGCCATCAACCTGGATGGCGCTGCTGCTGTTCATGATGGTGATGCCGGTATTCACCTTCTTCCTGCAGCCGCTGATGTCACTGCTTTCCAGGAAGCATGAGTTCGAGGCCGATGCCTATGCGGTCGCGCAATCCAGCGGCAGCGACCTGATCCATGCACTGGTAAAGATGTACCGCGAAAATGCCAGCACCCTGACGCCCGACCCGCTGTTTTCGGCCTTCCACGACTCGCATCCGCCGGCACCGGTGCGCATCGCCCATATATCGGCTAAGATAGCCACAACAGCACCCGGAGGTTGATTATGCGCTACACAATTCTGACCCTGGCAACAACATTCATGGCGGCACTGGCAACCGCACCCCTGCATGCCGCTGACAGCGGCCACGGAAAAACCCTGCACGAGCAAAACTGCATGGGCTGTCATGACGACAGTGTCTACACGCGCAAGAATCGCAGGGTCAGTTCACTGCAGGCCCTGCAAAAACAGGTCAGGCGCTGTGAACTGTCACAAGGACTGCAGTGGTTCGATGACGATGTCGCTGCCGTCACCGACTACCTGAACAGCAGTTACTACAATTTCAAGTGACCGGTATGGGCGTCTGCGACTTGAGTGACCGCCATTGCAAACCCTGTGAAGGCGGCGTCGCGCCACTCGATGCCGGGCAGGCACACAGCCTGCTTTCCGAACTGCACGAGGACTGGTCAATCGATGCCGCCGGCAAGGAAATCAGCCGGACCTACCTGTTCAAGAACTATTACCAGACCATGGCATTCGTCAATGCCCTCGCCTGGATCGCCCACGCCGAGGATCACCACCCGGACATAGAAGTGGGTTACAAGACCTGCCATGTCCGCTACAGCACCCATGCAATCGGCGGCCTGTCCGAAAACGACTTTATCTGCGCCTCGAAAATAGACGCCCTGCTGCCCACGACCGAATAACCACGGCCCGGCATGTCCAGCGCTCCAGACCCTTCCACCCGACCAGTCAAAGACAACCCGAACAACACAGCAGACAAGCGCCGCAGCGGCCTCGTCATCGTCAACTATGGCAAGCAACAACTGCTGGAAGACGCGGCCGGAAATCTGCAGCGCTGCGTGGCGCGCCGCGGACTGGAACAGATGGTCTGCGGCGACGCGGTTGAATGGCTGCCGACCGGTCAGGGCGAAGGCGTTATCGAGGTGCTGCTGCCGCGCCGCAACGTGCTGCGGCGGATGGACAAGAACAATAAAGAACGGCCGCTGGTGGCCAACATCGACCAGCTTATTATCGAGGCCGCTGCAGAACCTGCGCTAGATACCTTCCTGCTCGACAAGTACACCGTTGCCGCCGAGCTGGCGAATTGCAGCGCGCTGATCGTCGTCAACAAGGCCGACCTGCTCGGCAGCGAGCAACGCAACGGCATCGAGGCGCTGTTTGGCGAATTCAATGCCATCGGCTACACCACCCTGTTCACCAGCGCCAAAAATAATACCGGCATCGACGAACTGGCAACACACCTGTCAAACAAAACCAGCGTCTTTGTCGGCCAGAGCGGCGTCGGCAAGTCATCGCTCATCAAGCGGCTGTTGCCGGAACTCGATATCGTCACCGGCAAGCTCTCGGCGGCATCCGGACAGGGCAAACACACCACCACCGCCACCACCCTCTACCACCTGCCACATGGCGGCAAACTGATCGATTCACCAGGGGTGCGCGACTTCAAGCTCGGCAAGGTCAGCCCGCTGGAACTGGGCAACGGCTTTCGTGAATTCCACGAGCTGCAGGCCGGCTGCAAGTTCAATGACTGCCGGCACCTGTCCGAGCCGGGTTGCGCGATTACTGCCGCTGTTGAATCCGGCAGAATCAGCTTGCGCAGGTATGAAAGCTACCGGCAGCTGCTGGTGATAATGGGTGGCATGGAATGAATCCTGATGTAGAATCAGCGCAGCACCTTCCACCAATACAAACGGGACAAAGGTTATGACACGACTCTCCAGCACCTATTTGAAGGTCCTTCTCCTCATTGCAGGCAGCGCCCTGTATTCAGGCGCGGTCAGTGCCGTGCCGGCAATCTGGGAGGCGCAGCTCGGGGCGACCGTCACGACCGTACCCGCCGTCACGCCGCCAGACTTCGTCCCGGCGCTGGATGACGAAGATGATGCCGATGCAGACACCATCATGGGTTTCGGCACCATGTCCTTTCCGTTCCCCGATCCGTCCGATCCATCAGGCGTGCGCGTATATACCGGTGCCGATGTACTGAACATCTCCAGTAACGGCTTTATCAGCCTGGGTGGCAGCAATGGCGATGATCCAGTCCCTTCAGAAGCCACGCTGACGACGGATGCCTCGGCACGCATCGCTCCGTTCTGGACCAACCTGAACCCGGGGGGAGAAGGTGGCGATATCTTCGTCAACCGCTTTGATGATAATGGCGACACAAACACCGACCGCATCGTGATCACCTTTGCAACCGGCGTCAATGACTGCATTGACGAGGAATGCCGGGTACTGGCGCAGGTCCAGTTGATCGAAGACGGTACGATTATCTTCGGCTATAACGGCATCGACCTGGATGACACGGCGTCCGCAATCACCGCTAACCTGCTGATCGGCGTCTCCCCGGTTTATCTCGCTGATCCTCTGGTCCCCTCCAAGGATTTCAGTACAGACTTGCCTTTTACCAGCCTCGTCCAACCAACCGTCTACGAACTTTTTACACCCGCAACCGGTTTTGATCTCGATGACAGTAATATCATCTTTATACCCAACAAGACCGGCGGCTTTTTTCTCGTCACCGCCGACGACACAAGTCTTACCTCACCACCAGTCTCGACCGAACCACAGGAATGGGAAACACAAATCGGCGCTACCCTGGACGGACAGGCGCTGGACGGCGTGGATGACGGCAGTGTCAATATCAACCTGGGAACCATGACCTTCCCGTTTGCCGGGACCGACTATTCCGGGACTGACCTGTGGGTTTCCAGCAACGGCTTTATCAGCCTGGGCGGAGATAATGGCGACGGCTGTGGCATTGTGTGTGAAGGTGATCCCAACCTCCTGAGCAGCGGCATCCCGCGCATCATGCCCTTCTGGAC
>JBATIF010000172.1:0-5740 GCA_049667605.1 Gammaproteobacteria bacterium
TGGGTGCTCATCCAGGCGAGCCGCGCCCGATGGCGTGCCTTCTGCCTGTTAAAAGAACACGCAGCTGCACGCACAATCCGGCCTGCAGGTGTACTTTAGCATTCCCGGCCACGGCTGGCTGAACCTGATGGAGGTTAGCCGGCAAAAATCAGGACACATCTCCACGGTAACACCGCCAATCAGGCTGCATAACTGAAAACCTCAAGAACCGCAAACATGACATCCTCCCGGCCTGCCGGGCCCTCCGGGAATTCAGATCCTCAGCCGCCCGGATGACTTATGGGTGGAGTGTTCCCGGTAAGTCCTACGGCGGGAGATTCATGCATGAGAAGACGTTCACCAGACAGGCGTTCAGGGTTACTCGCTGATTAATTGCATGATCAGCTTTTCTACTTCCGGGTGGTCGAACTCACGTCCACCGATAGCGCGGTAGCGAACCATCCCCTGCTTGTCGATTAGAAATGTAGTCGGTAACCCGACGACACCGAAGCTATTGGAGACCAGGCTGTCTTTGTCAAACAGGATGGTGAAGGTCGGATCGACCTCCAGTTGCCCTATGTAGGCGAACACATGATCACCATCTTCCATCTGGTTAACTGCGAGCACCTTGAAACGATCACTGTCGAGCTTCTGGTGAAGTCGTTCCATTGAAGGCATCTCACGGCGACAAGGCGGGCACCAGGTGGCCCAGAAGTTGATCAACACAACTTTGCCGCGTAATTCCCTGGAACTGTGTTTTTCCTCGTCCATGTCCTCGAGGATGAAGTCCGGTGCTGCCACCGGTTCGGGTATGGGCGTCAGCCTGTATCCAAGCCCGGGTTGATCATCCCATGCTGCAAACACAGGAGGGAATGACAGGCTGAACAGTGCCGCATACAGCAGAATGTAACGTTTACCTGTTCTCAGGAAGTGATATTGATTCCGGTGCACAGCTCATTCCCTCAATCGTGTCTGAATATTCGATAGCGTCAAGCTTCCACTTGTAAGTGAAATCAAATTTACTCTCCCGTGGCAGCTTGACCGTGGTAAATCCCTGCTGCCAGTCACCCGTATAAAATGTGCCCCTGTCAGGTAACAAGGTCCATGAAAAGGTTACGCCGGCTTTTTTCCATTCTGTCAGCCAGTCTGTTTTGGTTTTTATTTTATGCTGCTTGCCATCAGTATCAGTGTAGTACCAGTTGCTGACATCATATGCCAGTGTTTTGTTCGATGTGTTCCTGATAACCGAGCCGAACACGCAGTATGAGGCAATTTCCTCGTAAACGGATTCGGGAAACCCGTGCGACATGTAAATAGCACGAACGAAGTCGGGCAGCAGCTGTATCAGCTCGACGCTGAAACCTTCGCTTTCAGATACCCAGGATTTGAGTCCACTGGTTACATTCTGCTGGGTGGTGATTTTAGCGGCATATGAAGTCGAGCCTGCAGCGCACAGGACCAGGGTTAATAACATTACAGCTGCAAGTTGTGAGCGGGTTGCATTCATGCCTGCAAATGTAAGATGCCAGGGGACGTTCGTCAAATAATCAGTTTGGCGCTAGTGGCTTCCCTGGTCTGACACCCTGACGAACGTCCCCCTTGGCCTGTTGATTCCGGATATCCGGGATTATGTCTGCGAGCCAGAAGCATTACGCAGAAAAAGGGGCCGGATACATATGCCGGTCTGATTTCAGTAAAAAAACTATCCGGTCCCTTTATTGACCCTTTATAAGGCCGTAGAGTACGGCTATGGAAAATGCTTCTGCCATTGCTGAAGACGCGCCGCTCCTGCCGGACACGCCATGGCGCTTTGCGCTGCATTTCTATGCTCAGATGCGGTTTTCCCTGCTGCTGATCTTTTTTTTCGAGGCGGGACAGGCGGCCTGCACGATCATGCTGCCCTATGCGATCAAGAAAATAATTGATGCGGTGGTACTGGCGAACGAAACCGGCGCGGATGTCTTCACTGCCGGATACGATGCGCTGGTGCTGTTCGCAGTGCTGAACCTGGGTATCCTGTTGTTCAGCCGTGCCAGTGGCACGGTGCTGGTAAGGACCGGACCGCATTTGCGCGCGCGGATACGAAAATCCCTGTTCAGCTATCTACAGCACCACTCGCATCGCTACTTCATATCGCACTTCGCAGGATCACTGGCGAGTCGCATTGCCGAAGTGTCTATGAGCAGTATGCATGCCTTATGGACGGTTACGTTCGAGTTTTACCCATTGATCATCAAATCCACCGTGGCACTGGTGATCCTGTTCAACGCCAGCCAGGAACTGGCGCTGGTGCTATCTACATGGCTCGGCGTGTATGTCTATATATCTTTTGTGCTGGCGAAACGCTGCCGCGTGCTGGCCGAAAAGTTTGCCGAGGCGCGCTCACTGGTGACCGGTAAAGTGGTTGATTCAGTAACCAACGTGATGAACGCGAAGATGTTTGCACGCAGGAAATTCGAGGAAGACTACCTGACGGATTATCTCAATCACGAGGTGAATCACGCGCTGCGCACCTACTGGTATATGGAAAAGTTGCGCTGGTTCCAGTTTACCGCCGCCTTTGTGTTGATGGTGGGGATGGTCGGCTATGCCTTGAAAATATGGTCCGCAGGCAATTTGACAGTCGGCGATTTCTCCATGGTGGCGGGGCTGACGATCCTGCTGATCGAGGCGGCGCGCGGGCTAAGCCGGACCTTTCTCGAATTTTTCGAATACCTCGGCAACATCTCCGAGGGCGTGTCGATCTTCGTGCAACCGCATGAGATCCTCGACCGCCCGGGTGCGCCGGGGCTGGTCGTCAGCCAGGGCATGATCGAATACCGCAACGTCAGCTTCCAGTATCCGGAAGGACACAAGGTATTCACCGGGCTGAATATCAAGATCATGCCCAATCAACACGTTGGCCTGGTGGGGTATTCCGGCTCCGGCAAATCGACCTTCGTGAATCTGATCCTGCGCCTGTTTGAACTGACGGATGGACAGATCCTGATCGATTCGCAGAACATTCTGGAGGTAACCCAGGATAGCCTGCGCGAGCAGATTTCGATGATCCCGCAGGACCCCATGCTGTTTCACCGCAGCCTGATGGAAAATATCCGCTACGGACGGCTCGACGCCAGCGATGAGGAAGTAATCGAGGCGGCGAAAAAGGCACATGCGCATGACTTTATTACCCGGACGCAACAGGGCTATCAGTCCCTGGTGGGTGAGCGCGGGGTCAAACTGTCGGGTGGCCAGCGGCAACGCATCGCGATTGCGCGGGCAATACTCAAGGACGCGCCGATCCTGATACTGGATGAGGCCACCTCGGCACTGGATTCAGTGACTGAAAAGAAGATCCAGCAGGGTCTGGACTACCTCATGCAGGACAAGACCGTGCTGGTGATCGCACACCGACTCTCCACGGTTGCGCACATGGATCGCATCCTGGTGTTTGACGAAGGCAAGGTTATTGAACACGGACGGCACACCGAATTGCTGAGCCAGCAAGGCCACTACGCGCATTTATGGCAGATGCAGGCGGGCGGATTTTTGCCCGAGCATGAACCCTGATACAAGCAAGGGGGACAGCGCTACAAGGTAACGACTGCTTTGCCGACGGTGCGGCCGGTTTCGATCTGCTGATGCGCTTCGCCCGTCTGCTCGAACGGGAAGGTTGCAGATACATGTGGCTTCAGGGTACCGGCCTTGAGCATGCCCTTCAGCGTGCTCATGTCTTCGCCGCTGGACGCCACCAGAACAAGCTCAAGTTTGTATTCAACTGGTCTGCAGCCGCCTGAAGATATTCCGGGAAGGCATGGGTGGGCAGTGAAACACTGGTACCCCCGCTTTTCACTACCTGCAGCGAGTTTTCAAGTACTGCACCTCCCATGCCGTCCAGAACCAGGTCGCTGTCGAACAGGACCTCTTCAAACTTCACTTCGCGGTAGTCAATGTGTTGATCCGCGCCGAGCGACATGCACAAACGCGGTTTCTGGCGGACAAGGTAGTCACCACTGTTGCGCCGGGGTTTTTGGCAACCTGGATCGCGAAATGGCCAACGCCGCTGCTTTCATGAAGATCTCCGATTTGTTTTTTTCGCTTGAATCATTTCTGAAAAAAACGGGACAGATTTATTCTATTGACCAACCCGTTGCCGGGAAATCAATCTCAACGATCCCGTATTTCAAAGACACTCAGAAAAGAAAATCAATCTGTCCCTTTTTTTCAAAAAAGCACGCCTCAGATAAGGATTGTTCAGCTACCATTGCCGTAATCCATTGATAAATAATAATTGAATATTTTCTAGACGTATCATTAATGTATAACTATAATTATTTTGAAGATTAATTGTGGATATGTTGTATAAGTATTTTCTACCCAAACTAACAACAATGAGGACCTTGAAATGTATCGATCCAGAAAAATTGCCGTAATCCTGGCGCTACTGTTTTCCTTTGGCTTTGCGCAAGCAGCCGATGCCCGGCCGACAATCACCGAAATTGTCCTTAAAAGCGGGGCCCCTGGCGAGTTCGACAAAAACCGTTATGACTACGACATTCTGCTGACTGCAGTGGTCACGGCGGGTCTTGCTGACGCCCTCAATGAGCCGGACGCAAGGCTTACCGTGTTCGCACCCAACGACATGGCATTTATCCGGCTTGCCAGGGACCTTGGCTATCCAGGCAAGGATGAAGCTGGCACCTGGGCCTTCCTCGTTGAGGCGCTCACGGGACTGGGTGGAGGAGATCCCATACCGGTACTTACTGACATCCTGCTCTATCACGTCGTTCCCGATAAAGTGAATGTCTTCGGCTTCCTGAGGGCAGCTATCAGGGGCAACCTCATACCAACACTGTTAGAAGATGGAAACATGGATCCTGTAACTCTGAAGCCGTTCCTGTTCGGGCTTGTCGACAAGGAGCCTGATCTCAGGAATCCGAGACTGACTTTTCCAATTAACTTGCGGGCTTCAAACGGGATCATTCATACCATCAACCGTGTGCTGATTCCAATAGATCTGCCCTGAACCATTCAAGCTGCTGCGCCGCCGGTGATGCAATCCGGCGGTGCAGCCATATGAATCGATGACATGGGTTAGTGACATGACGAATCTTGTATACACCTCGACCATCATTCTCATAACCGTGGTTATCACAGCAGTTGGCATCATTTCGCTGGTTGACTCGCGAATCGAGGAGGAGCAGCAGCTGACTCACCAGATAGCGACAGAAGTAGACATGCTGCGCCAGGACCTGGCGCAGCTTAACAATCGAATTGAACAGCTGGGCCGCACATATTCAACCCCGACAAGCCTTGATAACCATTACCCGGCCAAAATGGTTTTCACCGATGAGAGGCTTCCTGCTGATACAGATGAGGCACTGCGTGACCTGGTAACAAGCCTGATTGAGGAAGAGCGGGCTGCCAGGCTGGCTGCCAACCGGGAGACCCAGTGGCAAAGACTTCGCAACTGGCAGGACAATCGCGAAGGGCCGTACGGTAAATACAACGTGAGAGTCAATTCAATCAGCAAAACACTTGATCTCGATTATACCCAGGCCTCCTACTATCACACGCTGCTTTCGAATTACGAGGAACAGGCCAAAGCGCTTTACGAAGGAGTCAGAAGCCAGCTTCCCGATCAAGGCTCGGACATGGATAATTTCCAGACGCTGCTTGAAGAAATCGAGTTGGATAAACGCAGCCTCGACGCGACTTTTGACCAGACCTTCGTCCAAACGCTCAGCCCTGAGCAGGCCAGCCGCTATGAACAGCTCCC
>JBATIF010000173.1:0-5354 GCA_049667605.1 Gammaproteobacteria bacterium
GCGGTGCGTTGGTCTGGAGTATTTCGCCGGCGGCCAGCTTCGGCAACAACCTGCAGGAAATCGGGCTGCAGCACGGCATCGCGGCACGGCTGGTGCCAATGGACAGTAACGGTGACGGCTTCACCGATCGCGTCTACGCCAGCGATACCGGCGGCAATGTCTGGCGCGTCGATCTGGCGGGCACCGACAGGAGCAAGTGGGGCATCGTCAAGCTTGCGGCATTCAATGGCGGCGACGCTGCAAATGACCGGCGCTTCTTCAACATGCCGGACATTGTCCGGGCGCGGCGCGGCGCCATGGCGTTCGATGCCGTGCTGATCGGCAGCGGCGACCGCACCAACCCGACGGCGGCGGATGTGACCAACCGCTTCTACATGATCCAGGACATGCGAACCGTCCCGTATACCAACGCCAGGCCAACCACGGCCGAGTGCGGCACGGATGTGTCACCGGGTACACGTTACGATGACTTCAGGTGCAAACTGCCGCTTGCTGAAAGCGACCTGTACGATGCAACCGCAGACCTGATCCAGGAAGGAGACGCTGACGAGCAGGTCGCAGCGTTGGCCGATCTCTACTCGGCATCAGGCTGGTATATCACCCTGGAGAACACCGGCGAAAAGGGCCTGGCATCCTCCCTTACTGTTGGCGGCAACGTGGTGTTCACGACCTTTTCCCCGGAGACGGCCAACGAGAATCTCTGCGTCCCCCAGCCGGGGCAGGGTTATCTCTATGCAGTCAATCTGCTGGATGCCGGCGCGGTCTTTGGTTTCGACGGGCACGCGCCCGACAAGCTGGAAAAGTCCGACCGGATGGCGCAGATGGGCACGATGATTCTCGATACCCCGTCGGCTCACGTGGGCTCGGATGGGCGCATACGCCTGGTCTTCCCCGCAGGTGGCACCAATGGCAAAGAGGTGGAGGAAATGCAAGGTTCGATCTTTGACACCCAGATACAGCTCTCGGGCGCAAAAGGCAACTACTGGTACCAGGAGGAGTTTTGATGCGAAGCTTAATGAAGATGACCGATAGTACTGTTCCTGAACATGCAATGCAGGGGAGCGTACGGCCAACTCAAGCGTACAGAAATGCTGCTGCCATCAGTCGATTTTCAGGATTTACACTGATCGAACTGGTCGTCGTCATCTCGATTATAGGCATTATTGCGGCAGTGGCCTATCCATCCTACCTCGAGCATACGAGCAAGGCGCGCCGTTCCGATGCCACCAGCTCGCTGATGGACGTGGTAAATCGCCAGGAGCAGTACCTGCTGGACCATAAACAATACGCCGCCAATATGACCCTGCTTGGCTATGCTGCAAATCCATACATTACACCCGAGGGCCAGTACTCGGTTGCAGTGGTAAACACCGGTTGCGGGGTCTCACCCTGCTACCGGTTCACGGCCACTCCGGTCAGTGGCAAGCCGCAGGCGAAAGACCTGAAGTGCACAAGCTTCAGTATTGATTCGTCAGGGAGCAAGAAGGCGACCGGAGCGACGCCGGATAAATGCTGGTGACCAGCGGTGGAAACATAAGCCGTTGTCATTGCACATGCAGTTTCGCGATGACAGAAAAACTTACTATTGCAAATGACAGGGTGACATATGGACAGGAAAAATCGTAGTGGCAGTCGCTTGCCGGTAATCATATTGTGCTGTGTTCTTTCAATGGCAGCACGGATGGCCCCGGCCGAAGGCACCTTTGCCTGTCACGTGCTGACGGATAAAGGCTTCCCGGGCGTTGTCTTTGTACAATCCGACGAGCTTATGACGGCGCAGAAGACTGCCCGGCGCGCCAGGGTTGATATCGGCAGGGTCAACAAGGCGCCGGTGGCAGAGCTGGTGGAGTGCATCAACTTTCCGCAAGGGCGCTTCGCCGACGCCGGCATGCGGGCGCATGTCAGATACTTACCAAGGTAAGATCCTCACCCTCGATATACAAATATCCAATTAAATACAGTCTATTACGAGCAGCAACAGCCTGTGTTCCCGGTGTTTGCCGGCCATTTCATGCGGCTCGTACATGCAGGCTAAAGTTCGTTTTGTTGCAGCCGTTAAAAAGAGAGCCAGAACCGGCAGGTTAAACGCTGAACATATCAGGAAGAACTACAGGTGCTGATAAAACAAAAAGGATTCACACTGATCGAGCTCATCGTCACCATGAGTGTTGCCATTATTGTGGTCACGGTAGGCGTGCCGAGTTTCCGGGATGTCGTCAAGAACAGCCGCATCACCGCGCAGACGAACGAGTTCCTTGCAAGCGTCAATGTTGCGCGCAGCGAGGCCGTCAAGCGTGGTGAAACCATGACCCTGTGTCCCAGCGAGGATGGCATCGAATGCGAGGAAGACGAGGTGAAAAAGACCGACTGGTCGCTTGGCCTGATCCTGCTGGATGCCTCCGATACAGTCGTGCGTGAATGGGATCCGATCGCTGCCAGCAGCGCCTTCGTGGCAAATTCCGGCTTTCTGCAATACCTCGGCACGGGGGTTCTCCCGGACGCTGCGGTCAACTTCTCACTGGAAGTCTATAAATGCAGCGGTCATCAGAAACGCACCGTCACCATCAGCCGCCAGGGACATGCAACCGTTAAGACAACCAGCTGTTCGACGTCATGAATAAAATGAATAAGCAGCGCAACAATAGCAGCACCCGGCGTCGCTCCCGGGGATTTACGCTGCTGGAGGTTCTGATCACGCTGCTGGTCATATCCATCGGTTTGCTTGGGCTTGCAGGTCTGCAGATCAGCGGCATGCGCGCCAACCAGATGGGCTTCATGCGCAGCCAGGCAATCCTGGCCGCCTATGACATGGCCGACAGGATGCGTGCCAACCCTGCCGCTGCTGCGGCAGGCAACTATGATGGCAACCCGTCCGCGGCGACCGTCGACTGTGTCGGCGCAAGCAATGCCTGCACGTCTGCAGAGATGGCCAGTTATGACAAGGACGCCTGGCTGGACATACTGACGCTGTTACCCGGCGGCGCCGGCGAGGTGGTCGACGACGGTAGCGATAATTACACCATCACCGTGCGCTGGGATGAAGAACGCAGTGGCGCGACCGGCACGGATTGTCCGCCGAAAACAGATACCGACCTGCGCTGCTACAGCCTCGGGATCGCGCTATGAACAAATACCCGTCTATCTCTCATGCCGCGCCCGGCGCGCTGCGCTGCAAGGGCTTCACCCTGGTGGAGCTGATGATCGCACTGCTGCTTGGCCTGATCCTGATGGCCGGCGTAATCAGCATCTTCATGAGCAGCAAACAGAGCTATGCCGCCGTGCACGTGCTTGCCAGGCTGCAGGAGAATGGCCGCTACGGCATGGACATCATCAGCGCTGACCTGCGCCGCGCCGGCTACCTGAGCGGCAATGCGAATGTCGATACCATCGGCGGCACCGAGGGCGTGTCGACCACGGACGACAGCTGCCTGACGTCAGGCAGCACCTGGGGCAGGATGATCGAACGTCGCGTCTTCGGCCTGGATGACAGCAACACGGGATACGCCTGCATCCCCGGCTCGGCCTATACCCGCGGCGATGTGCTCACCCTGCGTTATGCCTCACCCGTGGAGGCGGCAAGCTTTTCCGCTAACCGCGTCTACCTGCGCAGTTCACTGTTCGAGGGGCGCATCTTCAAGGGTTCCAGTGAAGCCAGCAACACCATTCTTGAAAACCCGCAGACAACGCGGGAACTGGTGGCGCATAGCTATTACATCGGTCCATCCAGCGTGGAATGTCCGGCGGGTACCGCAGTGCCTGCCCTGCACTGGCTGAGTATGGACGATAACGGCCAGCCCGCGAGCGAGGAACTCATGGTGGGTGCTGAACACCTGCAACTGCAATACGGTGTGGATACCGACGCTAACGGTTCCGTCGAACAGTTTCTCGATGCCGACACCGTCAGTACGAATGCCGCGTTCGACTGGGATGATGTCATTGCGGTACGCGTCTGGTTGCTGGTGCGCGGCGAGTGTGCCGAGACCGGACTCGACAACACCAACACCTACACCATGGGCGATCAGACCTATACACCCAACGATAATTTCCGTCGTCAGCTCTACACGACGACCGTGATGCTGCGTAATTGAGGAAGCAAGGATGAAGCAACATGACTGCAGAAATTCGCCGCTGCGCAATCAAAGCGGTTCGGCCCTGATGGTCAGCCTGGTGTTTCTGGTGATCATGACCATCATCGGTATCGCGTCAATGAACACCGCTGTCATGGAAAACGTGATGGCGAGCAACAGCCAGTTCCAGGCCAGCTCGCTGGCAAATGCAGAATTTATCATCGGTTCGGGGGAAGATGATATCGAGACGATAGTTGCAGACGCACAGGCCCTGGCGTTCGAGACCAGTGATGATCACTACTACCTGGCTGATGATGTCGATCCGGCAGTTAATGACTGGACCTTCAAGCATGCCACCACAACGCTGGGCAGTTATGTCGTCGAGTATGCGGGCAAACATCCGATTCCCGGCGAGTCCGCCGAAATGGGTGCAGGCACCGCCGGCTCTTTTGTCTACCTGTTTCTGGTCAGTGCACAGAGCGAGGCGAATAAAGGCGCCAGGCGCAACGTGCAGACGGTCTACGTGACACAGAATGCTCCCTGAGTATGAAGAGAGGAATATCATGAAAACGTTTACAGCTTCGGTTCGACATCTTGTCATTGCGATAAGCACGGGAATGATTGCCGTGGGCGTGTTTGCGGCCGCCAGCTTCTTCCCCGAAACCCAGCCGACCTGGAGCCCGGCGCCATTTACGCTGCAGAACACTGACCTGAGCGCGGGTGCCACCAAGGCCTACCGCCCCTGGTTCGAGAACGGCGCCTGGCAGGGCAATGTGATTGAATATGACATCGCCACGGACGGTACGCGCACCCTCGGCAGCTGGACGGCCCGCGACGTTTTTGCCGCCAAGGAGGCTGGCGTTGTTAACTACTGGAAGGCCGCTGCCGTGGACGGCGGCCGCAAGATTATTACCGGTGACGGCGACGACGCCCAGCTGGCCTTCCGCTGGGATACGCTTACCGACACCCAGCGCGAGTTGCTCGACCCGGCGATCTCGGCCGATTACGACCCGCTCGATGCTACCAGCTGGGACAGCACGAAACTGAACTATGTCCGCGGCGACCGCAGCAACGAGAAACCCGATGGCCTGCTGCGCAAGCGCTACAGCCTGCTCGGCGACATCATCAATTCCCGGCCTGTCTATGTCGGCGCCCCGACGAGCAATTACACCCTGCCCGGCTATGCCGCCTACAAGAATTCCAATATCAACCGGGCCGGGCGCGTCTATATCGGTGCCAACGACGGCATGGTGCATGCCTTCGATGCCAGCGATGGTCACGAGGTCT
>JBATIF010000174.1:0-16022 GCA_049667605.1 Gammaproteobacteria bacterium
CCGTGCCCCCTGTAGTACCGCGGCCTGTAACTGTCCTTGTAATGATGACGTTTATACGTGTTCTTGCGGTGCTTGTTGTAGGCGTAATACTTGTCCCGGTGACCATCCCGGCTGCGCTCATATCTGCGATTGTCACGATGAACACCCGGACTGCGGCTATCACTTCGCTTGTCCTGGTGACCGCCCTGGCTGTAACCATGGGAGCGCTGGTCATTTTTACGATCGGCCCAGGCACTGCCGCTGCCGGCGAGTGAAATGGCCACCATGGCGGCGACGATAGTTCGGGATAGGGGATGCGTTTTCATGGCGGACTCCTGTTTTTTCGGGTTACATCCACTTCTAACGTATGGCGCCGGAAAAAGGTAACAAACATCTTTTCCCATATGCCAGAGTGGCTTACCGGAACATAATTCGAGGCGGTAGTCGCAGGCCGAATCAAGCGCAGCGGATCCGGCCTGGTGATTTGCCATCCGGGATCAGTATTGCCCACTGTTGATGACATAGCCAAACAGTCCACCCAGCAGGAGGCCCATCAGCAAATCATCATCATTGTCATCATCTTCGTAGTAATAGGAATTCCCACCCTGCCCCCGGTAATAATAGGGTTTATGATTGTCCCTGTAGTAATGACGCTTGTGCTGGTTCTTTTTGTGCTTTTTGTAGGCGTAGTACTTGTCATGCTGACCACCCTTGCCGCGCTCATGCCTGCGCTTGTCACGATGATCATCGCGATTGCGGTTATAACTTCGCTTGTCCTTGTGTTTGCCATGGGCACGGCCCAGGCTGTGTTTATCGTAATGACCGCCCTGGCTGTGGCCATAGCTGCGCTGGTCATTTTTACGCTCGGCCCAGGCACTGCCACTGCCGGCGAGTGAAACGGCCACCAGGGTGGCGACGATGGTTCTGGATAGGGGATGCGTTTTCATAACTGTCTCCTGATTTTTTCGGGTTACATTTGGCACTAACGCCAGGGGCCGAAAAAAGGTAACAGTTATTTTTGACACTACATCACGATAACTTACCGGGACCGGGCGATGAACCAGCCGGCACTGTCGTCACCGGCATGGGTCGGGCATCATGAGGCCCGGTGATGGTGCCTGTACAAACAGGCTTGTGCGGGTTTTAGCAGGGGTAGTGCTGAAGCCTGGTGGCGGAGATCAGGCGGCACAGAGACAGGGTGTCAGGCAACCTGAACAGGTATGGCGTTACGCGTATCCTTGATCCGGTTTGCTTCGTCGAGATAAATCAGCGTCGGCTTGAAGACGCTGGCTTCCTGTTGCGACAGCACCGCGTAGGTACAGATGATGACGCGGTCGCCGGGGTTGGCCTTGTGCGCTGCGGCACCGTTGACGGAGATGATTCCGGAATGCTCTTCCGCACGGATGGCATAGGTGGTGAAACGCTTGCCGTTATCCAGGTTGTAGATCTGGATCTGCTCGTATTCCTGGATATTGGCCGCCTTCAGCAACGCGCCGTCAATGGCGCAGGAACCTTCATACTCAAGCTCCGAGTGCGTTACGTTGGCATGGTGCAGTTTGGATTTTAACAAGGTGATTTGCATACGCGGGAAAGGCTCCTTGACCCCTCGTCGATACGGGATTGGATTATGCTGTAGCTTGCCGCGGACTGCAACAAATCAGTATAGTTTTCATATTAAGTAGTGGTCCTAAGTGATTGATATTTGATTATTATCAATCAAGCGGGTCGCTCCTATGCGGGCCGCCGCAAGCACCACCAGCTGCCGGTCCCCGGCCTTTGGCAGCGCAAGGTCGGATTGACGGCGGATACTGACATAATCCACCACCATGCCCGTTTCGGCCAGCTGTTGCATGGCGGCACGCTCGATACCCTGAAAATCACCCGCACCGGCCTCGACGACGGTTTTTACGTCAAGCAGTACCTGGTGCAGCCGCGGTGCAAGCGTACGCTGCGTGGCAGTCAGGTAGCTGTTTCTCGAACTCATGGCGAGGCCATCGTGTTCACGCACGGTGCCGACCGCTTCGATCCTGACAGGCATATCCAGGTCTTTCACCATGCGTCGGATAATCAACAGCTGCTGGTAGTCTTTCTCACCGAAAACCGCAATGTCCGGCTGCACCATGTTGAAGAGTTTCGTGACCACGGTCGTCACACCGTTGAAATGAGATGGCCGGTGTTCACCTTCGAGGACGCTGTTCAGTCCGGGCACAACGACCGATGTTGTGCCTTCGACGCCGCCCGGATACACGGCAGACACGCCAGGGGCAAACAGCACATCTGCATCCGCTTCCATCAATGCCCTGGCATCGAGCTCCATGCTAAGCGGATAACCCTCATAATCCTCGTTGGCTGCAAACTGCATCGGATTGACAAAGATACTGACAACGACCCGCGCTGCAATCGCCTTTGCATGCTGCACAAGTTTCAAATGACCGGCATGCAGGTTGCCCATGGTCGGGACAAGGGCGATCGGTTCTTCGCGCAGGCGCCATGCCCTGGTGTGCGCACGCAATTCTTCAACAGAGGATATGGTATCCATCAGTATTCGTGTTCCGGCGCCGGGTAGCTGCCGTCCTTCACCGCCTTGACGTAGGCATCCACCGCAGCCGCTATACTGCCGGAATCCTGCAAAAAGTTTTTCACGAAGCGCGGACTTTTTTGTGCCGCGATGCCGAGTATGTCATAGAGCACCAGCACCTGGCCGTCACAGCCAGGCCCGGCACCGATCCCGATGGTGGGGATAGCGACGCTGGCGGTAATCGCAGCAGCCAGCCGGGAAGGAACACACTCCATTACCAGCAAGCCTGCACCGGCCTGCTCCAGCGCCCTCGCATCCTCCATTATGGCCCGCGCCCCGGCCTCGTCGCGCCCCTGCACCTTGTAGCCGCCGAATTCCTCGACCGATTGCGGCAACAGGCCGATGTGGCCACAGAGCGGGATATCATGTGCCACCAGGTGTTCTACGATAGCCGCCATGCGGGTACCGCCCTCGAGCTTTACCATGTCTGCCCCGCCCTCATCGATCAGGCGGCGGGCGTTTTCCAGCGCCTGCGGCGGGGTTGCGTAGCTCCCGGCGGGCAAATCGACCACCCGCCAGGCATGCCGGCCGGCGCGCGCCACGCTGGCGGCATGGTGGATCATGTCATCCATGCTGACCGGAACGGTTGATTCGTAGCCCATCAACACCATGCCGAGTGAATCGCCGATAATGAACAGGTCGACAGCGGCTGCTTCCAGCAGCCGGGTAAAACTCGCGTCATAGCAGGTAAGGCAGGCGATTTTCTCGCCCTGCTGCTTCATGCGCTGCAGGGTCGAAAGCGTTACCGCTGAATTTTTGTCTGCGTTTGTCATTGCATTGCTGGCTCGTTACGCCCGGGAAGAGGATTGGCAAGCGGAAAAAACTGCCCGATTCTAGATAGCCGCCGACATCGGGTTAAAGTATTGCCGCCCTTTCCTGGCGCTATAGACCTGCTCCAGCAGGGCGGCATAATCCTCATCGTTATCGACGAGGTCGATATTCGCCGCATTGACGATCAGCAATGGTGCTGCATCGTAGTCAAGGAACAGCCGGGCGTAGGCCTCGGAGAGGCGCCGCAGGTAATGCGCATCGATCTTGCGTTCGTAGCGGATGCCGCGCTTGGCAATACGTTTCAGCAGAATATCCTCGGGTGCCTGCAGATAAATCACCAGGTCCGGCACCGGCGCATCCACAGTAACATGGTCATAGACCTGCTGGTAAAGCTTCAGTTCCTCGGCATCCAGCGTCAGCTCGGCGAACAGCTGGTCCTTTTCCATCATGAAATCGGTAACCCGCACCGGCTGGAACATGTCGGCCTGGCGCATGGCCTCGATCTGGCGTGCCCGCTGGAACAGGAAAAACAACTGCGCCGGCAAGGCACCCGCACGCGGGTCCTGGTAAAAACGCTCGAGGAAAGGATTTTCATCCGAGCCCTCCAGCACCAGGTCCGTCTCGAAGCTCTCTGCAAGGCGCCGCGCCAGACTGGTCTTGCCAACGCCGATCGGTCCCTCTACAACAATATAACCCGGACGTTCTCCAGCCATTAACCGGTAACCAGTTTTTTCACTGAATGGGTTTTACACTGACCCAGCAGGCCTCCCAGTTTGCCAAGGCCCGGGATACTGATGTTGCCCGCAATCTCGGCCAGCGGAATGATGACGAAATCACGCTCGTGCATGCCGGGGTGCGGCACGATCAGGTTCTTCTTCTTGATCTTCTTTTTGCCGTAGAGCAACAAATCCAGGTCGAGGATACGCGGGCCCCATTTTTCGCCATCGCGGGAACGCCCCTGCAAATCTTCAATCTTTACAAGTTCCTGAAACAGGTCTTCTGCAGATAACAAGGTATCCAGCGCCACAACCGCATTGACGTAATCCGGCTGGTCTGCCGGCCCCATTGGCTTGCAGCCATAGAGACTGGATTTCGCAAAAATAATTGAATCCGGCAGGTAGCCCAGCTCTTCGAAGGCTTCCTTGACCTGGGCAACCGGGTTGTCCAGGTTGCTTCCAATTCCAATGTAGGCACGAACTGTCATGCTTGACCTCCAGCGGGCCGGTTACGTGGACGGCGCCGCCGACCTTTGCCTGTGCGTGGCTTGTTGTCTGCACGCGCAACTTCTGACGGGTTCTTTTCCTGCAGTTCCGTCCACCATTCACCCGCCTGGGTTGGCACCTCGCCGGCTTCGCCGCGCAATAACAGGAAATCATAGGCTGCACGGAAGCGTGGGTGAGCAAGCACACGCATACTGCGGCGACCACCCATGTTTTCAAGCCGCAGCTGCAACATCCATATCTCGCGCATCGGCAGGGAATAACGCCGCGGCAATGACATGATGGCCGCCTGTTCGGAAATGATCTGCGAGCCTGCATGCTGCAGGGCCTCGGCCTTGTGCTGACCCCCGGCCTCCAGCCTTGCGGCACGCTCGCGCACCGGCTGCCAGAGAAATAATGCAAACAGAAAGGCCGGCGTTACCGGCTTGCCCTGTATCACACGGGTGTCGGTATTTTCCATGCCCCGGCTGATCAGCGTTAACGGGAAATGTTCTTCCTCGTGCGTCAGGGCCTGCTCCGTCAACGGGAACAGCTGGCCGAACAAGTTGTAGTGGCGCAGCATTTCGAAGTTAGCCAGCGCATGACCGCCCATGAACAACTTCAGCATTTCATCAAACAGCCGCGCCGGGGGGATATCGCCCAGCAGTGGCGCCAGCTGCTCAATCGGTTCTTCGCTGGATTGCTCGATACGAAACCCCAGCTTGGTGGCAAAGCGGACCGCCCGCAACATGCGCACCGGGTCTTCGCGGTAGCGAGTCACGGGATCACCGATAAGGCGTAACAGACCCGCACTGATATCCTGCATGCCGCCGGCGTAGTCGGTGATCGAAAAATCCGCAATGTTGTAATAGAGGGCATTCACCGTGAAGTCGCGGCGGAAGGCATCACCCCCGATGCTTCCGAAGATGTTGTCGCGCACAATACGGCCTTCAACATCGATATGACGCTCGTTGCCGTCTTCATCGTCGTCCTGCAGGGCACGAAAGGTGGCCACCTCGATGACCTCGCGGCCGAAGATCACATGCGCAAGGCGAAAGCGGCGGCCAATCAGGCGGCAGTTGCGAAACAACCTGCGCACGTCCTCGGGGACCGCATCGGTCACCACGTCGAAGTCTTTTGGCTCGCGCCCCAGCAGCAAGTCACGCACACCGCCACCTACCAGGTGTGCCTGGTAACCGGAATCCTTTAATCGATATAACACCTTCAGCGCATTGGCGCTGATATTACCCCTGGAGATAGAATGCTCTGCCCGGGTGATAATGTCGGGTTCGGTGCGGGTTCTTAGGCTGCCTGCTTCGCTCACTGTATTTGCTTGTAGATGAAAAGACAGGGCGTATAATAGCATCGCTTTCAAGCCCTGTACTGCTCCCTTCGTCTAGTGGTTAGGACACTGGCCTCTCACGCCGGTAACAGGGGTTCGAGTCCCCTAGGGAGCACCATTAATATTAAATCCATCGCCTGCTATTCGGCCAGAGACTGCTCAAGCCGGGGAAATCTTGCGATATCGCCATTACAGCAACAACGAATATGGACAAACCCGACAACAAAACCGGCTACCAACCGGCTGGCCTGCTTGTCCGCCTGGTGGCGATATTCTATGACTCCCTGTTGCTGCTCTCGATATTACTGATAACTACGGCAATTGCGCTGCTGGTCACCCGCGGCGGATTGCACACCCACAACCCGTTTTTCAGAACCCTGCTGTTCCTCGTCTGTTTCTCTTTCTACGCATGGTTCTGGTTGCATGGCGGTCAGACCCTGGGAATGCGTGCATGGAGACTGCGCATTCAAAACATCAACGGCGGCCCCATTACAATCTGGCAGGCCCTGTTGCGGTTCCTGGTCGCGATACCGTCACTGGCATTCGCCGGGCTGGGCTTTCTGTGGATGCTCGTTGACAGGGACAAAATGACCTGGCACGACCGCTTTTCCGAGTCGGTAATAGTCAGGTTGCCGAAGGCCGCAAAGGCGCCGGGAAAATAAAAACATGCCATGCAACAGCAGCCTTTAATCTTATGATGTTCGCGGCTTTGCGCGATTTTGGCTTTATTTATGGAAAACAGAGCGTGTCATATCTTTCGAATGGCATGAATGCTGATCAGCATGAAGAGAAGACTTGGTGCAATTGTGGCGAGTAGCGGATTCAATGCATATACCTGCCCCACCTGTCTGGATATCTCATTGACCACGTAGAATCCGAAGCCGACGAGGATGCCGATAAAAATACGCTGCCCCATGGGCACGGAACGCAGCCCCCCGAATACGAAAGGCACGGATACCAGCAACATCACCAGCGAGGTGAGCGGAGTCATCAGACGGCTCCAGAAGGCATAGCGGTACTGCAGTGAATCAAGGCCATTGCTCTCGAGATAGTCAACCAGTTGGGCAATCGCGGCAACCGACATGGTCTGCGGTTTCATCGCAACGGCGCTGAGTAATTCGGGTGTTACCAGCGTCTGCCGTTGCAGCAGCTCGATCTGCTGTACCTCCACACGGTCATTCCTGAACTGCGTCTGCTCTACATCGATCAGCTGCCACACATCATTATGATACCGCGCCTGTGCAGCCGTCATGATAACGGACAGACTGCGGTCATCATTGAATTCATAGAGGGTTATATCGGCCAGCTTTTCGTCGCTGAGAATCTTCCTTACATTGATGTAGTAGTTGCCATCACGCACCCACAGTCCCAGGGTGCCGAGAAAACTGAGATCCTGGTTAGTAGCCGTGGCGCGTATTTTCTGCCCGTAGCGTTCCGCCGACGGGGCGACCAGCTCACCGACACCAACAACCACGACCAGCATAAGTACGCCGGCCTGCAAGACCGATCGTACGATACGCCAGATCGAAATACCGCTTGCGCGCATGGCGACCAGCTCACTGCCGGCTGCCAGCATGCCCATGCCGGTCAGGCTGCCGAGCAACGCGGCCATCGGAAACATCTCGTAGATACTTTTCGGCGTCGTCAGCGCGACGAACATGAACATTTTCCAGAGGCTGTAGGCACCCGTGCCAACCCTGTCCAGCTGGCCGATAACGTTGAAGAAAACATCAAGGCCGACGATGGCCAGCAGCGTGATCCCTGTGCCCGCTGCAATTGCCACGGCAATGTAGCGGTCCAGGATCCTCATGCAGAATGTCCGATGCGGCGTGCCAGCCGGTCACTGTTGAGCAGGACCAGGGCCAGGATTACCGCCAAAAGCGGCACCCACCACAGGCCGATCGAGACCGGTACAGCACCGCGTTCTACCCACACCTTCGCGGCGCCCAGCAGGTTGTAATAGACGACAAACAACAGGATGGCTATCACCAGCCGGCCATAACGCCCCTGGCGCGGCGAGGATTTGCATAGCGGCACCGAGAGAAACAGCAACACCATCACCGACAGCGGCATGGCAAGACGCCATTGCAACTCGGCACGCTTTTCATTGTCAGCTGATCCTACAAGCATTGCCGTGGGCATGGCAGACAGCCTGGAGGCGTCCTTCTCCATACCCGGCATGTCGATACGTATGCCGTATTCCCTGAATTGCATACTGCGGTAATTTTCACGCCCGGGCGTGCCTTCGTAACGATAACCATTGAGCAGCACCAGGAAATCATCACCGCTCGCTGTATCATGTTTCCGGTAGGCGGATTGCGCCCTTAACAGCTGCAGTGTCCTGTCGTCATCAGGCTTGTTACTAACGACAATAAAAAGGTTCTCCATCTGTTGCCCGTCCCTGGAGAGTCGTTCTGCATAAAACGTCAGGCGGCCATTCTGTATGGCATTGAAGCGTCCCGCACCAAGCACGGTAAAATCTGCCTGCTGCTCTGCTTCCGCCCGCACTTGCAGGCTCATGCCCTCGACGGCCGGGCTGGCAGAAAGCGACAGCCAGCCGAGCAAGACAGTAACGACGGCGCCAAGTGTCAGCAGTGGCTTGTAAATCTGCACGGGACCTACCCCGCAGGCCGCCATTACGGTCATTTCATTATCGCGATACATGCGGCCCAGGCCTATAATCACTCCCAGTGCCAGGGCAAACGGGACCACGTGCACCAGGTACCAGACCATCTTCAGGCCAAGCAGTTTGAACACCACGCCAGCCGGTATTTCCCCGGCCGCGGCATCGCCCAGGTAACGCACCAGCCGGTTACAGACGAGCACCAGCCAGAGGATGACGGTAACAACCACCCAGCCGTGAATCACTTCTCTGAGCAGGTAACGATCAAAAACACGGATCATCCGGATGAGCTCGATTGGCAGCATGAAAATCATGCCTGCTTCCAGTACACTTCCCTGATATATTAATGCTTCTGGCGAGCATTGATCAGAAGTGCGGTTACCGTATAACACAAGGCCCGCGAACTGCAATCACAACCATCACCACACAAGGGACGCTGTATGAAATTCACTATCAAGAGCGAGAAACCGGCAGAAACCCGGGCAGGATGCGCCATTCTCGGAGTTTATGAAAAAAACAGGCTGTCTCCTTCCGCAGCCCAGTTCGACAAGGCAACCGCCGGGTTGCTGTCGAAGCTGCTGAAAGCCGGTGAAATCAATGGCAGCTGCGGGACAACGCTCATTATCCACTATCCCGAAGGCGCCCGCTGCGAACGGGTGATGCTGGTCGGCTGTGGCGAGGAAAATGAGCTCAATGAAGAGCACTACTGCCAGGCGGTTGCAAGCGCGGCAAGTGCGGTCAAGGCCAGTGGCGCCACGAACGCAATCAGTTACCTGTCCGAACTGAAGGTCGGCAAGCGGGATGGCTACTGGAAGATCCGTACCCTGGTGGAAAACGCCGAGGCTGCGCTGTACTCGATAAATGGCCTGAAAAGCAAGAAAACCACTAGCGGGAAAACATTGCGCAGCTTCGCCATTCATCCCGGCAGGACTGACCGAAAACAGGCTAACAGGGCCATTGCGGACGGCATGGCCTTGGCGGGCGGTGTCAAACTGGCGCGCGACCTGGGTAATCTGCCCGGCAATATCTGTACCCCCTCCTACCTCGCTGCCGAGGCACGCAAACTTGGCAGAGCCTTCAATACGATCAAAACCAGCGTGCTTGAAGAAGCCGCGATGAAAAAACTTGGTATGGGCTCGCTGCTGTCCGTCTCGCGTGGCAGCGTGGAGCCGGCAAAACTGATCACCATGGAATACAGTGGTGGCAAAAAAGGCAGCAAGCCGGTGGTACTGGTCGGCAAGGGCGTTACCTTCGACTCGGGCGGTATTTCCCTGAAACCGGGGCTTGCCATGGATGAAATGAAGTTCGACATGTGCGGTGCTGCCAGCGTGCTCGGCACGCTGCAGGCCTGCGCCGAGATGAAACTTCCGTTGAATGTCGTCGGCGTTATCCCGACTACGGAAAATCTGCCTGACGCCAGGGCGACAAAACCGGGGGATATTGTCACCAGCATGTCCGGCCAAACCATCGAGGTCCTGAATACCGATGCCGAGGGTCGCCTGATTCTTTGTGACGCCCTCACCTATATCAAAAAATACAAACCCGAGGTGGTGGTCGACATCGCCACACTCACCGGTGCCTGCGTGGTTGCGCTGGGCCACTACACGGCCGCGGTGCTCAGCAACGATGATGAACTCGCACAGGAACTGCTGACTGCCGGCCAGACTGCATATGACCGCGCCTGGCAAATGCCCTTGTGGGACATTTACCAGGCAGACCTCGACAGTAACTTTGCCGACATCGCAAACATCGGCGGGCGCGCCGGCACCATAACTGCCGCCTGTTTTCTGTCGCGCTTCACCGGGGACTACCGCTGGGCGCACCTCGATATCGCAGGGGTGGCCTGGAAAAACGGCAAGGAGAAAGGTGCGACCGGCAGGCCGGTACCCCTGTTGACCCAGTTCCTGCTGGATCGCTGTGGCGCCAGATGACCGAAGTCGATTTCTATGTACTCAGTGACAAGGCGCCACAGGCGGGGGTTCAGTTCACCTGTCGCCTTGCGGAAAAGATCTTCAAGGGGGGCCATCAGGTCTATATCAATACCGCATCCGAACAGCAACTAAAACAGCTGGATGACCTTTTATGGAGCTTTCGACCGGGAAGTTTTTTGCCACATGCTGTATATATGAGCGAGAATGCAGGGGCAACGCCCATCCTGCTGGGCCATGCAACGGAGCCGGAAGGGCCCAGTGATGTGCTGGTCAACCTGGCTGAAGACATACCCGTTTTTTTCAGTCGCTTCAGCCGGGTGACTGAACTGGTATCCGGAGACGATGTGCAACGTGATGCGGCACGTGCACACTTCAGGTTTTACAAGGACCGCGGCTATCAAGTGAGGTCACACCAGTTATGACAAGCGCTGAAGAACTCCACCTCGACGAAGAGGGTATCCCGATACTGACTGACATCGTGCGCGACGATGATGTGCCGGAGCCTCCAGACCTGCGACTCGCCAACCGGGTGTCAGCCATGGCGCCCCGCGAGATTGCCGATGAACTGCTGGGAAATGATTCGTTTCGCAAACACCTCGAAGAAGTCGCCGCCTCGCTTACCCACAGCGTTTGCCAGCAAATGGAACAGGCGTTGCAGCCGGTTCTCGAACAGGCCATTAGCACGGCACTGAATGAAAAAGATGTTGTCTCGCACGAGGCAATTCACCAGCAGCTCGAATCCACCCTGCCCGACCTGGTTGCCGAGGCCTTGCAAGCATCAGGCGAGCACACTGACTGATCGCTGTTCTGGAGCAGACCTTAAAGAACCCTTCCTGCAGGTATAATCCCTCGCCCTGACCCTGTCCGGGTAGCGCTTGACTGAATAACGCCAGACATGGAAAAGACCTACAACCCGCACGCCATCGAACAGCAGTGGTACGAGACCTGGGAACGCGAGGGACACTTTGCGCCGTCCGGTGAAGGGACACCTTATTGCATCATGATCCCGCCGCCGAATGTAACCGGCAGCCTGCACATGGGACATGCCTTTCAGGATACCCTGATGGATGCACTGACCCGCTACCATCGTATGCGCGGTGAGAATACCCTGTGGCAGCCCGGTACCGACCATGCGGGTATCGCGACGCAGATGGTGGTCGAACGGCAGCTCAACAGCGAGAGCCTGACCCGGCATGACCTTGGCCGTGAAAAATTCATCAGGCGTATCTGGGAGTGGAAACACGAATCCGGCGGGACCATTACCCGCCAGCTGCGGCGTATGGGTTCATCCGTGGACTGGAGCCGCGAACGCTTCACCATGGACGAAGGCCTGTCACAGGCAGTCAGGGAAACCTTTGTTCGCCTTCATGAAGAAGGCCTGATCTACCGCGGCAAGCGCCTGGTCAACTGGGATCCGGTACTGCATACCGCGGTATCCGATCTCGAGGTGGTTTCCGAAGAAGAAGACGGCCATCTCTGGCATATGCGTTATCCGCTGGCAGATGGCAGCGGCCATCTCGTTGTTGCTACAACGCGACCCGAGACCATGCTTGGCGACGCGGCAGTCGCTGTACATCCGGATGACGGGCGCTATCACTCGATGATCGGCAAGCGCATCCGCCTGCCGTTGACGGATCGTGAAATCCCTGTCATTGCCGATGATTATGTCGACCCGGAATTCGGGACCGGCTGTGTAAAGATCACACCCGCGCATGATTTCAATGACGCCGAAATGGGCAAGCGTCACGACCTGCCGGTGATCAACATCCTCACCGTGGATGCCTGTATCAATGAAGAAGCCCCGGGGCGTTACGGCGGGATGGACCGTTACGAGGCACGCAAACAGATACTCGCCGATCTCGAGGCCGAGGGCCTGCTGGAGAAGGTTGAGGACCATAAGCTGATGGTGCCGCGCGGTGACCGCTCCGGCGCCGCGGTTGAACCGTTCCTGACAGACCAGTGGTTCGTGAAGATTGCCCCGCTGGCGGTGCCGGCCATCAAGGCGGTCGAGGAAGGGCGCATTAAATTTGTGCCCGACAACTGGAAGAACACCTATTTCGAATGGATGCGCAACATCCAGGACTGGTGTATCTCGCGCCAGATCTGGTGGGGGCACCGGATACCGGCCTGGTATGACGGGGCAGAAAATATTTATGTCGGGCGCAGCGAGGATGAAGTGCGCAAGAAACACGGCCTGGGTGATGAAATTGCCCTGCGCCAGGATGAAGATGTCCTCGATACCTGGTTCTCCTCTGCGCTCTGGCCCTTCAGCACGCTGGGCTGGCCTGAAAAAACCACGGACCTGGACACCTTCTACCCGACCAGCGTACTGGTCACCGGTTTCGATATTATTTTCTTCTGGGTCGCACGCATGATCATGATGGGGCTCAAGTTCACCGGTGAAGTCCCGTTCCGGGAGGTCTATATCCACGGCCTGGTGCGCGATGCACATGGCCAGAAAATGTCCAAGTCCAGGGGTAATGTACTCGATCCGATCGACCTGATTGACGGCATTGAACTCGAGGCGCTGGTTGCCAAGCGGCGTGCCGGACTGATGCAGCCAAACATGGCCGATCGGATCGAGAAGCTTACCCGCAAGGATTTTCCGGACGGCATACCGGCTTTTGGTACCGATGCATTGCGTTTTACCTTTGCCGCCCTCGCCTCTACCGGCCGTGATATCAATTTTGACCTCGGGCGAATCGAGGGTTACCGGAACTTCTGCAACAAATTATGGAATGCTGCCCGCTATGTACTGATGAATACCGAGGGCGAGGACTGCGGCCAGGGCGAGAGCGAGATGCACCTCAGTGAGGCCGACCGATGGATTATCAGCCTGTTGCAGCAGACCGTGCAGGAAGTGACCGTGGCCATCGAGAACTACCGCTTTGACCTCGCCGCGCAGGCCATATACACATTCATCTGGGATGAATACTGCGACTGGTACCTGGAACTCTCGAAACCGGTGTTGACTGACCCGGACAGTGGCGCCGCGGCATTGAGGGGCACACGCAGAACCCTGGTCAGAATAATGGAAACCGTTTTACGTCTGATCCACCCGTTGACGCCCTTTGTCAGTGAGGAAATCTGGCAACGCATGGCCCCGCTTGCCGGTGTAGAAGGAAAGACTATTATGCGCCAGCCCTACCCGGTACCCGAGAGTGACAGGATCGACCAGGCCGCGCTTGAAGAAATCAGCTGGGTAAAGGATTTTATTATAGGTGTGCGCAAGATTCGCAGCGGCATGAACATCGACCCCCGCAAGCTGTTACCGGTACTGCTGCAGGATGGCTCTGAAACAGACAGGCAGCGGCTCGACAGGAACCGCCGTTACCTCGAGAGTGTCGGCCGCGTTGAAACAGTTACCTGGCTGGAAGCAGACAAGACAGCGCCGGAGTCTTCAACCGCGCTGGTCGGCGAAATGAAATTATTGATTCCACTTGCAGGCCTGATAGACAAGGAAAGCGAGATCTTGCGGCTAAGTAAAGAACTCGAGAAAAAAATAAATGAACTGGATCGCTGCGAAAAGAAACTTCTCAACCCCGGCTTTGTAGACAAGGCCCCCGCCGATGTAGTCGAGAAAGAGCGTGCACGCGCAACCGAGCTAGGCGCGGTAATCAATAACCTGGAAGAACAAAAAGAAAAGATCCAGGCGCTCTGACATTATCTTTGGAACAAGCCACCCAGGCACCCTTGTTCGGCCCGTCTTCACAGCAATATATTCGACCATGAAAGATGCGTGCGTACAACAAGACACTAGACACCTGCCAGTTTCATCACCAGCTTAACCACGCCCCAGATGGTCATAATGAACACGACTGTCATGAGCAGGCCGATAATGATGTACTGTGAGGGCTTTCCGTGAGTGAAATCTTCCTCGCGTTTGCGGTTACTTTGTACACCAAACATACTCGCCGCTACGCTTCCCAGCACATCCAGGAGTGATGGCCCCCCTGCCGCCTCTTTATTGTCATCAACCATTATCTGTTCCCGGCCTGTTTCGTCGGTTATTTTACAGGGCATGCCCCCTGCTGCAAAGGCGGAGCGCGGGAACGCTTTACCAGTAATTCAGCCATGCAGTACACCAAGCCCGGGAACAGCGGCCAGCCTGTAAGCAAGCATTCCGGGCAGCGACACTCAATAAATATGCGCTTCTGCCGATAGCATGCTTTGTCGGATAACAGAATAGGTTATCTATACATATCCTATAGTTACATCACTATTCTGACCCGGGGACCGGGCACCGGGACGAGCGAGGACAGGCCTTACAGGCATTTACTCCTGGTTTTGACAGGTAAAAGTGAATTCATATGGCGACAATTCTGATCATTGATGACCAGCTCACCAGCCGTAAAATCCTGCAACAGCTGGTTAGTACGCTTGAGCGTAACCTCATTACAGAGGCATTTGCCAACCCGGTCGAAGCGCTCGGATGGACCACAAAGAGGGATGCCGACCTGGTGCTGGTGGATTACAAGATGCCGGAAATGAATGGCATAGAATTTATCAGGAAATTCCGTGGCAACCCGGCCTGCGCGCATATCCCCGTCATCATGGTGACGTCTATTGAAGACATAAAAGTGCGTTACGATGCGCTGGAGGCCGGTGCTACCGACTTCCTGATGAAACCGGTTGACCATTACGAATGTCGCGCCCGTTGCCGTAATCTCCTGACCCAGTCACAGCAATACAAGATTATCAGCGATCGCTCACGCTGGCTTGAACGACGCGTTGCCGAGGCTACCAGTGAAATCAGACTTCGGGAACGTGAAACCCTGCTACGGCTTGCAAGGGCTGGAGAATATCGTGACGAAGAAACCGGCAATCACATTATTCGTATGGCGAAGTACTCACGTCTCATAGCAGAGCATATGGGATTCTCCGAGGCAGATTCGGAAATCATTGAAATGTCAGCACCCATGCATGACATCGGCAAGATCGGCATCAGGGACGGTATCCTCCTCAAACCCGGTAAACTGACGACTGAAGAATTCGAGATAATGAAAAATCATACGACGATAGGCTATGAGATCCTGAAAGACAGCCCGTCAAAATACCTGCAGATGGGCGGCATCATCGCACTCGGACACCATGAAAAATTCGATGGGACCGGCTATCCCTATGGCAAGAAAGGCGAAGATATTCCGATTGAGGCACGCATCGTGGCAGTCGCCGATGTCTATGACGCGCTGGTATCTGACCGCCCTTATAAAAACGCATGGTCCATGCAAGCCGCGCTCGAATACATGGAAAACCACAGCGGCAAGCACTTTGACCCGGAATGCTTTTCAGCCTTTAAATCACAACTCGAAAAAATCACAAAAATCCACGGTATGCTGCCGGATAACCCGCTGGCGCACAGTCGATAAAGCCAGGTCTTCTTTACTCTCCTGATCCCGGCTGCTGCCGGGTTGCGTGGTATGGGTTACACTTGTTTATTACCACGGGCAATGCCCTGAAAAAGGGCCAATCATGCAAGCACCATATGGCAACCCTCGATAAAGAAATCAGTGACCTGCTCGCCAGCAACGGTATCTTCGGGCCGGGAAGCGATCAACTTGCCACCCATGAGCGTCATCTCACCCGTTACTTCGAACGC
>JBATIF010000175.1:0-12559 GCA_049667605.1 Gammaproteobacteria bacterium
AAAACCGGATGAAGCATGCGCCCTGTTTGAGCTTTCGAGCGCAGCGAGATTGCGAGTTGCGCATGCGCCGGTTTTCGCGAGAAGCGCAGGGAACCCCGTCATGCTTGCATGACGGGGCAAGCCTCCGGGTCGCCTTTCTTTTGGGTACTTTTCTTTGGCGAAGCAAAGAAAAGTATCTCGCCGGCGGGCGCGAGAGCCCGCATCCAATCAGGCCCGCCTGCAAGGCGCAACAACAGCCACACCTGCCGGTGCGCACGCAAGGGCGTATCAGCCCACAGATTCCGGCCCTGCGTACCCGTAGACGTGCCATGCGGCTGGACCACCTGCGTTAAAAACGAGAGCGTTTACGTAAAAATCAGCCATTTGGGCTGAGGGGCTTGAAAATCAGCAGTGCAATCGCTACACTCCTCGGCCGTTGATGCGGGGTGGAGCAGTCTGGCAGCTCGTCGGGCTCATAACCCGAAGGTCGTAGGTTCAAATCCTACCCCCGCTACCATTTAAAACGATGTCCCACATGTTTCAAGGGGTATTGTGGCCCGGACAGGAGTCCAAGGTGGCGCCGCAGGCAGGGTAGTCTTTGATACGCTGCGCGAGAAAATATTGGAGTTTATGGAGTGGGCCTTTGGCCCATTTTTTGTTTTTGGAGTACAGCGTGAGGCAGGACCCGTTACATATCGGTGAGTTGCTGGAGCCGGGAATTCGCTCGCTGGGTTACGAACTGGTCGGTGTGGAATACAAGCGGGGCGGCCCGGGTGGCGGCCTGCTGCGGGTCTACATTGACAGGGAAGAGGGTATCTCGGCAGATGACTGCCAGAAGGTGAGTTACCAGGTCAGTGGCGTGCTCGATGTCGAGGATCCGATACCCGGGCACTACACCCTGGAGATCTCGTCCCCGGGACTGGATCGCATGTTGTTCAGGCTGGAGGACTTCGAACGTTTTGCCGGGCACGAGGTAAAACTGCGCGTGATCTACCCGATTGAGGGGCGGCGTAAGTTCAAGGGACGTTTGCTCGGGCTACGGGATGAGAATGTCGTCATCGCGCAGGATGACGAGGAAATCAGCCTGCCGTTTGACCAGGTTGAACAGGCGCGTTTGGTACCGGAATACTGAACGCAGCATTTGGAGGTTTCGTGAATGGACAGTAAAGAAATTCTGATGGTTGTCGACGCGGTGTCGAATGAAAAAGGCATCGACAAGGAGATCATCTTTGAGGCTATCGAGATCGCATTGGCGACGGCTACCCGCAAAAGCCATGGGGGAGAGATCGATGCGCGTGTCGCTATCAATCGCGAGACCGGCGAGTACGAAACCTTCCGCCGCTGGCAGGTTATCGACGACAGCCTCGAGCCGGAACCCGTTGCCGATACAGATGCTGAATCAGACGAGGAAGGGGCACTGGTTTTCGAACACCCCGAACGCCAGATAACGCTGGCTGCCGCGCAACTCGATGACCCCGATATACAGCATGGTGATTTCATCGAGGAACCGATCGAATCGGTTGTTTTTGGCCGCATTGGTGCGCAGACCGCGAAACAGGTCATCGTCCAGAAGGTGCGCGAAGCCGAGCGTGCCATGGTCGTTGAGGCCTACAAGGACCGTGTCGGTGAGCTGGTTACCGGGCTCGTCAAGCGGGTCGAACGCGGCAACGTCTACCTCGATCTCGGCATGAACGCCGAGGCAATCATCCTGCGCGAGGAAATGATTCCGCGTGAAGCCGTGCGCCCCGGCGACCGCCTGCGCGGTTATTTGCGCGATGTCAGCGCCGAACAGCGCGGCCCGCAACTGTTTGTCAGTCGCGTTGCACCCGAGTTTTTGCTCGAGTTGTTCAAGCTCGAGGTGCCGGAAGTCGGTCAGGACCTGATCGATATTCTTGCTGCTGCACGTGATCCGGGCCTGCGCGCCAAGATTGCGGTAAAGAGCAATGACCCGCGTATCGACCCGGTCGGCGCCTGCGTCGGTATGCGCGGCTCGCGCGTACAGACCGTGTCCACTGAATTGTCGGGTGAGCGTGTCGACATCATCCTCTGGGACGAAAATCCTGCCCAGTTCGTCATTAATGCCATGTCGCCTGCCGAGGTTTCCTCGATCGTCGTCGATGAGGACACGCACACCATGGATGTTGCAGTTGTCGAGGAACAGTTGTCGCAGGCCATCGGCCGTGCCGGGCAGAACGTGCGCCTTGCGAGCCAGTTGACCGGCTGGACACTGAACGTCATGGATGAAGTGCAGGCCGAGGAAAAGGGCGAGGCCGAGGCGTCAGAATTGCAGAAGCTGTTTACCGAGCAACTCGACGTGGATGTGGAGATTGCGGCCATCCTGGTACAGGAGGGTTACTCCAGTATTGAAGAAATTATCTACGTGCCGAACAGCGAGCTGCTTGCTATCGAGGAATTTGACGAAGAAATGGTCGAGGAGTTGCGTGGTCGGGCGCGCGATGTGCTGTTGACGCAGGCGATCATGAATGAAGAGAAAATCGGCGAGCATGAGCCGGCCGCCGACTTGCTGGAAATGGAAGGAATGGACGAGGCTCTCGCCTTCGAACTGGCCGGCCGCGGCATAATTACCATGGAAGACCTGGCGGAACAGGCGGTTGATGAACTGATCGATATCGAAGGCATGGACGAGGCGCGCGCCGGGTCCCTGATCATGACAGCCAGGGCGCCCTGGTTTGCAGAAGAAGCGGCTGAGTAATGGAGCGGATGTAAATGTCAAACGTCACGGTAAAACAATTTGCTGAAGTCGTCGGGGTTCCACCCAACCGGCTGCTTGTGCAGCTGGGCGAAGCCGGTCTGGAAATAAGTGATGAGAACGCCACTATTTCAGACAAGGAGAAAACCCAGCTGCTGGATTTTCTTCGCCAGAGCCACGGCAAGCGCGGATCGCTATCAACTGGTGGCGCCAGCAAGGTTACCCTGAAACGCAAGACCCAGACCGAGTTGCGCGCCACGGTGCCTGCCGGGCGCGGGCCTGCCGCGCGCGGTGCGATTCGTGCACGGCCGGAGACCAAGACCGTCAGGGTCGAGGTCCGCAAGAAGCGTACCTATGTAAAGCGTGCGGATTTGATGGCCGAAGAGCAGGAACGCATCAACAAGGAACTGGAAGAACAGCAGGCCAAGCGAGCCGCGGAAGAAGCGATTGAGGCAGCAGCACGCAAGCAGCGTGAGGAAGCCAAAAAGCAGGAGCAGGAAGAAAAGGTCGCAGAGGAGTCAAAGCTGCAGGCAGAACGCGAAAGCAAGCAGCAGGCAGCCGAGGAGGCTCGCCTGCAATCAATCGCGGCATCAGAGGCCAAGCAGCAGGCTGAGACCGAAGATTCGCGGCAGAAGAAACCCGCCGAGGGTGATCGCAAGTCGCGCAAGGCCGGTGCCGGCAAGAGTACCAAGTACGGCCGCCAGGAATTGCACGTTGCCGCAGGCAAGGGCGGCCGCCGCAGGAAAAAATCGAAGGCAACACGGCGTGTCAGTATCGAAGGCACCGGCGAACACGGGTTTGCGTTGCCAACTGCGACCGTGGTGCATGAGGTCGAGATAGCGGAGAATATCCAGGTATCCGAGCTGGCCAGGAAGATGTCCATCAAGGCGGCAGAAATCATCAAGGTTTTGATGAAGATGGGTGTCATGGCTACGATTAACCAGGTGCTCGACCAGGATACTGCAACGCTGGTCGTGGAAGAAATGGGCCATGTAGCCAAGCCGGTTAATGAAAACGAACTCGAGGCAGAGCTCAAACTGCAGGTGGCGGAGGTCGCGGGTGACAGGCTGCCACGGCCCCCGGTGGTCACGATCATGGGACATGTCGACCACGGCAAGACCTCGCTGCTGGATTACATCCGGCGTACCAAGGTGGCTGACAGTGAAGCCGGCGGTATAACCCAGCACATCGGCGCCTACCACGTGGAAACATCAAAGGGGATGATCAGTTTCCTCGACACGCCGGGACATGCCGCCTTTACGGCGATGCGCTCGCGCGGTGCCGGCGTTACCGATATCGTCATCCTGGTGGTCGCCGCTGACGATGGTGTGAAACCGCAGACAAAGGAAGCCGTCCAGCATGCCAGGGCTGCCGATGTTCCCCTGCTGATTGCTGTCAACAAGATGGACAAGCCTGGTGCTGATGCCGAGAAGGTGAAGACCGAACTGGCGGCACTCCAGGTCGTCCCGGAAGACTGGGGTGGCGATACGATGTTCGTGCCGGTGTCAGCAAAAACCGGTGATGGCGTGGATAACCTGCTCGATGCCGTCTTGTTGCAGGCCGAAGTCCTGGAGCTGACGGCGGTTTACGATTGTCCTGCGACCGGCATCGTGGTCGAGTCGAGTCTCGACAAGGGTCGTGGTGCAGTGGCCACCGTGCTGGTACAGAACGGCATTCTCAGGAAAGGGGACCTGCTGCTGACCGGCGAAGAATATGGCCGGGTGCGCGCCATGTTTGATGAGGGCGGCAAGCAAATCAGCGAGGCCGGCCCGTCCATGCCTGCCCTGGTGCTGGGTTTGTCTTCAGTGCCGAATGCCGGTGACGACGTGATCGTCGTTGCCAATGAACGCAAGGCCCGCGAACTGGCCGCACTGCGCAAGGAGAAGGCGCGCGCCAGGCGGCTGGAGTCCCAGCAACAGGCGCGCCTCGAGGATGTTTTCTCGGCGGCGGCGGAAGGCAGGGTGCCGACGGTACACGTCGTGCTCAAGGCCGATGTGCAGGGCAGCGCGGAAGCCCTGAGCAACGCCCTGGTCAACCTGACCGCCGAACAGCCGGACGTCAAGGTCAAGGTTATTTCCAGCGGCGTCGGCGGCATCAACGAATCTGATGTAAGTCTTGCGATCGCTTCGAATGCAATCATTATCGGTTTTAACGTGCGCGCCGACACCTCCTCGAAGCAGATGGTCGAGGAAAACAATGTTGACCTCAGATATTACAGCGTTATCTACAATGCGATTGATGACGTCAAGGCTGCCGCCAGCGGCATGATGGCGCCGGAAACCCGGGAAGACATTATCGGCATGGCCGAGGTCAAGGAAGTCTTCGTCTCACGCAAGCTTGGTGATATTGCCGGCTGTATCGTTCTTGACGGGGTGGTGCGCCGCAGTTCGCCGATTCGCGTGCTGCGCGACAATGTAGTGATCTATGAAGGCGAACTCGAATCCCTGCGGCGTTTCAAGGATGACGTCAATGAGGTCAAGGCCGGCACCGAATGCGGTATTGGCGTGAAGAATTACAGCGTGCAAGCCGGTGACCAAATCGAGGTATTTGAGCGCGTCGAGGTGGCACGTTCCCTGTAGCACAACAGGGGTGAGCCCCTTTTGTTGCGATGCCGGTAGCTATTCCCTTATGCAACTGTTTTGCAATAAACGGTCCTGTCCCTGGATTGCGCCCTGATGCCGAAAGAGTATCCAAGAACGCGTCGTGTCGGCGAACAAATCCAGCGTGAACTGGCGGCACTGATACATGATGAGCTGAAGGACCCGAGGCTCGGCATGGTCAGTATCTCGTCAGTTCAGGTATCGCGCGACCTGAGCCATGCAAAAGTACATGTCTCGGTGCTCGGTAATGCGGAGCAGACCAGAAACTCCCTCGAAGTACTGAATCACGCGGCGGGTTTCCTGCGCCACAATCTTGGCAAGCTCATGCATATACGGGTGATACCGGCCTTGCGCTTCTACCACGACCGTTCGCTGGAAGAGGGCGCACGGCTTGGTGCGCTGATTAACGCAGCGATCGCCAGTGACAAGGAGAATACCGGAGAGGATGAGTAAGGTGTGTTGTACGGTTATGACTTCTGCAGGGTATTTTCCGAAAAATATTTTCTCGCGCAAAGACGCAAAGGTGCAAAGAAAAATATATTGTTCTATGTGCATGGCTTCTGACCCTGTGGACTTTGTGCAAGAACCCAATGCCGGGTTTTGCTGCATTCAGCTTCAGGGGTTGTTGTATTTTTCTTTGCGCCTTTGTGTCTTTGCGCGAGCATTCTTTTATGGGGTGCGCCGATAATGGCTAGACGTCAACGAAACAGTCACCTGCGGCCCGTCAATGGCATTTTGCTGCTCGACAAGCCTGCCGGGGTGACATCCAATGCCGCGCTGCAGATAGTGAAGAAGTTGTACCGCGCACGCAAGGCGGGGCATACCGGCAGCCTCGACCCGCTGGCCACCGGTTTGCTGCCGATCTGCTTTGGCGAGGCGACCAAGATTTCGGGTTTCCTGCTGGATGCCGACAAGGATTACCTGGTCACCTGCAAGCTGGGCGAGCGCACCACCACGGGTGATGCTGAAGGTGAGGTGGAACAGCGGCGCCCGGTCGAGAGGGTCACCGAAAAGCTGGTGCGCAAGGCCATGCAGGGATTCATCGGCGACATCGAGCAGATCCCGCCGATGTACTCGGCCCTGAAACACAAGGGTGAGCGCCTCTACAAGCTGGCTCGCCAGGGCATTGAGGTGGAGCGCGCGCCGCGTCAGGTGACGATTTTCGAGATGGAACTGACGGACTTCAGCCTGCCCGAGGCGACCTTCCGGGTGCATTGCTCGAAGGGAACCTACGTGCGCACCCTGATCGAGGATATAGGTGAGGTTCTCGGCTGTGGTGCACACGTGATCCGACTGCGCCGCCTCGGGGTCGGCCCGTTTGACAGCAGCGGCATGATTCAGCCCGATGCCCTGCAGGCGCTGGCCGCTGAAGGCATGGCCGGCCTGGTGGCGATGGACAGGCTGTTGCTGCCGCTGGAGCGTGGCCTGGCCCACTGGCCGGACGTGAGGCTCAGCGGGGACGCGGCTTTTTACCTGCGCCAGGGCCAGCCGGTGCTGGTCCCGAATGCGCCGACCGACGGCTGGGTGCGGATCTACGAGGGCGATTCGTGCTTTATGGGCATGGGCGAAATCCTCGATGACGGTCGGGTAGCCCCGCGCCGGCTAATGACGGGCCGCTAGTGGCGGCGGTAGCCTGCAGCAAAGCTTGTGGCGAGCCTTAACCCCGGTTAAAATACCGGGCTCAAAAGAATTTATACGTATATCTCAGGAGTTTTTTCATGGCTTTGAATGCCGAACAAAAAAGCGAGATCGTAAAGAAGCACCAGCGCGCTGCTGATGACACCGGCTCGCCCGAAGTACAGGTTGCCCTGCTGACCGGAAATATTGCGGCACTGACCAATCACTTTGCTACACACAAGGCAGATCACCATTCCCGCAGGGGACTCCTGCGCATGGTCAACTCGCGTCGCAAGCTGCTCGATTACCTGAAAGGTAAAGACAGCACGCGCTACCAGGACCTGATCAGCAAGCTTGGCCTGCGCCGTTAATTCATCACTTCTTGCCGGCATAACCTGCCACCTTTTTCAGACGAGGAAATACACCCGTGACTGCAATCAAGAAATCCTTTCAGTACGGTGACCAGACGGTCACACTCGAAACCGGGGAAATTGCCCGCCAGTGTAGTGCAGTTATCGTCAGCATAGGTGATACCAAGGTGCTCGCAACCGTTGTCGGTGACAAGCATCCTATGGAAGGACGTGATTTTTTCCCGATGACGATTGATTACCAGGAAAAGGGTTATGCGGCAGGCCAGATCCCCGGTAACTTTTTTCGTCGTGAAGGTCGTCCCAGTGAGCCCGAGACGCTGATGTGCCGGCTGATTGACCGGCCCTTGCGTCCGCTGTTTCCGAAGGGCTTCACTCATGAAGTGCAGGTCATCCTTACGGTGATCTCCTATGATCCGCAGATTCAACCCGATATCGCCGCATTGATCGGAGCCTCTGCCGCCATGTCCATATCAGGTCTGCCATTCTCGGGACCGGTGGGTGCGGCCCGCGTTGGTTATATCGACGGCAACTACGTGCTCAACCCGACGACCGAGCAGCTGGAGGTATCGAAGCTCGACCTGGTCGTTGCCGGTACCGAGAGCGCCGTGCTGATGGTGGAATCCGAGGCGAAGGAACTGCCGGAAGACGTCATGCTCGGTTCCGTTTTGTTCGGCCACGAGCAGCAGCAGGTAGTTATCAAGGCAATCAGGGAGCTGGCTGCCGAAGTGAATACACCGCCGATGGAATGGTCGGCACCGCAAGAGAATACGGCACTGGCCGAGGCCGTCGAGAAGGAAGGTGCCGCAGCCATTGCGGCCGCCTACAAGGTGGCCGACAAGCAGGACCGCTATACCCTGCTGAGCACGGTGCGTGCAGAGATCGTTGACAAGCTGACTGATGATGCCGGCGGTGGTTTCTCCGCGGATGAAGTCAAGGGTGCAATCGGCAAGCTCGAGAAGAAAACCGTGCGCAGCCGCATCCTCTCCGGTGAGGCCCGCATCGACGGACGTGATACCAGCACCGTGCGTCCCATCAGCATTCGTATGGGCGTGTTGCCGCGTGCCCATGGTTCGGCACTGTTTACCCGTGGCGAAACCCAGGCACTGGTGGTTACCACGCTGGGTACCGAGCGGGATGCACAGTTGATCGATGCGCTCTCCGGTACCACCAAGGAGCAGTTCATGCTGCACTACAATTTCCCGCCATACTGCGTCGGTGAAACCGGCCGTGTCGGTGGTACCAAGCGCCGCGAAGTCGGCCACGGCAAGCTCGCGAAGCGTGGTGTTGCCGCCGTTATGCCGCCGAAGGACAGCTTTCCCTACACCATCCGTATTGTTTCGGAAATCACCGAATCCAACGGCTCCAGTTCCATGGCCAGCGTCTGCGGCAGCAGCCTGTCAATGATGGACGCCGGTGTGCCGGTCAGCGGTGCGGTTGCCGGTGTTGCCATGGGCCTCATCAAGGAAGGTGACAACTATGCTGTGCTCACCGACATCCTCGGTGACGAGGACCACCTCGGCGATATGGATTTCAAGGTAGCCGGCACCGGTAATGGCGTGACCGCCCTGCAGATGGATATCAAGATCCAGGGTATTACCGGGGAAATCATGGAGAAGGCACTCGCCCAGGCGAACCATGGCCGCATGCATATCCTCAGTGAGATGTCCCGGGCCATCAGTGCGCCGCGTGAAGAGGTTTCCGATTATGCGCCGCGTTACATCACCATCAAGATCAACCCCGACAAGATCCGCGACGTCATCGGCAAGGGCGGTGCAACCATCCGTGCCATCCAGGATGAGACCGGTGCCAATATCGATATCGATGATACCGGTAC
This sequence comes from Gammaproteobacteria bacterium, assembly GCA_049667605.1. Classification (GTDB taxonomy): domain Bacteria; phylum Pseudomonadota; class Gammaproteobacteria; order UBA9214; family UBA9214; genus UBA9214. The sequence goes on from JBATIF010000175.1 coordinate 9,112, forward strand.
TATCAAGATTTCATCCGTTGACCTCGACGCCGGCAACGAAGCGCGCCGCCGTATTGAACAGATCACCGCCGATGTAGAGGTCGGTACCATCTACGACGGCAAGGTCGCCAAGCTCATGGATTTCGGCGCCTTCGTCACCATCCTGCCGGGCAAGGATGGCCTGGTGCACATCTCTCAGATCTGCGAAGAGCGTGTGCAGAATGTCAGCGACAAGCTCTCCGAGGGCGACCAGGTCAAGGTCAAGGTGCTTGAAGTCGACAAGCAGGGCCGCATCCGCCTGAGTATGAAGGCTGTCGGCGAGGGCTAGCAGGTAGAACGCACAGCTAGTACAGAAAAGGGGCCAGCAGGCCCTTTTTTTGTGGCGGCCGAAAAATGCGCCCCCGGCATTGTTTAGTTGCACGGACATTAGCTATTGTTATTGTATGCGGCTTGCCTGGCTGCTGTTTGCTGCAATGAGTGATGCCTGCACAGGGAATGAATGCTTGCAGAAGCACTGGCCCCGTTGATCCCGATTGCACGCTGGAGAGACTTGTGACCAATAACGACATCTTGCGCCGACTTCGCTATAGCTTCGACTTTGATGATTCAAAAATGATTGCGATCTTCGGCCTGGCGGATTACCCGGTCACGCGGGAGCAGGTCAGTGCCTGGCTGAAAAAAGATGATGACCCCGCGTTTGTGAAATGCAGTGATGTTCATCTGGCGATGTTTCTCAATGGCCTGATTATCGATCGACGGGGAAAGAAAGAAGGTATGCAACCTGAGTCAGAGCAGCGTTTGAACAATAATATAATATTCAGAAAATTAAAAATCGGACTGGACCTGAAGGCCGAGGATGTTCTCGGGATCCTGGAGCTGGGTGGTATGCGTATCAGCAAGCACGAATTGAGCGCGCTGTTTCGCAAGCAGGGCCACAAGCACTACCGTGAATGCAATGACCAGATCCTGCGAAACTTTCTGAACGGCATGCAGAAAAAATACCGTGGCAACTGATAAGAGTCGGTGACAGCACAAAATCAATCCGGCTTGCCGTGCCACCGGTTTCTGACGCAGACCCGGAGACACTGCAAATTACTTGTGCTCATAATATTGTGTCTTGCCGCGGGTGAAAACCCGGCTCGAACCAATGAGAAGCTTGTTATTGGCCCGATAGTCGAAGTGTATATCAGCGAAGCAGATATTTATTTTTCAGCCCGTGTAGATACCGGTGCGTCAACGACATCGATAAATGCCGAAAAATTAAAAGCCGCAAATGGACGGGTTGAATACACGATAGTCAACGAGCGTGGCAAGGAATCCAGGTTATCCTCGGCGATAGTCAAGGAATCAATCGTTAAGAATGCAGAATCCCGGGAGAAAAGATATTACGTGTACCTGACTATCCAACACATGGGCCTTGCAAAGAAAACACTGGTCAACCTGAATTACAGGGGTGAGTCCGCCTACAAGCTTTTGCTTGGCAGGAACTGGCTCTCCGGAAATTACATCGTAGACGTAGACCGATAAATACATCCAATGATCCCGGGTCCTGTTTCAAAAAGTGCTATGCAATGCACGAGTAATACCAACCTGCACATGCGGCGAAACAGTCTTCTGCAGAACAGCTCATGAATTCTTCATCCCCGGCCTGCGCCAGAGCTGATCCATGTTGAACCTGTTTCTTCTGCTGCTGGGTCTGACATTGCTCACCCTTGGTGGCGAGGCATTGATCCGCGGCTCCCTCGGTGCTGCCCGGCACTTCGGTGTTTCTCCATTACTCAGCGGGCTGGTTATCGTTGGCTTTGGCACCTCGGCGCCGGAACTCGTGGTTTCTGTAGAAGCAGCGCTGGCAAACCAGCCCGACATTGCGCTCGGCAACGTGGTGGGCAGCAACATCGCGAATATTCTGCTGATCCTGGGCACCTGCGCGCTTATCACGCCGCTGGCAGTCAGGCCGCTGGCGCTGCGACGCGATGCTGTCACCGTGGTGGCTGCGAGCCTGCTGTTTCTGGTCCTCGCCGGGGGAGGCGTGCTCGGGCTGACCGATGCACTGATCCTGCTGATGTGCCTCGCAACGTACCTGGTGTGGGCCTACTGGAGTGAAAAATACCAGCATGTAGCGGCCGCCGAAGTGCACCTGGCCGAGGGCGGGGAACTGACGGCCGTGCCAAAGCCGCTGCTGATCACGGTACTGCTGTCAATAACCGGCCTGCTGCTGTTGATCGGCGGGTCACATGTGCTGATCAAGGGCGCAACGGGGCTTGCCGAGAGTCTTGGCGTTTCACAAGCCCTGATTGGGTTGACGGTGGTCGCGGTGGGTACGTCGCTGCCTGAATTTTCAATTTCAGTGATTGCCGCACTGCGCCGCCATGCAGATGTGGCAGTGGGCAATATCCTCGGCAGCAATATTTTTAATCTGCTGGGCATACTCGGTGTCTCCGCGTTGCTGCAGCCATTGCCGGTTCATGCACGTATCCAGCAATACGACCAGTGGGTCATGCTGGGAGCGGCAATTCTGCTGTTGCTTTTCCTGTATACGGGGCAGCGACTGAGCCGGCTTGAAGGAGTACTGCTGCTGGCCGGTTATGGTTGCTACATCGGCCTGGGCCTTGCCATGTTCGGTGGCTAGCCCCTGTTCATATCCAGTGCCGGATGCGAAACAGGATCAACAACCCGATTGCCAGTGTCGCCATGCCGCCAAGCGCTATAAAATAGGCATAGTGCATTTTCAGTTCAGGCATGTTTTCAAAGTTCATGCCGAAGATGCCCGCCACCAGTGTCAGCGGCAGGAAGATGGCGGACAACACCGTCAGCACGCGCACGATCTCGTTGGTGCGGTGGGCGATGGCGGAGAAGTGCATCTGCACCAGCGATTCCACTTCCGTGCCCTGGTGGGCGGCGAAATTCAGCACCCGGCGGATATGTTCGACCAGGTCGTTAATGCGCACTGATAAATGCTCGCTCAGGGTGACGTCGGTATTTTCGCGCCACTGGCTGACGGCGTCTTCCTGGCCTTCACAGAGTAATTCCAGGATGCGCAGTTCGCTGCGGTGGTTCATCAGCGCGAGCCAGTCGTTGAAGGGGTTTTTCGGATCCAGCAGGTCCCGGCTCCATTCCGCCAGTTGTTGTGCCATGGGTTCACGGATGGCGAGGAAGCGGTCGATCATCGCGCTCAGGATAATATGCATCAGGCCGATTGGCGTTTGCGGAATGCGCCCTTCGTTGATCAGCATGCGGCCTTTCACAGCCGCAATGGAGCGGCTGTCCGGCGCCCGGACGCTAACCAGCAGATGCTCGAAGAGAAAAAACGCGGTAGGCCGGCTGGTAAAACTTTCTTTTTCGAGTTCCGGCGCCAGGCTGCGGAAGATCAGCATTTCATAGTCGCTGGTGCTGTCGTAAAACGACGGATGAGTCGGGTTCAGGCCGTCCTTTATGTGACCCTCATGGAGCTTGATGCCGGTCAGGCGTT
>JBATIF010000176.1:0-3758 GCA_049667605.1 Gammaproteobacteria bacterium
TGACGGTGATCGGCCTGTCCCACTTCCTGGTGCGCATTACGCGCAAGGCCGGCAAGCGCCAAACCATGCTGTTTACTTCCCTGATGGCGAACCTCACGGACACCCTGCAATCCGTCAAACCCCTCAAGGCCATGGCGCGGGTGCACCTTGCCGACAAGGTACTCGCGCGGGAAACCACGCGCATCAACAAGTCGATACGCCGCCAGGTGTTGAGTTCGGCGGTGCTTAATTCCGCGCAGGAAGTGATGTTCGCCATATTCATCGCCCTGGGGATGTACGTTGCGCTCGAGATCTATAGCATGGAACTGCCAATGGTCCTGGTGCTGGTGATCGCGTTGGGCAGGACCTTTGCCTTTCTCGGGAAGGTGCAGAAGCAGTACCAGAAACTGGTGCAGGGGGAGAGCGCTTTCTGGGCGCTGAAACATGCGATTGCCGAAGCGAGCCAGGCGGAAGAGAAACTCGACGGTGGTATTCCGCCCAGTTTCAATGAGCGGCTGGAATTCCGCAATGTTGACTTCGGCTACGGCCGGCACCCCGTCCTGACGAACCTGTCGCTGACCATCGATGCAGGTGCGTTCACTACCCTGATCGGGTCGTCAGGTTCCGGCAAGACCACCGTCGTCGATTTGGCAATCGGCCTGATACGCCCCAAAGCAGGCACGATCACGCTCGATGGCAAACCGCTGCAGGAGGTGGACATCCAGGCCTGGCGCAGAATGATCGGCTACGTGCCGCAGGAAACGATCCTGTTGCACGACACCATCATGCGCAACATAACGCTGGGTGATCCGACGCTGCAACAGACGGACGTGGAGTGGGCCCTGCAAGCCGCCGGTGCCTCGGACTTCGTTGCCGCGCTACCCGACGGTCTGGAAACGGTGGTCGGCGAACGCGGCGGCAAACTTTCGGGTGGCCAGCGACAGCGTGTAGCCATAGCCAGGGCGCTGATTAACAAACCGCGACTGCTGATTCTCGATGAGGCCACCAGTGCCCTGGACCACGAGAGCGAGGATGCCATCCGGCGAACCCTGGAAAACCTGACGGGCCGGCTTTCAATACTGGCCATATCGCACAACCGCGCGTTGGTGCATGCGGCCAGCCGGGTTTACTACTTGCGAGCCGGGACAGTCCAGCTAGTCGACGCCGCCGGCGTCGCCGACCTCTCCAAATAGACCCTTTACCGCCCTGACCGCCCGCGCCATGTCGGTTGATTCCTGCAGCCGTAAAGGCCGTCGCTCATCCCCTAACCAGGCCGCGCGGCCGGAGGCCACCAGCTCTTTGTGCACCAGGCTTATATCGCGCGTCAGGGGCCTCCACCCCCGGTTCATCAGGGCCCGGTACAACAAGCCGCCAAGCCGGAAGTCGCGCGGCTGATCCACGTTCTCGCGCATGCCTCCGAGGTCGAACATGTCGACCGGCTTGCCGGTGCCGCAGGCCTCCGAAAGCATCGCGATACTGTCAGCGGTGACAATGAATCGGTCGGCCAGCCCCAGCATCCCCCGGTAGGGATTGGGCTCCTCGAGCGGGCGCCAGACATGCCAATAGTGCGGTGCATCCAGCGCCCGCTGCAGGGCGCCAGTCGCCGATGCGGAAGTGCGTGAACTGGTGCTTACCAACAGGGCGCCGCCGGAATCCCGCGCCAGTTTCGAGGCCTCCCGTCCGAGTCGCGCGGCTGCCCTCGGGCCCAGCGTAAAAGGCCCACTGTTTCCGCCCACCATAACCGCGATCAGCGGTCGGGGCAGATCCCGCCAGCTGTTTTCCCATTCGACAGCACCCTGCGCCATCTGCGACTGGCTTACCTGGTGCAGGGTCAGCTCGTTCTGGACCACGTTTTCGCGATCAGGCACGCGATACTGCGGTGTGGTGATGACCAGATCGAACAACGAGGGATCGGCCCACGGCCGGCCGATGTGTACATAGCGGCACGTGCCCCCCGATTGCTCCCTTATCCAGCGACAGACAGGCTCGTTGCGAACACCGCAGGAAACAACCAGGTCGGGCCAGGGAGGCTGCAGAGAATCCTGGCTGGTGCGGTGAATGCCGCGCACTGACCCGCCCGGTAGCAGGTGGGTGATCAAGTCAAACTTGCGGTAGCGCAGCTGCTTGGTTTCACACGGCCAGCCCAATGCCTGCACCAGCGCGCGCACCTGTACGCGTTCTCCCGCGCGGTATGCATCTATCAGCCAAACTACTGGCATTGCTCGGTATCCATCGTTATAGTTTCGCATCCAGCAATCTAGCGGCTCGTTGGCACTACCACAAGGACTTAGCAGTCATGACCGAATATCGGGACTACCTTGACTTCATGTATTCCGTTCTGGAAAAGCATAACAAGGGCGGGTTGCTCCTGTCCGAGAGCACCGAACTGGTCGCGGATATCGGACTCAGTTCGCTGGAAGTAATGGAGTTCATTGAAAAAATCGAGGATCGGTTCGACATCTCCATCCCTCTTAATATCCTTCCGGATGTGCAAACCCTGGGAGACTTCGCCCGGAAATTGGATGAACTGGACGCCTGACCACCATGTTGTTTGAAAAGTTCGAATACATGGTCCAATTTCAGGCTGAGCTGGCTGCGCAGGATGTCGTCCCCTTTGGTGCGATCACCGAGAAAATCCTGTCCGCTACCGAGGCTGTGGTGAGCGGCCGCAAGGTTATTCTGGCGGGCACCAATAACTACCTGGGTCTGTCGTTTGACCCACGCTGTATCAGCGCCGCCCAGGAAGCAGCGGGAAAATGGGGAACCGGCACCACTGGTTCGCGCCTGGCCAATGGCACCTTCATCGAACACAACATGCTGGAGCGTGAGCTGGCGGACTTCTACGGCGTGAATCACGCGATCATCTTTACCACCGGTTTTGATGCCACCATGGGGATGTGCGCTACCCTTGCGGGGCCCGGCGAGGTTATTCTGCTGGATGCTGACAGCCATGCCAGCATCTATGCGGGCGTGCGGCTCAGTGGCGCCGAAATCATCCGCTTCAAGCACAATGATCCTGAGGATCTGGCCAAGCGGCTGCGACGCCTGGGCGAGCGCGCAAACCAGACCCTGATCGTGGTCGAAGGCATATACAGCATGCTCGGAGACACCGCTCCACTGCAGGAAATCGCTGCTGTGAAGCGCGAATACGGTGGCTTCCTGATGGTCGATGAAGCGCACTCGATGGGGGTGCTGGGCACCCACGGTCGCGGCGCGGCCGAGGCTGCCGGGATAGAAAGTGAGATCGATTTCATTGCCGGAACCTTCAGCAAGAGCCTGGGTGCAACCGGCGGGTACTGCGTGAGCAGGCATCCGGAGCTGGAAACCATCCGCTACTGCATCCGCTCCTATATTTTCACTGCATCGTCCTCCCCGATGATGGTGGCCTCCACGCGCAAAGCACTGCAAATCCTGCAGAGCGAGCCCGGATTGCGCCGTCAGTTGTGGGACAATGCCAAGCGCCTGTACAGTGGGCTACAGGCGCTTGGCCTCCCGATTGGGCCCTCCCCCAGTCCCGTGGTAGCGGTAGCACTGGAGGACCGCTCCCAGGCGATCAACTGCTGGAACGCGCTGATGGAACAGGGCGTCTATGTCAACCTGGTCGTACCGCCGGCTTCGCCATCGACCAACTTCCTGCTGCGCAACAGCGTCAGCGCTGCCCACAGCAGCGCGCAAATCGACGTCATAATTGCTACCTATGCCGGACTCGTGGACGCCGGGCTGATCGGTGCCAAACAGGGCGGTTGATGGAGAAACTGTTGATCACCGGCAACGGTCCG
>JBATIF010000177.1:0-26761 GCA_049667605.1 Gammaproteobacteria bacterium
CATAATAAGCAAATCTATCAGGATTTCCCCGGTATTGGGCTTGGAATTGAAATCGTAGGTCTCACCCGCCGAAGCTGACGTGGCCATCGACAGACTGCCACAGGCGAGCGCAACAGCCATCAAATACGAAATCAGCTTTCTGTGTGAATTTTTCATCATGGCGCATCTCCAAATGTGTGATCCGGGTGACGGGACCAGGTTCCGCAACGCGGATACCCGTCTATCGACCGCTCGTTCGCCTGTCTTGAATGCATAAAGACTTGAAACATTGAATGAGAGGGCGTTCAAACAGCTTGAATCCACTCCCACCCAACTGCCCCGCTGGCGGCGCTGGGCCAGCTTGCCTGGCAACTGCCAGAGCAACATAATACATTCACAACAATCATTCAACTATCAGTAACTTATATTTAGACTGCGAAGCAGGGCCGACAGCGGGTATCAGGCACCGGGCGGCGCAGCCTGCGCGTCGTCTGCATCAAGTGGTTCGGGCGCGATACCGGGGCCCAGCATGACGGCCATCCAGCGCGAATTGTCGTTGCTGTCCAGCGCAATCTTGATCACGATCGTCAGTGGCACCGACAGCAACATCCCCACCGGTCCGAGCACCCAGCCCCAGAAAACCAGCGAAACAAACACCACCAGGGTCGACAACCCCAGCCCCTTGCCCATGAAGCGTGGCTCGAGAAACGTACCGATGACCACGTTCGCCGCCAGGTAGCCGAGCCCCGCCAATACGGCCGAACTAATCCCCAGCTGTACCAGCGCGAGCAAGACAGCCGGTACAGCGGCGATGATGGAACCGATGTTGGGCACAAAATTCAGCAGGAAGGCCAGCATCCCCCAGAGCATGGCGTAATCCACACCGAGGATGCCAAGCCAGGCAGCGATGACGGCAGCGGTTGCGAGGCTGGTGAGCGTCTTGATTCCCATGTACTGGTTGATATTGCAAATGGCTGTATTGATCCGCTCGAGTGAGTCTTCAGCGTTGCGGTGCGATGCGCGCCACTTGCCGGGAAAACCGGCCGCCTCCAGCATCAGGAAAAGCACCGTAATGATAATCAGAAACCCGTTGGTCAGCAGGCCGCCCATGCCGCTGAGAATATTCGCCGTCATCTTCATGGCCCTGGCCGGGTCCATATAGCTGGACAGCAGTTCGCCTGAAACATGAATACCCATACTGCCCAGCCACGTGACCAGGCCATCCGTCATGGTCTTCAGGCGCGCCTGGTATTCGGGAAAGCTGCGCGAGAAATCCTCGACCGACGTCCCGATCAGCGAACCGATCAGGAAAACGACTCCGATAAACAGGCCCAGCACGACCAGCAGCGCCAGACCGGGCCGCAGCCCCCTGCGCTGCAGCCAGCTGTAGGGGGATGCAATCGTGACCGCAATAAACAGGGCCAGCAAGAAAGGCACCAGCAACGGGGCCGCGGCCTTCATCCCCGCAACCACCACCACAAAGGCCGCCAGTGACACCAGCAGTCCGCTGGTTCTTTTAATTGCATCATCATTCATAATGGTTCCCGCTGGTCTGAACAGAAAATTTTCCCGGAAGTATCACGGCCCGCCCCCGTGACAGGCTGTTTATAACAGGATGGCTTTTCGATTAACACCGTTTCAGCACCAATCACCGGCAGATATCGCGCTATAATCGGCGCCTCATTTATAGACAGGAAAGCACCATGCGGCCCAGCAAACGCACCCCGGACGAAATGCGCCATGTACGCATCACACGCAAATACACCAAGCATGCCGAGGGTTCCGTGCTCGTGGAATTCGGCGATACCCGCGTCCTCTGCAATGCCTCCGTGGAAGAACGGGTGCCGGGATTCCTGCGCGGCACGGGCGAAGGCTGGGTCACCGCCGAATACGGCATGCTGCCACGCTCAACCGGCAGCCGCATGGGGCGCGAGGCCGCACGCGGCAAACAGGGCGGGCGCACCATGGAGATCCAGCGACTCATCGGCCGTTCATTGCGTGCCGTCATGGACATGAAGGCGCTCGGCGAACGTTCCATCACCATCGACTGCGATGTCATCCAGGCCGATGGCGGCACCCGCACCGCCAGTATTACCGGTGGCTATGTCGCACTTGTCGACGCCATTCAGCATCTGCTCGACAGCAAGGTGCTGAAAAAAAATCCGATCACCGGGCGGGTCGCCTCCGTCTCCGTCGGCATCTACAAGGGGACGCCGGTACTCGACCTGGATTACCCGGAAGACTGCAGCGCCGAGACCGATATGAACGTGGTCATGAATGACACGGAGAATTTCATCGAGGTCCAGGGCACCGCGGAAGGCCACCCCTTCAGCCAGGATGAACTGAATGCCATGCTGGCGCTGGCGAAAAAAGGCATCGGGGAACTGCTCGCATCGCAGCAGGCCGCACTCGAGCAGGGCTAGCAGCCAGCCCGTTTGTACGGATTAATGCAATGAAAGAAATCGTTCTGGCCAGCAGCAACCAGGGCAAGGTCCGCGAGATCAACCACTTGCTTGCCGGGCTAGACCTGCAGGTACAGCCGCAAACAGATTTCGGCGTTACGGATATCGAGGAAACCGGCCTGAGCTTTGTCGAAAACGCCATCCTCAAGGCACGCAACGCGGCACAACACACCGGCCTGCCGGCCATTGCCGATGACTCCGGCATTGAGGTGGATGCCCTGCACGGCGAACCCGGCATTTACTCGGCACGTTATGCGGGTGCTGGTGCCAGTGACCAGGACAACCTGGAAAAACTGCTCGGGAAACTGGGTGATCTGCCCGCGGAAAAACGCACGGCACGGTTCCAGTGCCTGATGGTCTACATGCGCCATGCTACCGACCCGACACCGCTCATCTGCCAGGGTACCTGGGAAGGACGCATCCTGTTCAAGCCTGCGGGTGAAAACGGTTTTGGATATGACCCGGTTTTCTACGTGCCGACACATGACTGTTCGTCGGCCCAGCTGTCAGCGGATATCAAAAATTCACTAAGTCACCGCGGACAGGCCCTGCGCAAGCTGCTTGCGGCACTGGCTTAGGCCGGCGCCGGGACAAGAGCCGGCGGTATATTAATCGTCTGCTTCCTCGTCATCGCTGACGACATCGATGACGGCGGCGCCGACCTTGAACGGAACCTTTGCAGTTTCAACGGCAAGCGTGGTCGCGGTACCGACGACCGCACCGACCACCATCGCGGCACAGCCCTGCAGCAACAACAGCGAAAAAACCACCAGCAGCATCTTCAAATTGGTCACCTTTCCGGTCATGGTCAGCATGTTTTGCATATTACCCGTACCTGCCCTGAATAACAGCGCTGAATTGTTACGCCCTGTTAACTTTCCAGCCCGGCGAAATAGCGGCGACCTGCAGGAGCCCCTTGCAGGAGCGATAATCCTGCATGATTCCATCTCAGCCTGCAAGGCGCTCCTGCATCAATCACAACGGGACTGCAGCAGTTAATATACCCGGGGGCATGCATGCCGTATGTGACGGACTATACAAAATCCTGTCGAACAGGATCTTGATACCGGTAAACGCCCTGTTTGCACAGGATCGCGAAAGGTTTACAGTAACGCCTCCATGTTTGACTTTCGCGCAACACCACCCCTGAGTCTCTACATCCATATCCCGTGGTGCCTGCGCAAATGCCCCTATTGTGACTTCAACTCGCATGCGCTTGGTGGCGTACTCCCGGAGCAGGCATACGTCGATGCGTTGATCGCAGACCTCGAACTCGATCTGCCCGGCGCCTGGGGGCGAACAGTGGAAAGCGTTTTCATCGGTGGCGGCACACCGAGCCTGTTTTCGGCAGCAGCCATTGAGCGGTTGCTGAGTGCAGTGCGGGCACGTGTTCCCCTGAAACCGGGTGCCGAGATCACGCTGGAAGCCAATCCCGGCAGCGTGGACCAGAAACACTTCGCCGGTTTTTATGCAGCCGGCATCAACAGGCTGTCAATCGGCGTGCAAAGCTTTCAGCCGGGCCTGCTGGAAAAGATCGGCAGGATTCATGATCACCGCCAGGCACTAACTGCGATCACGGCCGCGCAACAGGCTGGCTTTACCAATATCAACCTGGACCTGATGTATGGCCTGCCCGGCCAGACCAGCGCAGAGGCCGCGGATGACCTGCACACGGCCATCGGGCTCCAGCCGGCCCACATCTCGCGTTATGAACTGACTATCGAACCCAACACCTGGTTTCACCGCCACCCGCCGAAACCCGTTGATGACGACATGCTCTGGGACATGCAGGAATCAGGACGCAGCTTGCTGCAGAATGGCGGCTATGGGCGCTACGAGGTGTCCGCCTACGCCAGAGCGGGCAGGCAATGCCGGCACAACCTGAACTACTGGCAGTTCGGTGATTACCTGGGAATCGGGGCGGGTGCGCATGCCAAGATTACCGATGCAACAACGCAGACCATCCAGCGCACTGCAAAGACCCGTCATCCGCGCAGCTATATGGCGCATGCAAACAGTGCCCGGCGCATCAGTTCGCGCAATCAACTGGGCGAAGACGATGTAAAGCTGGAATTCGTGCTCAACGCCTTACGCCTCGATCAGGGCTTTACGACCGCGGGCTTTTGCGAGACCACCGGGCTGCCGTTTTCCTGCATGCAGCAAACTGTTACTGCAGCCTGTGAAAACGGACTTTTACTGCAGCAAAACACCAATATCCGGGCAACAGCGAAGGGTCAGCAACACCTCAATGAACTGCTGCAATACTGGATAATCGACACACCCGGTGAAGCCAGTGCTGGAACCGGTTGACTGTCCCTACTGCGGCGAACACTTCGAAACCGAAGTGGACTGCTACAGCGGCAGCCAGGACTACATCGAGGACTGCCCGGTATGCTGCCGGCCAATCGAGTTTCATCTCGAGGTCGGTCTCGATGGCGGGCTGGCCAACCTCATAACGCGACGCGACGACGACTGACCAGGAACCGGCACAGCAATGAACGATCTACATGACCTGGAACTGCTACTGCGCTCGCACATTCCGCTGATCATCATCGAGACGACTGATGAAAGACGGGTAACCCGGCTGTTCGCCAGCCTGGCGGTCAAACTGGCGTTACCGGCAATGTCATGGTCTGCAACAACCGGCCTGCAGCGCATTGATCTGGAGAGCACACCGCAACGCCATGCGAAAGAACCTGCACAGGCGCTTGGACATATCAGGGCAACAGAATCACCGGGCATTTACCTGCTGATGGATTTTCACCCCTACCTGGACGATGCCTACAACGTTCGCTTGCTGAAAGAAATCGCACTCGACTATCAGCGGCTCAAACATACCCTCGTGCTGGTTAGTCACGAACTGGAGATTCCGGCAGAAATCGAGCGTTACAGCGCATGCTTCTCACTGGCTCTCCCCGACCGGCAACATCTCGAGAAAATCATTCGCGAGGAAGCCGACCACTGGTCAGCGGCCAACCCGGGCAAAAAGGTCCGCACCGAGCGCGCCACCCTGGATTTGATCACTGAGCGGCTGCGTGGCCTGACCGCAGCCGACGCACGCCGCATTATCCGCAGCATCATCCATGATGACGGCGCCATCAGGGACAACGACCTGGAGCGGGTTACCCGGGGTCGTTACCGGCTGCTGGAAAGCAACGGCGCGCTGTCCTGTGAATTCGATACCACCGACTTTGCCGACGTCGGCGGACTGACAAAACTGAAACGCTGGATTGAACTGCGCCAGGCCGCCTTCCTCGAGACTGGCGCAGTCAAAGATCCACCCAGGGGCATCCTGCTGGTCGGTGTACAGGGCGGCGGCAAGAGCCTGGCAGCGAAGGCCGTTGCCGGCATGTGGTCACTGCCTTTGCTACGGTTTGATTTCGGCACCCTCTACAACAGGTTCTTCGGTGAAACCGAGCGCAACCTGCGCGAATCCCTGCAGGCCGCCGAGGCGATGGCGCCCTGTGTGCTGTGGATCGATGAGATTGAAAAGGCCATTTCCTCGGGTGATCACGACGGCGGCACATCACGCCGCCTGCTCGGCAACCTGCTGACCTGGATGTCGGAGCGCACGGCCCCGGTTTTCATCGTCGCCACGGCCAATGTCATCGAAGACCTGCCGCCCGAACTGATCCGCAAGGGACGACTGGACGAAATCTTCTTCGTCGACCTGCCCGATCTCGCCACCCGGGCGGAAATATTCGCCATCCACCTGCGCAAGCGTGAGCACCTGCCTGTTGATTTCGACATCCTCTCACTGGCCGTGGCGACTGAGGGTTTTTCAGGCGCAGAAATCGAGCAGGCCATCGTGGCGGCGACCTACCTCGCCCGTGAACAGGGCGCACCGCTGGATAGCCGCCATATCCAGGCCGAGATCGAACAGACCAGGCCCCTCTCAAAGATCATGACTGAAAAAATCGATCGCCTGAGGAGCTGGGCAAAAACCCGAACCGTCGCGGCAAACTGAGCGCAACAAACAGCTGGTGACAGATTCCTGATGCAGCCCCGGGGTACAGGGATCCGCGCTGCATAACTATTGGTTGCCACAAGAGCAGGTTCACAATTCTTGCCGTTTGTTTATGGATTAGCCGGGCAGTTGTCCGCAAGGGCAGCGGTTCGATCTTTATATATTGCCCAGATATATTGCCGAAAATTTGCGTGCTGCCGTGGAGGATACGTGGTAGGAGTCCCAGTAAAGTCCGTAACCGTCCTTGAGGACGGGGCATACTTCAGGAGTGCAAAAGAAATCAGCAAGCTCTATATAGCTAACCTTGTCATATTGTGCCGCAAGCGACGCGAGGATCATCCTTGATTCGCCTGCTTCGGCATCGAACTCGCGCCGGCTAACGGCGCATGCATCAAGACTGGAAGCGTTGATGCAACCAGGTGCAGTATCCCGCAAGCTCGGAGTTGGCCCCAGCAGGATAATATTCCTGACGTCAGGCGAGACTGTCTGGATTGTCTCATGCAGCCTCGCCTGCAAATCGTTATCCGCAGCCTGACTGACACCGGGCCGCAAAGCCGTTGTCCATCTCGCGCTCAGTATCAATGTGTCGACATCCCTGATCTTCTCTACTACCAGTGAGTTGAATTTGCGGCAAAGCCTGTCTTCGACAGTGCGCTTCCCGTTGGAGTAGTCAAGCACTGGCGGACAGGCATCGCGCGAATAGCTGGTGGCAGACACCCCGGTTCGTTGACCTATAGCCCATGCAAATGGCTGCCATGCCAGTGCCATTGAGTCCCCCCAGATAACCACACGAGCCGGAGTAGTGCGCACGTAGTTGCAGCCGGGCTTCGGGAATATGGAAAGCGATTCGTTGCCGCGATAATGGCAACTAAACTGGTTCTCCGGCTTGTCATGTGCAGTCACAGACGCAAGATCGCTGGCTGGCGGCTCGCGATCAAGGAAATCTCCGAGGGTGACCGTCGCAACAGCCAGCGCAACAGTCGCTGACAGCCCTGCCGCAATAACCCGCGGACAGCTACTGCCAGGAGCGGCACGACGGAACGGACGCTCGACGAAGCGGTAGGTGAACCATGCCAGCAAAACAGCTGCGACACACAGTAGCAGGCGGCTTTCCAGCGGAGACGGCCCGGCGCGTGTTGCCTTGTCAAGCGCGAGCAGCGGCCAGTGCCAGAGATAGAGGGAATAAGAGATCAGTCCGAAGAACACCATGGGTCGGGACTTTAAACATTTCCCGGCCATTCCAAGCCGGGATGTTCCATGGACGGCATACAACAGCAACGCGGCACCTGCCACAGCAGGCAGCGCTCCGACACCCGGGAAATGCCCGACAGGTATGACAACGCCAGCTATCAGTATCACAAGGCTGAGGGATGCCGCTGTACGGCCATCCTGCAGCCGACCGGAAGGCCGCAAGGCAATCAGACCGCCAATAGATAATTCCCAGAAACGCGCCGGCATTTGATAAAAGGCCGCCTGCGGATTATTAATAATCAAAAGTTCCGCGAGCACCAGGGAACCAAGGGTCAGCACCACGAGTACCGGCGTAAGGGAACGAGGTCGCAAACGCAGCACCACCATGAGCAGTACTGGCCACAGCAGATAGAATTGCTCCTCGACTGCCAGCGACCAAAGATGTAACAACGGGAGTTTATCGGTGCTGCTGTCGAAGTAGCCGCCTGTGGTCATCTCGAAGAAAAAGTTGGAGGCAAACGCGAACGCTGCCGCAGCTGACAGCGCAACTTGCCTGAATTCACCGTAAGGGGAAAGCACGCAAGCCGACACCAGCAGCGTAGTAACCACCACCAGCACCAGCGCTGCAAACAGGCGTCGAAACCTTCTTGCGTAGAAAGCGAACAGGTCGATCCGGCCCGTGACAGACCACTCCCTGTGCAGCAGGGCGGTAATCAAATACCCTGAAATAACGAAGAACACATCCACGCCCGCAAAGCCGGCAGCCGGGCCGATGCCTGCGTGATACAGAACGACAGAGAGCACCGCGATTGCCCTCAGACCATCGATCTCGGGACGGTAGGCGATTCTGTCTGTTCGAAGTTCAGTCATTTACCTGTAACCGCGCCCGGGGCATCTGTGCAGTTATAAGTAACGGGTATATAAGCTTAAACTTGAATCTCGACAGGTAGCGCCCCGCCCGGTGCGCGGACTTGAACGTGACCTTGTTCCAGGCCAGTGTCAGAGGCGGTCGCACCAGCCGGGGCCATCACAACCGGGCTTATCCACAGGCTGCGTCCCCAACTAGGGGCAGCGCATCTCAATGATTCAATCTATTGAATTAAATAGTATTTATGTATATCTGCCAGGCAAGACCAGCAGCCATCCACAGCTTTTCAGCCATTTTTACAGGGGTTATCCACCCATTTATCCACAACCTTGCCGACTGCAAGCACCAGAGTCAGGACACTTCACGTTCAGTCGCAGGCTCCTGGACCCGGACTGCCGGCGCTGTGATAGGATGGATGCGCAAGACACAATAACAAGCATCACAAGAAAGGCAGGAGCACAACACGATGGCGTCAGAGAACCCCTCCGGGCATGATTTTGATTATTGGGCAACGCTGGCCAGGCGGGACCCGGAATCCTTCGAGACAGAACGCGCCTGCGTCATCGAAACCGCGATTCGCCAGGCATCCCCGCAAAATCAGCCGCGTTTGCGCTGTTTGCAATGGAAACTGGACCAGATCAGAAGGCTATCGAGCACTCCGATGGTTGCCAGCCTGCTTATGAACCGGATGCTGTGGCAAGCGGTCGCCGGCCGGCATGGCCTGGTTGAGCGGCTGAATTACCTGCAAACACCACAAAACCTTGAACAATTACCCGGCAACAGTGCTGAAATCCTGCCATTCCCGGACTAACTTGCCGCAGGGCTGCAATTCACGTAATATCCTCGGCCTTTTCGTGGCAGCTGAATGGCGGCCGTGTAAACGTAAATAATCCTTATTCCAGAGGTAGTTATGAAAAGCGATATCCACCCGGCCTACGAAACTATCAAGGTCACCTGCAGCTGCGGTTCAAGCTTCGAGACGCGCTCTACCGTGGGCAAGGATCTCAACATCGAAGTCTGTTCACAGTGCCACCCGTTTTATACCGGCAAGCAGAAAATGCTGGACACCGGTGGTCGTGTCGACAAATTCCGCCAGCGCTTCGGGAAGAGGTGATCCACGGCCAATGCTGCACAGATGTTCAGCAAAAGGGGTGCCCGGGTCGGGTGCCCCTTTTTTTTGCCAACTCCTGCCGGGCTGCCTGCTGGCTTTCAGCCTGGCCCCGGTCACCCTTGCAGACAGCTGCGCGGCCGGGCACATCAGTGAACGGGTGCGCGTCGTTCATGTCTACGACGGCGACACGGTAAAACTCGAGGATGGGCGCAGGCTGCGGTTTATCGGCATCAATACCCCGGAAACCGGCCATCATGACCAGCCCGGCCAGCCGCATGCCAAAGAGGCACAGGAGCGTGTGCAGAAATTGCTGGAGACACACAACCATACCCTGCTGTTACAGGCAGGCCGGCAGCAGCATGACCACTACGGGCGCCTGCTGGCACATGCCTTCCTCGATGATGGCGACAATCTTGCCGTGCGGCTGCTGCAGGAGGGGCTGGCAACGACACTGGTCGTGCCACCGAATACCTGGGGGCAGCGCTGCTATCAGCGACATGAAGACAGGGCACGCCGCGCAGGCCTGGGGCTATGGAGGCTGGATGCCTACAAGACCCGGCAAAGCCAGGCGTTGCCTCGTGATACCCGTGGCTTTCGCATCATTCGCGGCAAGGTGCAGGAAGTGCAGTATTCGCGGCATAATGTCCGTCTGAACCTGGAAGGGAAGCTGGTCATCCACATCGGCAAAAAGGATATTGAGAACTTCGAGCCGGGCTTCCTGGACGGGCTCCAGGGACAACGCATCGAAACCCGGGGCTGGGTCAGGCCGGTTAAAAACACCTTGCAGATAAAGGTACGGCATCCGGCAGCGCTGCTCAGGATCCCCGCCGTCTAATTGCCCTTGAAACCTCGGCTAACGATCGATATGAAATAGCCAGGCTATCTTGCGGTTCTCATTTCCACAGCACTCTCAATCGCAGTCTGCTCGAACAGCCTGGTGACGGCGAAAAGATTTATTAATGATGTCCGGGTCGCAGGAGATTAGCTTCAAGCGGCAATACAACGCGGAAAACAGACTCGCCGAGGAACACAAGCTGGAGATTATCAGTGCGCCCGCAGGCACACGTTTTGCGACGCTGGTCCGGAATTCACCGCCTGACAACTACCCGGAAGAACAGCTGCACCTGATGAATCGCTTCTATCCGGGCGGCGAGCCAAAGGCGTCGCAGTTGCTAAAAGTGGTCCGATAAATCAATGTAGCTGTTTTTGTATGGCTGCGCGCTCTATATACTCGGCAGCACAATTCGAACGGGGAAACCGTATGAACAAGATCAGCATTGTCGGCGCAGGCCGTGTCGGCGAGACAACCGCACAGACACTGGCACAGCATGGAATGTGCAATGAAGTCGTCCTGCTGGACGTTCGCGAAGGTGCGGCAGAGGGGGCTGCCCTGGATATTCGCCAGGCAGCACCGTTTTTCGGATCCGATGTCCGCGTGACCGGTGGCAACGACCCCGCCCTGCTGAAAGACTCGGAACTGGTCATCATCACGGCGGGTTCACCGCGCAAACCCGGCATGTCACGCAGTGACGTGCTTGGTATCAACCGTGCAGTCATTGACAGTATTCTCGACGAAGTCCTCGAATACGCGCCGGACTGCATGTTGCTGCTGGTCACCAACCCGGTGGATGTACTCACGCATTACGCCTGGAAACGCACCGGCTGGGACCGTCGCCGGGTATTTGGCCAGGCCGGAGTGCTTGATGCCTTACGCATGGCCAGTTTTATTGCCATGGAAACCGGTATTTCCGTCAAGGACATTCATACCATGGTGATCGGCGGACACGGCGACCAGATGGTACCGCTAACCCGCTTCAGTACCGTCAACGGCGTCCCGGCCGGCACCTTTCTGGACCAGGACAAGATCGAGTACATCAACAACAAGACCCGGCATGGTGGTGGTGAAGTACTGGCGCTGCGCCAGACCAGCAGCGCCTACAATGCACCGGCTGCGGCAGTCGCTACCATGGTTGATTCAATCGCCAACGACCGGCGGCGTGTATTACCCTGTGTCTGTATCCTCGATGGCGAATATCAGCAGCAGGACATCACCACCGGTGTACCGGCAATCCTTGGCCGCAATGGTGTAGAACAGGTTGTTGAACTGCCGCTGGATGCAACAGAACAGGAAGGCTTCCTTGCATCTATCGAAACTATCCGCGCCGATTTGAAACAGCTGCAGGCCAGCTAAACGCTGTTTACCTGTTCTGCTGCAGCGACAGCCTAAAACAGTTGCTCGGTCAATCCGCCAGCCTGCACGCCACCCCTCTCGGTAATTGCGGCCATATCAGAGGTCTGCTGTGGCACAGATTCTTCGCGAAAGGTCTCGAATATCGCATCGGACTGGCCGCTTCCAGCCAGTAAACCAGAGGCAGGATCGATGCGTACGGTCACCAGGCCTTGCGGCGGCTCCGCCCTCCGCTGCTTCACGCCTGCCAGCGCTGCACGCATGTAGTCTATCCACATGGGTAACGCGGCCTTCCCCCCGGTCTCCTTCCGGCCGAGCGGGGCCAGTTTGTCAAACCCGACCCATGCGACCGCCACCTGTGAGTAGTTGAACCCACAAAACCAGGCATCATTCTGATCATTGGTGGTACCGGTTTTTCCCGCCAGGTCGCTGCGATTGAGGACACGCGCCTGCTTGCCGGTACCGCGCTGGATCACATCCTGCATCATCGATGTCATCAGCCAGACTGTCTGTGGCGACATGACCTGTTTCGCGGCACTGCTTTCCAGCGCAGCTGCAGCATCAATCGGCTCCAGTGGCGGCGGGCAATCGGGACAAACCAGGGGTGGATTGGCGCGAAACACTTCATTGCCGTCGGGATCCTGGATGCTTTTGATGAACCAGGGCTCGATCAGGTAGCCGCCATTGGCCAAAGCGGCATAGGCACGTGCCATCTGCATGGGTGACACCGCGGCACTGCCCAGTGCCAGTGTCAGGTCCCTCGGCATCTGGTCCCTGGAGAAGCCAAAACGCTCGGCATAACCGACAACATAGTTGATGCCAATCTTGCGCAGGATCCTGATGGACACAAGGTTGCGGGAACGGTACAACGCTTCGCGCATACGGGTAGGGCCGTAAAACTGGCCACTATAGTTTTCCGGGCGCCAGGTTGACTCAAGTGCAGGATCATCAAACACCACCGGGGCATCATTGATCAGGGTTGCCGCAGTAAATCCCTTGTCCAGCGCAGCCGAATATATAACCGGCTTGAAACTCGAGCCTGGCTGACGTCGGGCTTGCGTGACCCGGTTGAATTTACTCCGGCTGAAGTCAAAGCCACCCACCAATGCCTGGATTGCACCATCCTCGGGGCGCAGTGACACCAGCGCACCTTCCACCACCGGAACCTGTGCAAGCTGCCAGCTGCCGTCCACGGCCTGCAAAACCCGGATTACATCACCCGGCGCCAGCACATCTGCGGCCAGCCTGGGAGACTTGCCCATCCTGTTTTCGTTGACATAGGGTCGTGCCCACGCCAAACCCTGCCATTCGATAGTGATGACTTCGCTACTGGCAAGTACGGCTGTTGCGGTCTTTTCGTCAGTGCCGGTGACCACGGCGGCCGCCAGGCCACCGATAACAGGGTAGCCTGCCAACAGTTTCGAAAAGGCCGCCTCGTCATATTCCTCCGGGTTGACCCGCGCCTCCGGGCCGCGGTAACCATGCCGTTTGCTGTAGTCAAGCAGCGCCTTGCGCAATGCGAGATTTGCCGCGGCCTGTTTCACCGCATCGATGCTCGTCACGACCTCGTAACCGGCGGTATAGACGGACCGGCCATAGCGCTGGACCATTTCATTACGCGCCATTTCCGCCAGGTAAGCTGCACTCGCCCCGGACCGGACCTTGTGCAGGCTGGCCTGATCCACCTCGTCTATGGCTGCATCAAGCGTTGCTTCGTCGATATAGCCCAGGCGGTGCATGCGTCCGAGGATGTAATTACGCCGCGCAGTTGCAGCCTCGGCGTCGTTAAGCGGGTTGATACGTGAGGGCGCTTTAGGCAGGGCGGCAATCATGGCCACCTGCGCCAAAGAAATGTCACTTATACCCTTTCCATAATAGACACGCGCCGCCGCCTCGACGCCGTAGGCGCGGTTTCCGAGGTAAATCTTGTTGAGGTACAGCTCGAGAATTTCATTCTTGCTGAGTGATTTTTCTATCCTGAAGGCAAGCATAATTTCAGTGAGCTTGCGTAAATAGGTCTTTTCAGTGGGCAGGAAGAAGTTTCTCGCCATCTGCATGGTAATGGTACTGCCACCGCTGCGCTTCTCACCTGTAGTAATCAACTCGACAACGGCGCGTAACAAGCCCGGGAAGTCCACACCTGAATGCTGGAAGAAACGGTCATCCTCAGCCGCCAGAAAAGCATGTATCATCGACTCCGGCACCTGATCAATGGATACCGGTACACGGCGCTTGTCACCGAATTCCGCCAGCAGTTTTCGATCATGGGTATAAATGCGCAGGGGTTCCTGCAGCTTTACTTCTTTCAGAACATCGATGGATGGCAGATTTGACTCAATTTTTACATATAGAACAACAACTAACAACGTTGCGACGAGGCTGCCAAGCAGCAATGTATAGAGCAAAAAACGAGCAGTGCGAGAGAGCTTCATGTGAGCAACAAGGACCTGTGATCAAGTTCATGGAACGAATCCGAAGAGACATAATATAATTGTTTGGATTGTTCTCCGGTAAAATTTCTCTCAACCAAAAAGGACCTCGGTCCGATAACAACTACAATAACACTTGTTGTGTATTCCGCATTAGTTGACAAATACTTGGCAATATTCTCTAATGCGGCGGACTACCTATGTTGTTCAACAACGGGTAACTAAAGGGAAAAACTGTGCCATTAGGGCAAATTTTTAAAAAGTCAAAACCACCATTAATCGGGCTGGATATCAGCTCTACGGCGGTCAAGCTACTGGAGTTGAGCCATAGCGGTTCACGTTATCGTGTCGAAAGCTATGCGGTTGAACCACTGCCCCCGAATTCTGTTGTTGAAAAAAACATTACAGATGTTGATGCCGTTGGTGAGGCTGTTCGACGCGCTGTAAAGCGCTCGGGTACGCGCATCCGGCATACGGCTGTTGCAGTTGCCGGCTCTTCCGTTATCTCCAAGATCATTCCGATGCCCGCCGGTCTGGACGAGATCGACATGGAAAGCCAGATCGAACTTGAAGCCGACCAATACATTCCCTATCCGCTGGAAGAAGTAAATCTCGACTTTGAAATACTTGGCCCCTCGGAAAAGAACCCGGAGACAGTCGATGTCATGCTCGCCGCATGTCGCAGCGAAAATGTCGACTTGCGCAGTGCCGCTGTTGAAACCGCGGGCCTGGTAACAACCGTCATGGATGTGGAATCCTTTGCCAGTGAAAATGCATTTGCATTACTGGTGGACCAGCTACCCGAACGTGGAGTAGACAAGACCATAGCTGTCATCGATGTCGGTGCAACCATGACAACCCTCAACGTCATGCATAACCTCAAGAGTATCTACACGCGCGATACCGTTTTTGGCGGTAAACAGCTGACCGAGGAAATCATGCGCCGCTATGGCCTGTCCTATGAAGAGGCGGGTATGTCTAAAAGACTCGGTGGATTGCCTGAAAATTACACCACGGATGTATTGCATCCGTTCAAGGAAGCCATGACCCAGCAGGCCAGCCGTTCGCTGCAGTTCTTCTACTCATCCAGCCCGCACAGCAAGGTAGACTTCATTGTACTGGCCGGTGGCAGCGCCTCGATACCCGGTATAGATGAAATGATCCAGGAAAAACTGGGCGTTGAGACCACGATAGCCAATCCATTTGCATCCATGTCCCTGTCGGCCAGGGTTAAACCTCAAACACTGAGCAATGATGCGCCGGCATTGATGATTGCTTGCGGACTCGCCCTGAGGAGCTTCGACTGATATGGCACATATCAACCTCCTGCCATGGCGCGAGGAACTGCGTAAACAGAAACAAAGGGAATTCGTCACCACGGCGGTAGTCAGCGCGGTGTTTGCCATATTGCTTGTATTCGCAGCCCACCTGTTTGTGAACAGCAAGATTTCATTCCAGAAATACCGCAATGATTTTCTCCAGACCGAGATCAACATCCTCAACAAACGCATCAAGCGTATCGAAGAGCTCGAGTCGATGAAGCAGGGCCTGCTGGCACGCATGAACGTTATTCAGGACTTGCAAAGCAGCCGCCCGGAAAGCGTACACCTGATGGATGAACTCGTAAGATCCCTGCCCGATGGTGTATTCATCAATAACTTTACCCAGGTAAACAGAAATCTGACAATGCAGGGAGTTGCGCAGTCGAATGCACGTGTTTCGGACTATATGCGCAACATAGACGCATCAGAATGGTTCAGCGATCCACGCCTTGACCAGATTACGACAACTGAAGACAACCGCCGGCGGATTGCGAATTTCACCCTGAGGGGAAGCCAGCGGACGCGTGATAACTTCCAGGACGAAGCAAGCAGCGGAGGTGGGCTGTGAACCTGAACCTGGAAGAGCTTGATCTGACGAATATCGCACGTTGGCCAGCCGCTGCACGCGCGGTCGTGATCCTGTTCATGATGGGCAGTATCATGTTTCTCGGCTACTGGTTTCATACCAAGGACCAATTGCTGGAACTGGACAAGACAGCGCAGATCGAGACTGATTTGAAAAGCCTGTTCGAGAAAAAGTCGGAACAGGCAACCAACCTGGAAGCTTATGAACAGCAGCTGGAAGAGATGCGCGAATCTTTTGGTGCCATGCTGCGCCAGTTACCGAACAAGACGGAAGTTGCCGACCTGCTGGTTGATATCTCACAGACCGGCCTCGCCAGCGGCCTCGAGTTTGAGTTATTCAAGCCAGAGAACGAAAACCCGAAAGAATTCTATGCTGAACTGCCTATCAGTATTCGAGTCGTTGGCAAATTCCATGAATTCGGAGCATTCGTAAGCGGTCTTGCCTCCCTGCCACGCATTGTTACCCTGCACAACATCAGCATCTCCCGACTCGGGAAAGACAAGGGTCTGCTGGCCATGAATCTAACCGCCAAGACCTACCGCTATCTCGAAGATAGTGAGATAAACAAGCAGGATGGGGCAAAATAATGAGCAGGGCTTATCGATTCTCCGTACGCTGGCTTTGCGTTATTTCAGTTTCCGGGTTGCTGCTCGCCTGCAGCGGTGAATCGACAAATGACCTCGAACTCTACGTGGAAGAGGTGAAAAGCCGGCAAAAAACCAGCATCGAGCCACTGCCCGAATTCGAGCCCTACGAGTCCTTTGTCTATCAGGCAAATGATCTGCGGGATCCGTTTACCGAACCCACATTTTCCCAGCCGCGCGCTGCAACCCTACTCTCATCGGGTAACGGCATTGCGCCTGATTTCGAAAGGCCAACAGAGCCTCTCGAGGAATTCCCCCTTGATAGCCTGAGAATGGTTGGGACACTGGAGCAACACGAGCAGAGGTGGGCACTAATCAACGACACCGATGGCACCATACACCGCGTGCAACCCGGTAACTATGCTGGTCAGAATCACGGCAAGATTACCCAGATCACAGATTTTGAAGTTGAATTTACTGAAATCATTCCGGATGGTATCGGGGGCTGGGTGGAACGCCCCGCTTCGATTACAATCAGCGAATAATCCCACAGGGGCATGGCAATGAACGGAAACACCACTCATCGCGCACCGGCAAAACACGTTTCACTGTTTCGGGCCGCCAGGCAATTCGGACGCAATACAGTGCAAAACCTGCTGTTTGCAACAGCCCTGCTTTTCGCAGGTGGGTTTATTTCTGCACATGCAGCCAGTAATTCCATCGAGGCCCTCGATTTTGCAGCCCTGCCCGGCAACAAGGCAGTTATTACCCTGACCATGAGCCAACCCGCCACGACCCCGCTCAGTTTCACTATTGATAACCCGGCCCGCATTGCACTGGATTTTCCAAACACAACCAATGAATTGAAACAGCGCAAGCAGCCGATCGGTATTGGCATGGCTGAAAGCATAGCTGTCGTTGAAGCAAAGGGACGGACCCGCGTTGTCGTTAATCTGCTTGACATGGTTCCCTACGAGGCCCGTGCAGAGGGCAACAAGATTATCCTTACCGTGCAAAATGCCGGCAGTCAGCTGTCCGAGGCACGCGCCACGGCGGCTGCCGCACTGGGCACTGCTTCCGGCAGCATCAGTAACATAGATTTCCGCCGCGGCGAAGCCGGCGAAGGCCGCGTCATCGTGACCCTGTCTGATCCCTCCATACCTGTTGACATGAAGCAGGAGGACGACAAGGTTATGGTGGATTTCTACCGTGCACGGTTGCCGCGGGAGATGGAAAGACGGCTTGATGTGCGCGACTTTGCAACACCGGTAAAGACGATCGATGCCTACGGCAAGGGCGAAGATGTACACATGGTGATCTCTCCCATGGGTAAATTCGAGTACATTGCCTATCAGTCAGGCAACCAGTTCACAATCGAAGTCCGGACACTTACCCAGCAAGAGGAAGAAGCCGCCAAGAAAGACGAGTTCGGCTACCTTGGCGAGAGGCTCTCACTGAACTTCCAGGATATCGAGGCCCGTTCTGTATTGCAGCTGATTGCCGATTTCACCGGTATAAATATAGTTGTGAGCGACACCGTCAGCGGCAGCCTGACGCTGCGCCTGAAAAATGTTCCCTGGGACCAGGCGCTTGACATCATTCTAAAGACCAAGGGCCTGGCGATGCGTCAAACCGGCAATGTCATGCTGGTTGCTCCCAGTGAAGAAATCGCCGCGCGCGAAAAACTGGAACTCGAATCGCAGAAACAGATCGAGGAACTCGAACCGCTCTATTCAGAATTTATCCAGATCAATTATGCCAAGGCATCGGATATCGCAAACCTGATGAAGAGCGAAGAGACCAACCTGCTGTCAGGCAGGGGCAAGGCCACCATCGACGAGCGCACCAACACCCTGCTGGTGCAGGACACGGCAGCAAAACTGGCTGAAATCCGCGCCCTGGTGGCACGACTGGATATACCGATTCGACAGGTTTTGATCGAATCGAGAATCGTTATTGCCAGCAATGATTTTTCCAAGGACCTTGGCGTCACCTTCGGTCTCTCCAAAACCACCACATTTAACGAAGATCATTTCCGTACATTTGGCGGCAAGCTTGCCGGTGATACCGCCTTTACCCCAACCACCGGTTTTGAATCCCCGGCAGGCAGCGGCGTTGAAGGCCTGATGGTCGACCTGCCGGTTATCGGCGCAACCAGTTCGTTCGGCCTTGCAATCGGCAAGCTTGGCAGCCACCTGCTGCAGCTGGAGTTGACCGCCATGGAGGCAGAAGGCCACGGCGAGGTTATCTCCAGCCCGCGGGTTCTCACCTCGAATCAGCAATCGGCTTTTATCAAGTCGGGCGTGGAAATCCCCTACCAGGAAGCCTCTTCCAGTGGTGCGACCAGCGTATCGTTCAAGGAGGCGGTGCTGAGTCTGCGCGTCACGCCGCAAATTACACCGGATGACCGCATTATCATGGACCTGCAGGTGAACAAGGACAGTGTCGGCGAAGTCTTCCTCGGCGTCCCGAGCATCGATACCAACGAAGTCTCAACCCAGGTGCTTGTCGATAATGGCGAAACCCTGGTGCTGGGCGGCATCTACGAGCAGGAGAAATCCCAGGAAATCGATCGCGTGCCTTTCTTCGGCGAGTTGCCGCTGGTTGACTGGATGTTCACCAAGAAAATGACGGTGAATGACAAGGCCGAACTGCTGATTTTCGTAACACCGAAGATTGTCAGGGAAGATATCAATATCTAGCCATCCGCTGCCGGCAATACCTGCCGGTTTCGCCCGCTACCGGCAAACCCGCCCGACATGAAAACCCCGGGCAGTATCTTTCTTACGGGTCCCATGGGGGCCGGCAAATCCACCATTGGCCGGCAGCTTGCAAAACAGCTGTCGATGCCATTCCATGACAGCGACCATGAAATAGAACAGCGCACCGGGGTGGATATCCCGCTGATATTCGAGCTGGAAGGTGAAGCCGGTTTCCGCAAGCGCGAATCCGCAGTGATTGATGAACTTACCCGGCTGCCGAATATCGTGCTGGCAACCGGTGGTGGTGCCATCCTCGACCCGGTGAACCGGGAACGCCTCCGTAGCCGTGGCTTCGTCATCTACCTGCATACCTCGGTCAAGCAACAACTCTCGCGAACATCACGGGACCGTAACCGGCCGTTACTGCAAACCCCGGACCCGCGCAAAACACTGGAAGAACTGCTGGAAATACGCGACCCGCTCTACCGGGAAACCGCACATCTCGTCATCGAGACCGATGGCATGCGTGTCCGCGATGTTGTCAGAAAAATCATCCGGGAGTTACAGCTATAAACCGGCTGCCTGCCGGAAAACAGGCGGAGTTTTCCCTCCGGCGACTTTTTTCGCTATCCTGCCTGATTGTGCGGATACAATCCGGGGCTATGAATACATTAACGGTTGAACTTGGCGAACGCAGCTACCCGATTTTTATCGGCCACGGCCTGCTGGGCGACCCCCGTCTGCTGACGCAACATGTGCATGGCCGCCAGGTCATGCTGGTGACCAACGAAACCATTGCGCCACTCTATCTCGACAGCGTACGCGCCGTCTTCAGCGACTTTGAACTGGCGACCGTTATCCTGCCGGATGGCGAACAGTACAAGAACCTCGACACACTGAACCGGGTATTCAGTGCACTGCTGGAAAACAGGTTTAACCGCGGCTGCACGCTGGTCGCCCTGGGCGGCGGTGTTATCGGCGACATTACCGGCTTCGCAGCAGCCAGCTATCAGCGTGGCGTGGCCTTTCTGCAGATCCCGACAACGCTGCTGGCGCAGGTAGATTCATCGGTCGGCGGCAAGACCGGCGTCAATCACCCGCTTGGAAAAAATATGATCGGCGCATTCCACCAACCCGCCTGCGTGCTGATCGATACCGACACCCTCGACACCCTCGACGACCGGCAACTGGCCGCCGGGCTTGCCGAGGTCATCAAGTACGGCCTGATACGCGATGCCGCGTTCTTTGACTGGCTGGAAGAAAATATCGACTTGCTCAAGGCGCGTGACAAACAGGCACTGGCCCGGGCGATCGAACGTTCCTGCGCGCTGAAAGCTGAAATTGTCGCGGCCGACGAGCGCGAAAGCGGTCAACGTGCGCTGCTCAATCTCGGCCATACCTTCGGACATGCCATAGAAACCGGCACCGGTTACGGCAGCTGGCTGCACGGCGAAGCGATAGCCGCCGGCATGCTCATGGCTGCCGACCTGTCGGCACGGCATGGCTGGCTGGCAAGGGAGGCGGTTATGCGCATCGAAAAACTGTTGCAACAGGCAGGCCTGCCAACACGCCCGCCGGATGAAATGAACCCGGAACGTTTCATGAAGCTCATGGCGGTCGATAAAAAGGTCGTCGATGACGGTATACGCCTGATTCTGCTGAAGGCCATCGGTGATGCCATTGTGACCAGCGACTTTGATGGCAAGCTGCTCGATGAAACACTGGCGGCGGCCTGAGGTGTCATGAGTAACGCAGCCAGCCTGTCGCAACACCCGGCACTCGCGCCCTACGCCGTCAGCGGGCACTGTTCCAAAGGCCGCCGGCATCACGAACCTGCCCCGGCGTACCGAACGGAATTCCAGCGTGACCGGGACCGCATTATTCATTCCGCCGCCTTCCGGCGGCTGGAATACAAGACCCAGGTATTTGTAAATCACGAGGGAGACCTGTTCCGTACCCGGCTGACACACTCCATCGAGGTCGCCCAGGTAGCGCGTTCAATTGCACGCGCCATGCATCTCAACGAAGACCTGACCGAGGCTATCGCACTGGCCCACGATCTTGGCCATACCCCGTTCGGGCATGCAGGCCAGGATGCATTGAATGCCTGTATGAAAGATTATGGTGGCTTCGAGCATAACCTGCAATCGCTGCGGGTCGTCGATGAACTTGAACATCGCTACGCGGAATTCCCCGGACTGAACCTGACGTTCGAAACCCGCGAGGGCATTCTCAAACACTGCTCCATGAAGAATGCCGCGGCGCTGGGCGAACTGGGCCGGCGCTTCATCGAAAAGCAACAGGCCTCACTGGAGGCGCAACTGGCGAACCTCGCCGATGAAATCGCCTACAACAGCCACGATGTCGACGATGGCCTGCGCTCCGGGCTGGTTGATGTCGATTCACTGACCGAGATTGAACTGTATCGTGAACAACAAGAAACGGTACGCCGGCTTTACCCCGACCTGCCCGCGCGCCGCACCATCCACGAAGTGGTGCGGCGCCTGATTGGCTGCCAGGTAATCGACCTGATCGAAACCAGTAGTCGCAATCTCGAACGGGCCAGTCCGGCCGATCTCGAGGCGGTGCGCAACCACGACGCTGCGTTAATCGGGTTCAGTGACAGCATGCGCGAGAAGAACCTCGAGTTGAAACGCTTCCTGCGCGACAACCTCTACCGGCATTACCGGGTACACCGCATGAGCACCAAGGCCGCACGCACCGTCACCGCCCTGTTCGAGGCCTTTATCAGCGACATACGCCTGCTGCCGGACGAACCGCGCCTGCACGTTGCCCGGCTGGAAGCGGCAGACGGCAACTACGGCCGCGCCCGCGCGGTCGCCGACTACATCGCCGGGATGACCGACCGCTACGCCATCGCCGAATACGAGCGAACGTTTGATCCGGCGATTTGAATGTATAAAAGGCGTCTCGCGCACGACTGCAGGGATGCAGGAGGTAGAGTAACGCAGGAGCAGTTACCGAAAGACGCAAAGGCGCCAAGAAAGGCAAAAAATATTTGCCACAGAGATCACAGAGGTTACAGAGAAAAGCAATTAAATATTGTTTCTGTCAGGTTTGATGAAATTCCCGAATCCTGACTGTAATTTGGCCTTAAATGGCGATCTTATATTCCATCGAGGAAAATCCGTTTCTTTCCATGGAAAGTATCAATCTTTATCTCTGTGTGCTCTCGGTAACCGCTCCATGCGTTACTCTACCTCCTGCATCCATGCAGTCGTGTGCCTTCTGTGGCTTTGATCTTGATCTTCTTGGCGCCTTTGCGTCTTTGCGCGAGATAATTTTGCTTTTTTTATACTACGAGACATATGCGCATCTACATGCAAATCCCGCCACAGGGCGACAAGGCACCCCGCTTCTATCACCTGCACCTGCAGGAGGATCTGCTCGAGGGCTGGACCCTGATCCGGGAGTGGGGCTACCAGGGCGCCGCCGGCCGGATCAAAAAAGAGCACTTCGACGAACAGGCCAGTGCCGAGGCCGCAATGCTGGCTGTGCGCGATGAACAACTCAAGCGCGGCTACCAGGTGGTTTTCATGCAGGCACACCCGCAATAGGCTGCTGCCCGGCCAGTTTGCATATCCCTGTAATTAAAAAGGAAAATCCCCCCTGAAAATTGAACCACCGGCCCGGTGGCGCTATACTGTTCGGCCTTTTGGCCCCCGCCTGGATGCGGGCCGAACTTAGCCGAACGGGGATTGTCTGCAGGGATGCAAGGCACTACTTATTATAGTTTTTCACGGCACCCGTAACCTGGTCGCCGGGCTGAGAAACCTCACTAGCGGGTAATACCAATGAAGTACGGCATGCTTCCACCCCGACAAGGCTTGTACGACCCTGCCAACGAGCATGATGCCTGTGGCGTCGGCTTCATCGCCAACGTCAAGGGCCGCAAGAGTCATGAAATTATCCAGCAGGGCCTTCGCATCCTGGAAAACCTGACCCACCGCGGCGCGGTGGGCGCCGACCCGCTGGCCGGTGACGGTGCCGGCATCCTCATGCAGATACCGGATGCCTTCCTGCGCGAGGAATGCGCCGCCCTCGGCATCGAGCTGCCGGCCGCCGGTGACTATGGCGTGGGTATGCTGTTCCTGCCCGCCCGCGACGAGATCCGCAGTTATTGTGAATCCCTGATCAGCGCGATCATCGCCGAGGAAGGCCAGGGCCTGCTCGGCTGGCGCGACGTACCCACCGACAACTCCGGCCTGAGTGAATCCGTCAGGCGGGTTGAACCGGTGATGCGCATGGTATTCATCAGCAAGGGCGACAACTGCCCGGATACCGATACCTTCGAACGCAAGCTTTTCATTATCCGCAAGCGCGTCGAAATCACGCTGCAGAATTCAGACCGGCAGGGCTGCGAGACCTTCTATGTGCCGTCCATGTCGGCGCGCACCCTGTGCTACAAGGGCATGCTGCTCGCCAACCAGGTCAACAGCTACTACACCGATTTGAACGACACGCGGCTGACCTCGGCACTTGCCCTGGTGCACCAGCGTTTCTCAACCAATACTTTCCCGTCATGGGACCTGGCTCATCCGTTCCGCATGATCGCCCATAATGGCGAGATCAACACCCTGCGCGGCAATATCAACTGGATGAATGCGCGCCGTCAATCCATGAAATCCAGCCTGTTCGGTGACGATCTGCAGAAACTCTGGCCGCTGATTGCCGAAGGCCAGTCAGACTCGTCCTGCTTCGACAATGCACTGGAATTACTGGTCAACGGCGGTTACTCCCTGGCACATGCAATGATGCTGCTGATCCCGGAGGCCTGGGCAGGCAACCCCCTGATGGAGAAAAAGCGCCGTGCTTTCTACGAATACCATGCCGCCGTCATGGAACCCTGGGACGGTCCGGCTGCCGTTGCCTTCACCGACGGCCGCCAGATCGGCGCCACCCTCGACCGCAACGGCCTGCGCCCGGCGCGCTACCTGGTCACCGATGACGACGTCGTGGTAATGGCCTCTGAAATGGGCGTACTCGACATCCCGGAAGCGCGCATTGTAAAAAAATGGCGCCTGCAACCCGGCAAGATGCTCCTCATCGACCTGGAACAGGGCCGCATCATCGACAACGAGGAAGTCAAAAACAGCCTCGCCGGCAGCCATGACTACCAGGGCAGGCTGGACAGAACCCAGATCCGGCTCGGCGATCTGCCCGGCGAGGTCGGCGCGATGGCCCCGGATCACGACACCCTGCTCGATCGGCAACAGGCGTTTGGCTACACCCAGGAAGACATCAAGTTCCTGATGACCCCGATGGCCCTCACCGGCCAGGAGGCCATCGGCTCGATGGGCGCCGACAACCCGGTAGCGGTGCTGTCGAGCAAACCGAAGCCGCTGTCGAACTACTTCAAGCAGAATTTCGCCCAGGTAACCAATCCGCCGATCGACCCGATCCGCGAGGAACTGGTGATGTCCCTGGTGTCGCTCATCGGACCGCGCCCGAACCTGCTGGGGCTTGAATCAAACAACCAGCACATGCGTCTTGAAGTCAGCCAGCCAATCCTGACCAACACCGATATCGAGCGTATCCGGCATATCGAGGATCACACCAGCGGTGCGTTCCGCACGCATACGATTGATATCTGCTATCAAGCCACAGCAGGCGCCGACGGCATGCAGGCTGCACTCGCCTCGGTCTGTCAGCAGGCAATAAAGGCGGTGCAGGAAGGTTTCAACATTCTCATCCTGTCTGACCGCAGCGCCAACATCGATCGCCTGGCGATTCCCGCCCTGCTGGCTACTTCCAGCGTCCACCACCACCTGGTGCGCGCCGGCCTGCGCACCGAGTCAGGGCTGGTTGTCGAGACCGGCGCTGCCCGTGAAGTTCACCACTTTGCCACGCTTGCCGGTTATGGCGCCGAGGCAATCAACCCGTACCTGGCTTTTGATTCCATTATCTCCATTCGTGAACAGTTAGCGGAGAAGCTCGACCAAGACGAGATCTGTAAACGTTACATAAAAGCCATCGGCAAGGGACTGCTCAAGGTCATGTCAAAGATGGGTATCTCCACGTACCAGTCGTACTGCGGGGCGCAGATCTTCGATGCCGTCGGCCTGAGCAGCGAATTTGTGGACACCTACTTCACCGGCACGGCAACCACCATTGAAGGCATCGGGCTTGCCGAGATCGCCGGCGAAACCGTACGCTGGCACCAGAATGCCTACGGCAACTCCCCGATCTACCGCAACAAGCTCGATGTCGGTGGTGATTACGCTTTCCGCCTGCGTGGCGAGGCGCACACGTGGACACCGGATTCCATTGCAAAACTGCAGCATGCCACCCGCGCGAACGATGCCACGACCTTCCACGAGTTCTCGCAGCTGGTTGATGAACAAAATGAACAGCTGCTGAACCTGCGCGGGCTGTTCGAATTCAACTTTCCGGCAGCACCGGTACCGCTGGATGAAGTCGAACCGGCGAAGGACATCGTCAAGCGCTTCTCGACGGGCGCCATGTCATTCGGTTCCATTTCCTACGAGGCACACACCACGCTCGCCATTGCCATGAACCGCATCGGCGGAAAATCCAATACCGGCGAGGGTGGCGAACAGACCGAGCGCTTCAAGCCGCTACCCAACGGGGATTCAAAACGCTCGGCTATCAAGCAGGTGGCATCCGGCCGCTTCGGCGTTACCACGGAGTACCTGGTCAACGCCGACATGATCCAGATCAAGATGGCGCAGGGGGCCAAGCCCGGCGAGGGCGGACAGCTGCCCGGCCACAAGGTCGATGCAACCATCGCCAGGGTGCGCCACTCAACCGCGGGTGTTGGCCTGATCTCGCCGCCGCCGCATCACGATATCTACTCCATCGAGGACCTGGCGCAACTGATCCACGATCTGAAAAATGTCAACCCGCAAGCGGGTATCAGCGTCAAGCTGGTTTCCGAAGTCGGCGTTGGCACGGTTGCAGCCGGTGTTTCCAAGGCACATGCCGATCACGTCACCATCGCGGGGCATGACGGCGGCACCGGCGCCAGCCCGCTGACCTCGATCAAGCACGCCGGCTCCCCTTGGGAAATCGGCCTCGCGGAGACCCACCAGACACTGGTGATGAACAACCTGCGTTCGCGCATCGCGGTGCAGGTCGATGGCGGCATGCGCACCGGCCGCGACGTGGTCATCGGCGCACTGCTGGGTGCCGACGAATTCGGCTTTGCCACGGCGCCGCTGATCGTCCAGGGCTGCATCATGATGCGCAAGTGCCACCTCAATACCTGCCCGGTCGGTGTCGCGACCCAGGACCCGGAACTGCGCAAACGCTTTACCGGCAAGCCGGAACACGTGGTGAACTACTTCTTCTTCGTCGCCGGCGAGATTCGCGAACTGATGGCAAAGCTCGG
>JBATIF010000178.1:0-2874 GCA_049667605.1 Gammaproteobacteria bacterium
GAAGTGAGAAGTGAGAAGTGAGAAGTGAGAAGTGAGAAGTGAGACGTGAAGGGGGTTGACCATACTTTTCACTCTTTACTTTTCACTTTTCACCTTTTTTAAGGAGTTTAAGATGGAAATCATCGGCTGGATCATCGTCGCACTCATCATCGGCATCCCCCTGTGGGGTATGCTGCTTTACAACCGCCTGGTGAGTTTGCGCAACCAGGTGAAGAATGCCTGGCGGCAGATCGACGTTCAGCTGAAACGCCGCCATGACCTGATTCCCAACCTGGTGGAAGTGGTCAAGGACTACATGTCCTACGAGCAGGAAACCCTGGAAAAAGTCATCCAGGCACGTAACCAGGCGGTTGCTGCCGGCAGTACGCAAGAGGCCATTGCGGCCGAGACCCTGCTTGGCGGCGCCATGGGCAAGCTGTTTGCCCTGATGGAGAACTACCCTGACCTGAAGGCCAACGAGAGCGTTACCCGGCTGATGGAAGAGTTGAGTGCGACGGAGAACAAGATTTCCTTTTCCCGGCAGTTTTACAATGACAGCGTGATGGCGCTCAATAACGGCGTGCAGGCATTTCCCTCCAATATCATTGCCGGCATGTTCAGGTTCAGAGAGGCGGAGTACTTCGAGGTGCCGGCAGTGGAGATGGCTACCCCCGAGGTTGACCTGCGTTAATTTGACAAGGTTGTTGGCCGAATGAATTCGGCCCTGCAACGGTTATCTACCCTCCTGATTTTGGGAAGAGCCTTTAAATAAAGGTTTCGGATGACATCTTCACATAAAAAGCCGTGTCCTGAATGTGCCGCGACAAATCGTCCGCACGCCAGCACTTGCCGCCAGTGCGGTGCCCCGCTTGCAAGCGACTGGCAGGAACACCCGCGCCTGCGCAACAAGGTGCTGCGGCGTACCGATTTCGTGGCGGCGGCACGCGCCAATCAAAAGGCCACCCGCCGGCTTATTCTGTTCCTGTTATTCATTCTTGTGGTACTGGGCTATCTGCTGGGCTGGACTGCGCAGCTGCTGCTGGGTGTCATCCCTGCCGGGGTCGAAGACATCTGGTTCACCAGCAAATGGGGTATATGGTGTGCGCTGGTGCTGCTGCTCATCGGCGGTTGCTGGTCGTGGATTACCTTTCGCGCCGGTGACCGGATCGTGCTGCGCCTGACCGGTGCAACGCAAGTGTCCGCGGCGCAGGAACCGCAACTGCACAATGTGGTGGAGGAAATGGCGATAGCGGCCGGTATCCGCAAGCCGCGCGTCTACATGATTGAAACCGATGCACTGAATGCCTTTGCAACCGGGATGAGCCCGGCGCGCTCGGCCATCGGTGTTACCCGCGGTCTGCTGGACACGCTCAACCGCGAGGAATTACAGGGCGTAATCGGGCACGAGATGGGGCATATCGTCAACTGGGATATCCGTTATGCGACGGCAGTGGGCGTGATCGTCGGCCTGATTGCACTGGTGAGTGACGGTGCACTGCGTTCGCTGTATTTCTCCGGCCGTTCACGCCGCTCCGGTCGTGGCGGCGGTGGCGCGGCAATTCTGGTGATCGTGCTGATGGTGTTTGCCGCACTGGCGCCAATCTTTGCCTTGCTGGTGCAGATGGCAGTCTCACGGCAGCGGGAATTTCTCGCCGATGCGACCAGCGTGCGCCTGACGCGGCACCCGCAGGGTCTGATTTCAGCACTGGAAAAACTGGCGACCCAGGCGCGCCCCTTTACCGGGGCCAACCGCGCCACGCAACACATGTTTATCGTCAACCCGTTCAGGAATTTCAGGGAGAAAGCCAGCAGCCTGATGGCGACGCACCCGCCGCTGGAACTGCGCATGAACCGGCTGCGGAATTTAGGTGAGAAGTGAGACGTGAGACGTGAAGAGTGAAAAGTGAAAGACAAAACCTTAATGGCCACGGAATCCACGGAAGAACACGAAAAAATTAAACCCGGGCATCAGGGAGCCTGATTATTACTGGACCGTCGCTCATTATTCTTCACTTTTAACTTTTCACCTCTAACTTCTCACTTTTCACTCTTCACTCTTCACTTCTCACTTCTCACTCTTCACTTCTCACTCTTCACTTCTAACTTCTCACTTCTCACCTCTAACTTCTCACCTCTCACTTCTCACTTCTAACCGCTCTCACCGTTTCATCGAATCAAAGAACTCCCCGTTGTTCTTGGTTGATTTCAGCTTGTCGAGCAGGAATTCCATGGCGGCGAGTTCGTCCATCGGGTGCAGCAGCTTGCGCAGTATCCACATCTTCTGCAGTTCTTTCGGGTCGGTGAGCAGCTCTTCGCGGCGGGTGCCGGAGCGGTTGAGGTTGATGGCGGGATAGACGCGCTTCTCAGCGATTCTGCGCTCCAGGTGGATTTCATGGTTGCCGGTGCCCTTGAACTCCTCGTAGATCACGTCATCCATGCGCGAACCGGTATCTACCAGCGCGGTTGCCAGGATGGTCAGGCTGCCGCCTTCCTCGACGTTGCGTGCGGCGCCGAAGAAACGCTTCGGGCGCTGCAAGGCATTGGCATCGACACCGCCGGTCAATACCTTGCCGGATGAGGGCACGACGGTATTGTAGGCGCGGCCAAGACGGGTGATGGAGTCGAGCAGGATGACGACGTCGTGTTTGTGTTCGACCAGGCGGCGCGCCTTCTCGATGACCATTTCGGCAACCTGTACATGCCGGCTTGCCGGTTCATCAAAGGTGCTGGAAACGACTTCACCCTTGACCGAGCGCGACATCTCGGTGACTTCCTCGGGACGCTCGTCAATCAGCAGCACGATCAGGTACACATCCGGGTAATTGGAGGCAATCGATTGCGCAATATTCTGCAGCAGCATGGTTTTACCGGCCTTCGGCGGTGACACGATCAGGC
>JBATIF010000179.1:0-26071 GCA_049667605.1 Gammaproteobacteria bacterium
TAGGAGCGCCTTGCAGCCGCGAAAAGCGCTTACGCAGAATTATCGCGAACACCTCGCCAGCTGGCGCTGGCTCCTGCAGGGTTATTGATTGATCAGGCCGGGAACGCCGCGCTGCTGCGGGCCAGTAATGCCGCCCCGTAGGCGGCTTGCTGGTGTTCAGCGGCGACCACCGGGATTCCCAGCTGGCGCGCGCGGATGGATTGCCAGCCGTGATTCGCGGCGCCGCCCCCGGTGGTGATGACTTTTTCAGGCCAGGGTGCACCCAGTTGCGCCAGTCGCCGGTAACCGCTTTTTTCAATGGCCGCGATGCCTTCCAGCATGCCCTGGAAGAAAACGGCGTCGTCATCCGGGCGCGGTTCAAGGCGCGGGGCCAGCAGCGGATCGTTCAGCGGAAAGCGTTCACCGGGGGACAGCAGCGGGTAGTAATCCAGCCCGGTCGGCCGATCCGGTTGCAGCAGGGCCGTGAGACGCTTGATGTCGGCCAGGCTGAAGTAGCGCAGCAACACCGCGCCACCGCTATTGGAGGCGCCGCCGGCCAGCCACAGATTACCCAGCCGGTGACTGTAAATGCCGTTTTCGGGAGCAAACAGCGGCTCACGCGTGAGCACTTTCAACACCAGCGTGCTGCCCAGCGAGGTGACGGCCCCACCCGCCGTGGCCCGCGTCGCCATGAAACTTGCAGTGCTGTCGGTTGTACCGCTGGTCACGCGCGTGCCCACGGTGAAGCCCCAGCGCCGGCAATATTCGTCACCCAGCCGGCCGATGATCCGGCCTGCCGGCACGACCTCGGGAAACAGTAATGGCGGGATGTCCAGCCGGGCCAGCCAGTCCGGCCAGCGGCGCCGGATGATGTCGTAGCCGAGTTTCAGGGCATTGTTTTCATCGCTGACCCCGAACTGGCCAGACAGGCGGCCGATCAGCCAGTCGGCCTGGTGCAGGGCAAAGCGGGCCTGTCTGCCTGCCGGGGATTGCCTGAGCCAGAGCAGCTTCGCCAGGCTGGCGCTGGCACCATGGGCGGCGCTGTTCACGGGTACGATGCGCTCGAGTCGCCCGGCCTCGCGAATGGCGCGGGCATCGTTGTACATCAATGCCGGTGCCAACGGTCTGCCGTCGGCGTCACAGAGTAGCAGGGTCGAGGAGGTGGCATCGAGGCTGATGGCCCCGACGGATGACAGCGCAACCCTGCCGGCCAGTTCATCGAGGTTGTCTGTCAGCGCCTGCCACCAGCATTGCGGGTCCTGCTCGACGCCGGCACCGCTGCGCAACGGGGCAGGCAGCGGGGTGCGGACCTCAGCCTGGATAACGGCATCCGCATCGATGACACAGCTGCGGCAGGCCGAGGTGCCGATATCGATGCCGAGGAAGAATGTCACCCGCCTTCCCGGGCAAAGGGTTGCTTGCAGACGGTCACCATTTTAAAAAGCTACTCACGCAAAGCCGCAAAGGCGCCAAGAAAAAACCCCTGAATACTTGCCACAGAGGGCACAGGGCACACAGAGAAAAAAAATGTCTACCCCTCTTCGATTATGGCTCTGCTCTTCAAGCCGGTTCTTACACCCGAAGCGTAACCCGCGTCCTTCGAAGTCGGGCCGGTCTGTGCATAATGTCTATTCAGAGTCAGGTTGCCCCTTAGGGGCGTATTGGATTTAAGAACTCTGTGTGCCCTGTGCCCTCGGTGGCAGATTTTTTGTTCTTCTTGGCGCCTTTGCGGCTTTGCGCGAAATCGATTTTTATAATATATAATTAAGACAAGTACTTAGTTATATATCCACGACAGGTTGCGGGGTCCAGCCAGGCTGCCGGTGTTCGACCACCACATCGGTATAGATGCCGCCGCGGACATAGAATTCGGCGCGCAGGCGCATGAAACGCGGCTGGCAGGCCGTTACCAGGTCATCGAGGATGCGGTTGGTGACGTCCTCGTGAAACGCGCCTTCATTGCGGAATGACCAGATATACTGCTTCAGGGACTTGAGCTCGACACAGCGCTGATCGGGGATGTATTCAAGGTGCAGGGTGGCAAAGTCAGGCTGGCCGGTTTTCGGGCACAGGCAGGTAAATTCCGGTATGCGAATGCGGATGCAGTAATCGCGCCCGGGGTGCGGACTGGCGAAGGTGTCCAGATTCTTGCTTGGTTGGGTCGACATGGGCTTAAGGGTACGGACACAAGATGATGTGTGCAAGTCCAGGAAAATAACAAAAGCTTGTATTTTTCGGCCTTAATCGGGTAATCTCAGCGTCCATGCGATTGACCAAAATCAAGCTGGCGGGCTTCAAATCCTTCGTCGATCCGACCACGATTTATATCCCCAGTAATCTCGTTGGCGTCGTTGGTCCGAACGGCTGTGGCAAGTCGAATATTATCGATGCCGTGCGCTGGGTGATGGGCGAGAGCTCGGCGAAGAATCTGCGCGGCGAATCCATGGCGGACGTCATCTTCAACGGCTCGAATGCGCGCAAACCGGTTGGCCACGCCAGTATTGAACTGGAGTTCGATAACGCCGATGGTGCCATCGGCGGCGAATACGCCGCTTACAATGAAATATCCATCCGTCGCCAGGTCTCCCGTGACGGGACGTCCAATTACTTCCTCAACAATACACGCTGCCGGCGTCGCGATATCACCGATATCTTTCTCGGCACCGGACTCGGTCCGCGCAGTTACTCGATTATCGAGCAGGGTACGATTTCACGCCTGATCGAAGCCAAGCCGGATGATTTGCGCGCGTTCCTTGAAGAGGCCGCCGGCATCTCGAAGTACAAGGAACGCCGGCGTGAGACCGAGAACCGTATCCGGCATACGCGTGAGAACCTCGATCGCCTGAATGACCTGCTCGAAGAGATCGACAAGCAGCTCGACAAACTGAAGCGCCAGTCGCGCGCGGCGGGACGCTACAAGGAACTCAAGGAAGAAGAGCGCCAGGTCAAGGCGGAGTTGCTGTCGCTGCGCTATAACGCCATGCATGAAGAAAGCGCACAGCGCCAGCAGCAGCTGCACGAGCGTGAGCTGGCCATGCAGGCCGAGCTGGCTGCGCAGCGCAGTATCGAGTCCGAACTGGAGAAATTACGCGCCAGTCTCACCGGGGCCAATGATGCATTTAACAGCGTGCAGGGCAGATACTACAAGCAGGGCGCAGATGTGGCGCGCATCGAACAGGCCATAGAGCACAGCCGGGAATCGCGCCTGCAGCATGAGCAGGAATTTTCGCGTTCTGAAAAGACCCTCGGTGAAATTGAAGAGCACATTCTCATCGATACTTCCCGCCTGGAGGAGCTGGCAGGTGAACTTGAAGCCATTGCCCCCGAGCTGGATGAAAAACAGGCACAGGCCGAACAGTCTGCAACAACGCTGAAAGATGTCGAGCAGTCGATGCGTGCCTGGCAGGAGGAGTGGGACGAATTCAATCAGCGCGCCGCCGAGCGTGCCCAGTCTGCGCAGGTTGAACGCACCCGGCTCGACCATCTCGAGCGTCACATGCAGCAACTCGATGATCGGCTGCAGCGCATGGACATGGAGCAGCAGTCCCTCGGCGACGGGTCGCTTGAAAAAGAGATCGAGCAGCTGGCGCGCGAATCTGAAGCCCGCGAAACGGTTGTTGCTGACCTCCAGGTGAAGCAGGATGCCGCGGCCCGGCGCATCACCGCGACACGCAACGGCCTGCAGCAACAGGAACAGGAACAGTCGGCCTTGCAGAGTATTTACCATGACACGCGCGGCCAGCTGGCCTCGCTCGAAACACTGCAGAATGCCGCCCTGGGCAAGCGTTCCGAACAGTTCAGCGGCTGGCTGAAATCGAAGGGCCTGCAGTCCGCACCGCGACTGGCACAGCAGCTGCAGGTCGAGCCGGGCTGGGAACATGCCGTGGAGACCGCCCTGGGTTCCTACCTGGAAGCGGTTTGCGTGGCGGGCCTGGATGATGCTGAGCAGCTGCTGGCAGGGCTGGAAGAGGGCGCCGTCGCACTGTTTGATACGCAGGCCGGCGGCGTGGCAGGTGCTGCAGATAACAAGGCCGTGCAATTGACCGACAAGGTACAGTCTCCCTGGCCGATGACGTCCCTGCTGGATGGTGTGTACGTAGCTGAGTCGCTGTCACAGGCCCTGGGAATGCGCGCCATGCTGGGTGCGCATGAGTCGGTAATTACCAGCGAGGGTGTCTGGATCGGCAACGGCTGGCTGCGGGTGGCGCGCGATGCCGACGAGAAGGCCGGCGTGCTTACCCGCGAACGTGAAATCACCGAGCTGACGGCGCAGTCCGCGGCGCAATCGGCCAACCTTGATATCCTGCGCAGCGCCATTGCGCAGGCGCGTGAACAGTTGCTGGCTGCCGAGGCGGAGCGTGACAGCTTGCAACGCGACTACAACGAGGCCCACCACCAGGCCGCTGATCAGCAGGCACAGCTGGCTG
Organism: Gammaproteobacteria bacterium; assembly: GCA_049667605.1. Lineage (GTDB taxonomy): Bacteria > Pseudomonadota > Gammaproteobacteria > UBA9214 > UBA9214 > UBA9214. The sequence goes on from JBATIF010000179.1 coordinate 4,407, forward strand.
CGGCCAAGTCGCGGCTTGAACAGGAACACACGCGCAGCAAGGCTGTCATGCAAGAATCAGAGGCACTGCGCACCCAGCAGGAAGACGAGGCGCGGGAGCGTGCAGATGCGCAAACCCTGTTGCAGCAGGCGCTCACTGAAATTGAAACACTGGCAGAAGAACGGGCAGAGCGTACCCGCAAGCAACAGCACCTGAGCGGCTTGCTCGATGATGCACGTGAACAGGCCCGCACTGACCAGCAGGCAGTGCACGAACTTGCAATGCGTGCGCAATCCGTGCGTACAACACGGCAGGGCACGGAGCATGCGCTGGAGCGGATGCGTGAGCAATGCCGACTGCTGGCGACGCGTCGTGACGAACTGCAAGCGATTCTTGGCCAGGGAGACACCCCTATCGTTGAGCTCGAAGAAGAGCTGCAGGGATTGATGGCAAAGCGCATGCTGGTGGAAGGCGAGCTGTCGGCTGCCAGGAAACAGGTTGAAGACATCGAGCACCACGCACGTGAACTGGACCAGGAACGCATCAGGAAAGAACGCCTGGTGAGCAGTCAGCGTGAACAGATCGACCGGGATCGCATGGACTGGCAGGAGGTCAAGGTACGCAGCGATACCCTGCTTGAGCAGATTAACGCGGCCGGTTTTGACTTCAGGCCACTGCTCGACGAACTGGATGAAAATGCAACAGTTGAAGCGTGGACTGAGCGTGCTGAAAAGCTTGAACGGCGTATCGAGCGGCTTGGTCCGATCAACCTGGCTGCTATTGAAGAGTTTGAAGAAGAGTCAAAGCGCAAGGTCTATCTCGATACCCAGTATCTCGACCTGACCGATGCACTGCAAACGCTTGAAAGTGCAATTGCCAAGATTGACCGCGAAACCCGCTCACGCTTCAAGGAAACCTTCGAGCAGGTCAACAGCGGTTTGCAGGAGAATTTTCCAACCCTGTTCGGCGGCGGGCATGCCTACCTCGAACTGACAGGGGAAGACCTGCTGGACACAGGGGTCACGGTGATGGCGCGGCCCCCGGGCAAACGCAACAGTACCATTCACCTGCTTTCCGGCGGTGAAAAGGCATTGACGGCAATTGCGCTGGTATTTTCCATCTTCAGGCTGAACCCGTCACCGTTTTGCATGCTCGACGAGGTGGATGCGCCGCTCGATGATACCAATGTCGGCCGCTACTGCGACATGGTCAGGCAAATGTCCGAGCATATTCAGTTTATTTTCATTACCCATAACAAGATCACCATGGAAATGGCCAATCAACTGACGGGTGTGACGATGCACGAGCCGGGTGTGTCGCGGCTGGTTGCGGTCGATGTCGAGGCGGCCGTTCAAATGGTTGCGGTTTAGGACGGGTTTCTTCCGGAGGGAAAGTGAGTCCTCACCCTGACTGAATGACAGCTTAATCGGAGCATTATCTACTTGATGGAAAACATACGCTTGATCCTTCTGCTTGCCGGCGTCGGCATCGTCCTTGTTGTTTTTTTGCTGGGCTGGTTGCCGGGCAGGCTGAAGGCCTCGGCACAACGGCGGCGCAGGCGGCCAACGCTGCGCGGACGCAATAACATCTCCAGTGATGCAGGTGTCAATGTCGACGGCATGGTCGATGAAGAACTGGAAAGGCTCGGCCAGTTGATGGCTGATGATGAAGCGGATACACATACGGCACCGGGGCTTGAGATAAGGGCAAGCCGGCGGCAACAGGCGGCGGCTCCTGCCGCGGCCGCGACAAAGGTTTTTTCACTGTCCGTGATGGCGCCGAAAGGGGTTCCCTTTCGCGGTCCGGTCCTGCTGGGTGCGCTCGCCGATGCCGGTCTTGAGTTCGGTGATATGCAGATTTTCCATAGCCACGAACTGCAGGACGGCCAGGAAAGGCTATTGTTCTCGCTCGCCAGCGTGAGGGAGCCGGGTACCTTCGATCTTTCTGCAATGCAGAATTTTACTACCGATGGGCTGGTATTGTTTTTCCAGGTGCCTGGGCAGGTCGATGCACTGAAAGCATTTGAAGCGATGGTTGCAGCCGCCCGTGCACTGGCGAACAGCCTTGATGCCATGCTCTATGATGTGTCACACAGTGTCCTGACGAAGCAGACAATCGGCCATATGCGTGAACAGGTTATTGACTGCCAGTTGCAACAGCGGGTGGCTAAACGGGCGTCATGAAGGTACCGAAAAAGGTACGAGACCGTACCCGGGAACTGCATGCACAACTGCACGAACACAATTACCGCTACTACACTCAAGATGACCCGCTGATTTCCGACGCCGGGTATGACCTGCTGCTGCGCGAGCTGCAGGACATCGAGGCACAATACCCGCAGCTGCTCAGTCCGGACTCTCCCACGCAGCGAATTGGCGCGGCACCACTGAAATCCTTTGGTGCAGTACGCCACGAAGTGCGCATGCTGTCACTCGACAATGCCTTCTCTGATGATGAACTCATCGACTTCGATCGCCGCGTGCGTGAAAAGCTTGGCATCGATCCGGTTGATTATGCGGCAGAACCGAAACTCGATGGCCTTGCCATCAGCCTGTTATATGAAGGCGGTAAACTCGTGCGTGCAGCCACCCGCGGTGACGGCGAAAGCGGCGAAGACGTGACGCAGAATGTGCGCACCATCGCGTCGGTGCCCCTGAAGCTTGGCGGAAGAAACATACCGGAATTGCTGGAGGTGCGTGGTGAGGTCTACCTGTCGAACACGGGTTTCAGGGCGCTGAATGAGCAGGCGCAGGCGCACGGGCAGAAACCCTTTATCAACCCGCGTAATGCGGCTGCCGGCAGCTTGCGCCAGCTGGACCCGAAAGTTACCGCCGGGCGGCCGCTGGAGATCTTTTGTTACGGCGTGGGCAAGGTTACGGGTGGCGCGCTGGCAGTCACCCATACGGACATTCTGCAGCAGCTGCAAGGCTGGCGATTGCGCGTCTACGACGATGTCCAGAGGGTCAGTGGTGTTGATGGCTGCAGGAAGTATTACCGGCGCTATGAAAAATTGCGTGAGAAATTGCCTTTCGAGATCGATGGGGTAGTGTTCAAGGTCGACAGCCTGGCCTTGCAGGCGCAACTGGGTTTTGTCGCGCGCGCGCCGCGCTGGGCGATTGCCCGGAAATTCCCCGCGCAGGAAAAGGAAACCACGGTACTGGGTATCGATGTACAGGTCGGGCGTACCGGGGCACTGACGCCCGTGGCACGGCTTGAGCCGGTGTTCGTCGGCGGCGTAACAGTGACCAATGCGACCCTGCACAACCAGGACGAGATCGAACGCAAGGATGTGCGTGCCGGTGATCAAGTGATTGTACGCCGTGCCGGGGACGTGATTCCGGAAGTTGTCCGCGTGATCAGGGAAAAGCGTAAAAAGGGTGCGCGGCGGTTCCGGATGCCTGCTCAATGCCCGGTCTGTGGTTCACACGTGGTGCGCATCGAAGGGGAGTCAGCCATGCGCTGTTCCGGTGGCCTGTTCTGCTCTGCGCAGCGTAAGGAAACGATCAAGCATTTTGCCTCGCGCCGTGCCATGGATATTGAGGGCCTTGGCGACAAGCTGGTTGAACAACTCGTCGAGAAGGACCGGGTGCATGACGCCAGTGATCTCTACCAGCTGTCGATGGATGATCTTGCCGGTCTTGAGCGCATGGCGGAGAAGTCCGCCGCCAACCTGCTGCAGGCGTTGGAGAAGAGCAAGCAGACGACACTGGCGCGTTTTATCTACGCACTCGGTATCCGCGAGGTTGGTGAAACCACGGCGCAGTTGCTGGCGCGGGAATTCGGCGACCTGGCAGTGCTGATGCAAGCGGATTTTCAGAGACTGCAAGCGGTGCGCGATGTCGGCCCGGTGGTAGCTGAAAATATCGTGGAGTTCTTCAGGGAAGACCACAACCATGAAGTTATCGGCAGGCTGATCAAGGCCGGAATCACCTGGCCGAGCGCTGCAAAACCAGTGCAACAACTGCTGGCCGGCAAGACATTTGTGCTGACCGGAACGCTCTCGGTGACGCGTGATGAACTGAAGGACAGGCTGCAGGTGCTGGGGGCAAAGGTGTCGGGCAGCGTGTCGGCTAAAACCGATTATGTCATCGCGGGGGAAAATCCGGGGTCGAAGTATGACAAGGCAAAGACGCTGGGTATCACTATTCTCGACGAGGCGGGCTGTGACAAGCTGCTGGCGGGTGTTGATGAACTGTGAGAGTCAGTTTACAGGATCAGCCTTATGACTATTTTTACAAGCTTGATGCAGTTCGGTGCGTATACGCGGTAACTGGCAGTTATCTACATGTAAATGAAAAAACATATCAACCTGTTGTCTGGCCTGGTGATTGCCATAATCCTGGTAGGCGTGATTAGTGCGGCTACGGTGTTTGTCAGTGCGCAAACCTACCGGGACCTGGCATTTGATTTTCAGCGCCAGTACATGGCCCGCCTGGTCGAGGTGCGGGTTGCTGAACTGATCAATGAAGCTGTTGAGGATGCACGGCGGCTGGGACTTCGGATCCAGTACAATGATCGTTTCGATGCTGCATTTGATTCCGCAGACGGTGATGTCATCAGCGCCTTTCTCGAGCAGCAGATCCGCCAGGCAGCGGAAATCTCCAACCAGGTCGAGGTGGCCGGTTTGTCTGCATTCGACGTTGATCTCGGCCTGCTGGGCTCGGTGACGCGCACGGCAGTCAGTGCCGGCCCCGGCGGGGTGTTTTGTCCCCGCCTGATCGAGACCATGCGCCTGCGCCAGGGAGCCGAACGGCTCGAGCCGGCCCATGAGCTTTGCCTGGCTGCAGGGGCGCCCTTGCTCGCGACGATGGTGCCGGTCGGCGGACCCGATCCGGCGGGTTACCTGCAGGTGATTGTCAACCCGGTAGTGCAACTCCGCAGCATCGGTACCCGGGTGGGTATGCCGGTACGGGTTGCATTGATGAATGGAGTTGCTGTGTCCAGCTCGCCCGGCTGGCAGGATGAGAGTGAAGCGGCCGTTGTCAGTGCGAATTATATTCTCAGGGCCGATGATTCCCGCCCGGCGTTGTTGATCACCTCGGTTCGCAATGCCGATGCCCTGGTCATGCAGCTCGATAAAACCAATAACCGCCTGTTGCTCGTGGTGGTATTGATCATCCTGACGACTGTCGCGTTTGCCCTGGTGCTGGTCAAGTACACGGTTTTCAAACCACTCAAGGATCTCAGTTTCCAGCTTCGCGACAAACGGGCGGGCAGCAAGCCGCATGATTCCAATGCCGCGACTGCGAAAGACGGCCTTGAACCGGTCAGTTTTCACGAGCTTGGTGAGCTCTATGAGTCGTTGCATGATATGGCGATCAGGGACCCGCTGACCGGCACCTATAACCGCGCCCTGCTGGAAGACCGCCTGAAGCAGCTGATTGCCGAGCATCGCAGGATGCCTTCGACAGCAGCGCTGTTGCTGATTGACATGGTGCGCTTCAAATATGTCAATGATCTGCTCGGTCATCACACCGGTGACCTGCTGTTGAAAGATGTGGTCAGTCGAATCGGCGACGTATTGCGTGAGTCGGATACCCTGGCACGTCTTGGCGGTGACGAGTTTGTCGTTATTCTTCCAGATACCGACCGGCAGCAGGCGATCCAGGTTGCCGAGAAGATTATTCAGTCCATGCAAACCGGTTTCGAGATCGAGGGGCACAAGTTGTCTGCATCTGTTTGTATTGGTATCTCCTTGCTGCCGGAACATGCTGAAGATTCAGATTCGCTGTTGCGCTATGCCGACCAGGCAATGTATTCGGTGAAAGACAACAAGCAGGGCTATGCCATCTATGATCCTGCAAGTGCGCTGACCAGCGACCTCGCAAGGCAATCACTTGACAGTATTCTGAGAAAGGAAATCGAACCCGATGACCTGTACCTGGTGTATCAGCCGGTAATCGATTTCGCCACTGGCGAGGTGAGTTACCTGGAGGCCTTGCTGCGCTGGCAGCAGCGCGATGGCAAGATCATGATGCCGGAAACATTTATTCGCGTTGCCGAACAAAGCGGCCTGATCAGGCAGCTCTCCGAGTGGGTTATCGAAACCGCGTGTCGCGAGCTTGCGCTCATGCAAAAGAACAAGCCCGGCTTGCGCGGTGGTATCAATCTTTCCATGCATAATCTGCATGACCTGGGCCTGATAGATGCGATTGGCCGGTCACTTTCGCGCTACCGGCTGCGTCCGCAATCACTATTGATCGAGATTACCGAGACGGGAGTCATGCTCGACCCGGAGCAGGTAATCGATATGCTCGGCCGCATGGCTGCAATGGGCCTGCGGCTGTCGATTGATGATTTTGGTACCGGGCATTCATCGCTGATCTATCTAAGGCGTTTGCCGGTGCATACCCTCAAGGTCGACAAGTCATTCGTCATCGATATGGATACGGATGAAGACAATGCCTCGATTGTCCGCGCCACGATTGACCTCGCCCATAGCATGGGCCTTACCGTGACCGCGGAAGGCGTGGAGAGCCCGGCGGTACAAAAGCGTCTGAAGGCAATGGGTTGTGACTATTACCAGGGGTATTACATCAGTGAACCAATAAGGTGCATGGAGATGATTGACTGGCTCATCGCCGCACGCAGGTTTTAGGCAGCATAAACGATGGAGAATCAAGGTGAAAAAATTATTAACATTGGTACTTGCAGCAATGCTGGTTTGTTCGGGATGTGGTGATCCGCAGGAAGGGCATGTCTGGAAGGGGCAGACCGATATGATCGACAAGGCCGGCGAGGCCGAGAAAATGCTGCTGGAAACAAGCCGGCAGCAGCGTCTGCAAATAGAGGAAATGAGCCGCTAGGTCCTGTCAGCGCCGCGAATTAGGTTACAATGGCCTGAAACAGGCTGCGGGCAGGAGAGCCGTCCCGGATGGCGGGGCAGGCAGGCGCAATCCTCTACAATAATAATGGTTATGACCAGAATAATTACAATTTGCAGTGGTATTGACCGGGTGGGAACTACTCACCTTACCCTGAATATTGCACTGGAGATGGTGCGACGCGGACGCCAGGCGGCGATATTCAGCCAGGGCAGTTCATCTTCCTCGATTGATGATCTGCTGGCCTTGCCCCGGTCAGGGTTGTTGCAGCGTCGTTCAACCGATCACGGTGACTCACTGCTGCGCAGGGGTTACCTGGGTGTTGATATTCTTGCCTCCGTCATGCCGTTATCGCAGTGGGATCGTGCGGATGGGCAGCTGGTACAGAAGCTCATAGCCGATATGGATTGTGCGGACGGCTATGACGATTTCCTGGTGGACACCTCCGGCATGGATGCACGTACCTTGCTCGCCTGCTGCCGGGCATCGTCGCGGCTCTTGCTGGTGATTACAGCAGAGCCACGTTCCCGGTCGGAAGCTTTTGCATTGCTGCGGATTTTGCAGCTCAATGGTTTTCAGGGCGATCTGTACCTGTTGATCAACCAGCTGGACCCGGCCGCCGACGCGAAAAAACTCTATGTCTCATTTAACCGCAAGCTAAAAAAATACCTGGGGCTTGATGTTCCGCTGCTCGGTGTGTTGCCTCACGATGTTCACGTGCGGCGTGCAGAGCACGGCGGGCAGGCATTCACTTCGCTGTTTCCGGACGCGGAGGTCTCCAGCCGGATCGGGGCTGTTGCCGATGCCATCGATGCAGCCGATTCACAGGCAACTATACCCTCGCAGAGCCTGGGCGCCTGCTTGAACAGCTTTCGTGAAAACCTGGCCTTGCCGGTTTCCCTGCCGGGGGGCGTTGTCCTGCAGACAGCGGATGACGACGGGGAAACTGCAGTTATGCAGGCATCGCCGGTGCGGGAGTCAGCCAGCGAGGTGATGCTGCTGCAGCTTGACAGCAGTTTTCACAGGTTTTGCGATGCACTCGACAGCCTGCCCGGGTTGTTGCAGGCGAGTGCGGATGACATTTCAGACCTGCATCGTCTGCTCGAGGAGGCTGCTGACCGCTCATGGGATGCTGACCGCGACATGTCTGACAGCATAGCCCTGCCGCAGCTGGCGGCTGAGCTGATCAGGGAAATCGAAGAGGCTGTGGTACCGGCCCAGGTATTACAGCTGCAGGTCAATGAAAACCGGGTTCGGAGTGATGACCCTGACTGGCTGCGGGTAGGTTGTTATCTGAAATACAGTGTCCGCTTCCAGGGGCAGGAAGAGGTGGTGATGCGGGTCAGGTCTTTTCTCGCTGGCGTGAGCGCCTTTAACAATGATTACGAGGTGCAGGGCGAGACGCTGTGGGAGATGGTCGTCGCTGACCGCAGTGCTGCCATGAATATTGTTCACTCGGTTGATGACAACATCAGGGTGCAGCTGTGGTTACCGCTGCGCAACCGGGCGGCAACGGCTCATGCAAGCCAGTCGCAGATTGCGACGCCGACGGTGGCGCCCGGGAACATGATTCACTAGGGAGTTGACCGCAATCAGTCAATATGCATTCTGGCCTTGCACAGCCTTTCACTTCCGGCCGTCAGCTTCTCTACCTCTTACCAGGCCGGTAAAATCCGGCTGACGGGGGGCCGTCAGCCGGAATAGAACTTATTTCCCGCTCATCTTGATGTCGGCCGAGGCCTTGATCTCGTTGATGTGTTGCTGCAGTTTCTGGTTGACGATCAACAGTTTCAGGCGTTCCTTGACGTCGTCAAACGGTGGCGGCGTGATATCCCGTGATTCGTCCAGGATAATGACGTGCCAGCCAAACTGTGTTTCCACCGGCTCACTGGTGTAGCTGCCGGCCTCGAGAGCCGCCGTGGCGTCGGAGAACGGTTTAACCATCTGGCCCGCTGCAAACCAGCCGAGGGTGCCGCCGTTTTTGCCGGAAGGGCCGGTAGATTTTTCCATGGCGAGTTCGGAGAAATCTGCGCCACCTTCAAGAGCGGCTATGACATCGACCGCCTCTTCCCGCGTTGCCAGCAGGATATGGCGGGCGTTATATTCCTTGCCGGCATTGCCTATCTGTTTGTCATAGACCTTTTGGGCATCCTCATCACTGGTTTGATTGGACTGCACGAAGTCGTTGACAGCCGCGCTGGCAAGTGCGGATCTTCGCTGCTGGTCCATCAGGGCAACAACCATCGGCCTTGAGGCGACACCATTGTTCTCGCCTTCCTGGCGCATGAGTTCAAGCGCAATCAGTTCATCCAGGACCGCCTCCTGCGAGTTGGCTTCCTCACCGCTATTCTGTGGCTTGCGAGTCTTTATATAAATATCGAACACATCCTCGGTAATGGGCTTGCCATTGACAGTGGCGAGCACCTTGCCGGCAGGTTGTGGTGCTGATTCGGCCATCGTGCTGATCGCCATGGTGTCTTCAGCGTTGTTGCCAGTGAGTGCGGTTTGCAGTTTATCGCATCCGCCAATAACGAGAACGCTTGCAAGCAACAGTACTAGATTACGATAGTTCATTGATTTGTACCTTGTGGAATAATGGATAGTTAGGCTTCATCCGGTGTCTTTGCCTGGATACTGAGGGCATGAATTTCCCGGTGCATGATATCACCGAGGGCATCATAGATCAGGCGATGACGCTGAATAAGGGTCTTGTCGCGGAAGGCGTCTGCCACGATATGCAGAATGAAGTGGCCGCCACCGCTGGCGGCGCCGGCATGCCCGGCATGACTGGCGCTTTCATCGATGATTTCGAGACTTTCGGGGGCGAGTTCACGCTCGAGGCACTCGCGGATCATGGCTTTGCGTTGTTCAGACATATCAGGGCAGTACCTTTCTGAAGGGTTTCACGATTACTTTTTCATAGACCCCGGCAGCGACATAGGGGTCGTCATCCGCCCATGCCGTGGCTTCATCCAGGGAAGGGAATTCTGCAACGATCAGGCTGCCACTGAAGCCGGCATCGCCGGGATCGGGGCTGTCTATGGCGGGATGCGGTCCGGCAAGCAGCAGGCGACCCTCGTCCTTGAGTGCCTGCAGGCGCTGCAGGTGCGCGGGTCGCGCGAGCATGCGGTCGGCAAGACTGTTGTCCCTGTCCTCGCTGATAATGGCGTAGAGCATTAATTATTTTCCTTGTCGGGCTCCATGTAGCGGCCGATGTAGAACGCCTGTGCAAATACAAACACCAGCGTCAGCCCCATCATGCCGAACAGTTTGAAATTAACCCAGGTATCCTCGCTGAAGTTGTAGGCAACAAAGATATTGAGCAATCCCATCGCGATGAAGAACAGTATCCATGCCCAATTGAGACGCCGCCATACCGGGCCGGGTACGGTGATCGCGTGGCCCATCATGCGCTCGACCAGGGTGCGCTCGCCGATAAACTGGCTGCCGAGGAAAGATATGCCGAACAACCAGTTGACGACGGTCGGTTTCCACTTGATAAAAACCGGGTCGCGCAGGGCCAGCGTCAGCCCACCGAAGACGACGAGTATCAACAGTGTAATCACGTGCATCTTTTCAAATTTGCGGTGTTTCAGCCAGAACAGGCCGGTCTGCACAAAAGCCGCGGCAATGGCAACGGCCGTGGCGACATAGATGTCATACACCTTGTAGGCCACGAAAAACAGCAGGATCGGGAACAGGTCAAAAAGAAACTTCATGCTTACAGACGTCTTCTATCCGGTGATTTGCGGCTCACTGACCGCTCAAGGGAGCCAGATGATAGTCTTTTTAGGGCCATGGTGAAACCCGCGGGACCCTGAAAATCAGTGCAGGAAGCGGTCAATATTCCATTTGCGATGGTATTTTTCCATTACGCTGCGGACATGGTCGGGGTAATCGAGCGCATCCATTTGCTGCATACCCTCGGTAAAAATGCGCGGCGTGTCGGCCGGCAGGCTCGCGCCGCTGTGCGAACGGCGCTTATGCCAATTGCCACAGAGCCCGGGTTACTCCTGTAGAATAGTCCGGATGACCCTTCAATATGACCTGCATAGCCACTCGATTGCCTCGGATGGCACACTCGCGCCTGCCGAACTGGTGAACACAGCGCATGCAGGCGGCGTGCAGGTGCTTGCGTTGACGGATCACGACACCACGGAGGGTTTGCGCGGCGCGCAGGAGCGTGCCCGCGAGCTCGGATTGCAGCTGGTAGCCGGGGTGGAAATATCGGTCAGCTGGCAGGCGCAGACGATTCATATACTCGGCCTGAAAATCAATCCGGATTGTACGGAATTACAGGCGGGCCTGGCGGAGCTGAGCAAGTTTCGCGACTGGCGTGCCGGGGAAATTGGCCGGCGCCTCGCAAAGGCCGGTATCGAGGGCGCCACGCAAGGGGCCCGGGCCCTGGCAAAAGGCAGTATTGTAGGGCGTACCCACTTTGCCCATTTCCTGGTCGAGCACGGCCATGCCCGCTCGGTACGCGAGGTCTTCAAACGTTTCCTGGTGAATAACAAGCCTGGTTTTGTATCCGGCCAGTGGGCCAGTCTCGAAGATGCGCTGCAGTGGATTGAGCGTGCCGGCGGCATGGCCGTGATCGCGCATCCGGCGCGCTACCGGATGACGGCAAGCAAGCTGCGCCGCCTGACCGGTGAATTCAGGGAATCCGGAGGACTCGGTATGGAAGTGGTTTCCGGCAGCCATACGCGCGACAACATCAGCACCATGGCCGCCCTCTGCCGCAACGAGAAACTGCTGGCTTCCAGCGGCTCGGATTATCACGGACCAGAAAATCCGTGGATGCAGCTGGGACAATTGCCGGAACTTCCGATCGGCTGTACACCAATCTGGCAGAGTGAACAGTGGCAGGCGCAGTAGTCATGTTATCGCGGATGAGAAGCGCTCCTGCAGGTTACACCTGTCCCGGTACGTGTGAGGGAGTTAACCAGGCTGACTTATGAGTCAATACCTTCAAATACACCCGGATAATCCGCAGCCTCGGCTGGTGCAGCAGGCGGTCGATATTATTCGCAGGGATGGTCTGGTCGTCTACCCGACCGACTCCAGCTATGCGCTTGGCTGTCATGTCGGTGACAAGCGCGGCATGGAGCGGATTCGCCAGATCCGCAAGCTCGACAAGCATCATAATTTCACCCTTGTCTGCCGTGACCTGTCCGAGATTGCGTCCTATGCAAAGATCGACAACAGTGCCTACCGGTTGATGAAGTCCCTGACGCCCGGACCATTTACATTCATCTTGCGGGCAACACACGAGGTACCGCGCCGCCTGCAAAACCCGAAGCGCAAAACGATTGGTTTGCGCGTACCCGCCCACCCGATAGCGCAGGCCTTGCTTGAACGCCTTGGCGAACCGCTGATGAGTTCAACCCTGATATTGCCGGGAGAGGATATGCCGGAGACCGATGTCGATAACATGCGTGAGCGGATTAGCCAGGCAGTCGACCTGGTCATCGATGGCGGTCACTGCGGCATGGAGCCGACAACGGTCATCGACATGGTCGAAGGCGTGCCGCATATCGTGCGCCAGGGCTGCGGTGTGGCCGTGGGGATTAGCGAATGAAATTAACGGTTATAAGGTTATAATCCGCCGATGCTGGAACTCAGCCTTGTGCAAAAAATTGCGATTTGGATACCACCGGTTTTGCTGGGTATCACTGTCCATGAGGTTGCTCACGGCTGGGTGGCGAGCAAATTCGGTGACCAGACGGCCCGCATGATGGGGCGCCTGACACTGAATCCGCTGAAGCATGTCGATCCCGTGGGCACGATACTGATACCCGGTTTGTTGCTCATGCTGCAGGCCGGTTTTATATTCGGTTACGCCAAGCCGGTGCCGATTGCATGGAAAAACCTGCGCAACCCGAAGCGTGATATGGCCATCGTTGCCGCCGCGGGACCGGTAGCCAACCTGCTCATGGCAACCATCTGGGCTCTGCTGGTGCATGCAGGCCTGCTGCTTGGCGAAACGGGGACAGGGCTGGTGTATATGGGTGTGGCCGGTATCTTTATCAACACGATATTGATGGTCCTGAACCTGCTGCCGTTGCCGCCGCTGGATGGCGGACGCGTGGCGACCAGCCTGCTGCCGGGACCGCTGGCCTACCGCTTCAGTCTGATTGAACCTTACGGCTTCATAATATTGCTGGTCTTGTTGATGACCGGTGTGCTGGCGAAGATATTGTTTCCACTCGTCACGCTCGTCATGGGCGTGCTGGCAATGCTGACAGGATTGCCGGTAACGACATTTACAGCAGTATTGAAATCGCTGCTCGGGATATAGGAGACCAGCTTGGCTGCTATCGGGAATAACAGCAGGGTATTGTCAGGCATGCGACCGACGGGACGCCTGCACCTCGGGCATTATCACGGGGTCCTGAAAAACTGGGTCAAACTGCAGCAGGAATTCGACTGCTTTTTTTTCGTCGCCGACTGGCATGCCCTCACCACCCATTACGAAGACTCGCAGATCATTGCAGACAATGTCTGGGACATGGTCATTGACTGGCTGGCCGCCGGTGTTAATCCGGGATCGGCGGACCTGTTCATCCAGTCCTATGTTCCGGAGCATGCCGAATTACATTTGCTGCTTTCCATGGTGACGCCGCTGGCGTGGCTGGAACGCGTGCCGAGTTACAAGGATCAGCAGGAAAAACTTCGGGAACGCGATCTGGCGACCTACGGTTTTCTCGGCTACCCGCTGTTGCAGGGCGCTGATATTCTTATCTACGGCGCAGACAAGGTCCCGGTCGGTGAAGACCAGGTGGCGCATGTCGAACTGACGCGCGAGATTGCGCGCCGCTTTAACCATATCTACGGGCGCGAACCCGGTTACGAGGCGGCAGCGCAGGCCGCAATTAAAAAGATGGGCAAGAAGAATGCACGTCTTTACAAGGATTTGCTCAAGCGTTACCAGCAACAGGGCGAGCACGAGGCGCTGGGTGTGGCGCATGCCCTGCTGGGGGAGCAGCAGAACCTGTCCATCAGTGACCGTGAGCGCCTGGCGGGATTTCTCGAAGGCGGTGGTCGCATGATCCTGACGGAGCCCCAGGCGCTGCTGACCCCGGCCTCGAAAATGCCGGGTCTGGACGGGCAAAAGATGTCCAAGTCCTATGGCAATACCATCGGTCTGCGCGAGGAGCCCGGGGCCATTTCGGAGAAACTGCGTACCATGCCCACGGACCCCGCACGGATGCGTCGCACCGATCCGGGTAATCCGGATGTTTGCCCGGTCTGGCAGTTGCACCAGGTCTATTCTGCTGAGGAGGTGAAGGACTGGGTCCGGGAGGGTTGCACAACGGCGGGTATTGGTTGCCTGGATTGCAAACAGCCCGTGATCGATGCCGTACTGGCAGAGCTTGCACCGATACAGGAGCGTGCCGGCGAGTTTGAGCGCGACCCGGAGCGGGTACGTGCGATTATCACTGAAGGCTCGGAGGCCGCCCGTGACCTGGCCCGTGAAACCCTCGACGAGGTGCGTCACGCGATGGGGCTTATCTATACGTAAATGTGCATATATACAGACTTGGTGTGAAAAATAGGGTAGTATCTTCAACACGATATGAATCGTCTCTCGGCGGGCATTAAATGAGCGAAAATCAGAGCCGCGCAGATACGCCGGACATCCAGACGCAGGAAGAAATCCCCCTCGCTGTTATCCAGGGTCAGACCATCGACTCTCTCCCCCACGACCTCTACATCCCGCCCGACGCGATGGAGGTATTCCTCGAGGCCTTCGAAGGTCCGCTGGACCTGTTGCTCTACCTGATCCGCAAGGAAAATATCGAGATCGTCGATATCCCGGTTGCCGATATAACGCGCCAATATGTTGAATATATTGAACTTATGCAGGTAATCAAGCTGGACCTGGCGGCCGAATACCTGGTGATGTCGGCGGTGCTTGCCGAGATCAAGTCACGCATGTTGTTGCCGCGACCCGCGGGTGAGGAAGAGGATGAAAACGACCCGCGTGCCGAACTGGTGCGCCGCCTGCAGGAGTATGAGCGCTACAAGCAGGCCGCCGAGGACCTCGACAGCCTGCCGCGGCTCGGACGCGATGTCTTCCAGGCCGGGGCCGAGCCCCCTGAACAGAAGATCGTCAGGCTACCGCCGGAAGTCGATTTGCAGGACATGATTGCCGCGTTCCAGGAAGTCATGCAACGGGCGTCCATGTTTACCCATCACCATGTACAGCTGGAATCCCTGTCCGTTCGGGAACGCATGTCCAGTGTCCTCAGCAGGGTCAACAGCAGCGAATTTACCCGGTTCACCGACCTGTTCACGGTTGAAGAGGGCCGTATGGGCGTGGTGGTCACGTTTCTCGCCATCCTTGAGCTGGTGAAGGAGTCGCTGCTTGATTTGTCCCAGACGGAGGCGTTTGCACCGATACACGTGAAGGCTGCCTCCCGCACGGTAGAGGCCGCTGCAACCGATATCGAGATGCCTGAAAATCAGCAGGAAACCGCCTGAGTAATATCGAAAATGGAAAATGAAGCGCTGAAAAATATTCTCGAAGCCATCCTGCTGGCAGCCGGCCGTCCGCTGACGCTTGATCAGCTGCTGGCCATGTTTGCTGAAAATGAAAGGCCCGAGCGCAGTCAAATACGCGAGGCTCTGGAATTGCTGCAGGCAGACTACGAACCGCGCGGTATCGCACTGGTACAGGTTGGCGGTGGTTACCGTATCCAGGTCCGGGAGACGATGCAGCCCTGGGTAGCGCGTCTTTGGGAAGAGAAGCCTGCACGTTATTCGCGCGCATTGCTGGAGACCCTTTCGCTGATTGCCTATCGGCAGCCGATCACCCGTGGTGAAATCGAGAATGTGCGCGGTGTTGCCGTCAGTACCTCGATTATAAAAACCCTGCTGGAACGCGAATGGATTCACGTGCTCGGACATCGGGATGTACCCGGTCACCCTGCCATGTACGGCACCACCCGCAAGTTCCTCGATTACTTCAGCCTGAAGAGCCTCAGCGAGCTGCCGGCACTTTCCGAACTGCGCGACCTGGGTACCATTGGTGCAGAACTGGAGCTCGATCTGTCGGATATACCGGAGTTGCAGCTTGCTCCCGCGAATGACGGGCCTGACAGCGAAGCCAGCGGCGAACAGCTGTCAGCAGGTTCATTACCGGAGTCTTCCGAAGACGAGTCCGAACCCGTCACTACCATTCACTAGCAGCACCGGAACGCCCTGGTTCCCGTTGTTCAATCCTTAAGCCCATGGCCGAGCGTATACAGAAAGTCCTGGCCCGTGCCGGCCTGGGGTCGCGTCGTCAAATCGAGACATGGATCCGTGAAGGAAAAATTACCGTCAATAACAAGCCCGCGGAACCGGGACTGAGTATTTCCGCAACAGACCTGGTAAAAATCGATGGCCGCCTGGTGTCGCATGCATCAACCGCACTAACCCCGCAACGAACACTGATCTATCACAAGCCTGCCGGGGAAGTAACGTCGCGCAAGGATCAGGCCGGCCGGCCAACGGTGTTTGACAGCCTGCCACGCATCAAGAACGCCCGCTGGATCACCATCGGGCGTCTTGATATTAATACATCCGGTTTATTGCTGGTAACTACGGACGGCGAGCTGGCCCATCGCCTGATGCATCCGTCATGGGAAATCGAGAGGGAATATGCCGTTCGGGTCCTCGGTAAGGTCGAGGATGCGATGTTGCAGCAGCTGCAGGCAGGCGTGATGCTGGAGGACGGGATGGCCTCATTTGCAGCCATTCTCGATGCGGGCGGGGCTGGCGCGAACCACTGGTACCACGTGCTTCTCAGGGAGGGGCGTAATCGCGAGGTGCGCCGCCTGTGGGAATCGCAGGGCCTGCAGGTCAGCCGCCTGATTCGCGTCCGCTATGGCCCGATAGAGCTGCCGCGCAGCTTGCGCGCTGGAAAATTCCAGGACCTTGAGCGCAAGGATATCGAGGCGCTTTATGCAGCGGTCAAGCTGGAGGCGCCTGCGCCATTGCCGCGGCGGCGCCCCGCTCACAGGCGCCGCCGCTGAAACCCAGGCGCAGCCATGAAGTGCAGCCGCGCGGCGCTTGAATCTGTTTTCGAATCTCTTTACGAGTGTCATGGTCCGCGCTACTGGTGGCCGGGTGATACCCCTTTTGAAGTCATGGTTGGTGCGGTGCTGACACAGAACACTGCCTGGTCCAATGTCGAAAAAGCGATTGCCAACCTGGTAGCCGATGACTTGCTCGATCCTGCGAAGATCGTTGCAGTGCGCAAAGACTATCTCGCACGGCGCCTGAAGCCGTCCGGCTATTTCAATATCAAGGCCGGCCGGCTGCGGCATTTTTGCCGCTGGTATATTGATGCGGGCGGCTACGCGGCACTTGAAAAAATGCCGACGGATGCCTTGCGTCAGGCATTGCTGTCCGTTCATGGCATCGGGCCGGAAACCGCCGATGATATCCTGCTGTATGCCTTCAGCCGGCCGGTTTTTGTGATCGATGCCTATACCCGGCGCCTGTTCTCACGCCTTGGCATGATAGCCGGCGATGAACCTTACGAGCAGCTGCGCCTGTTGATCGAGCAAGCGCTCGGCGCAGATGCGGAATTGTTCAATGAGTATCACGCGCTCATTGTGCAGCATGCCAAGGAAATCTGCCGGACACGCCCCGTGTGTGAGCAATGTATGCTCAAAGTACGCTGTCCCGCTGCTCAAATCTGCTAGGCTTGCCAGTATCAACTTGCCGATCTGAAGAGGTACTTACCATGTTGATGAAGCAAAGGCCCGCGCTGCTTGTTCTGCTGTTATGCCACCTGCTATTGATTGCCGCCTGCGATGAACAGCACGATGCCGGCCCGCCTGCACCGACTGCCATGCCGGGACAGGCACAGCCTGAAGAGTCCACGGTGACGGCCGAATCAGCGGAGCAGGCTGCGGATGTGCTGGCCGCGGGGATGGTGAATCCGGGTTATGCCGAGAAACCGGACTGGTTCGCCAATTCATTCCTGGATATTCGCGAAGATGTTGCAGAGGCCGCCACGGCCGGTAAACGCGTGCTGTTGTACTTCTACCAGGACGGTTGCCCCTATTGCAAAAAGCTGCTGGATACCAACTTTTCCATCAAGGCGACCGAGACCCGGACCCGCCAGCATTTCGAAGTCATTGCGATCAATATATGGGGTGACCGTGAAGTGACCGGGTTCGACGGCGAGTTGACGACCGAGAAACGATTTGCCGCGTCGCTGCAGGTCATGTTCACACCGACGCTGCTGTTTCTTGATGAGCAGGGCAGTGTGGTATTACGTGCGAACGGTTACTACCCGCCACACCGGTTCGATGCGGCACTGGACTATGCGAGTTCACACAACGGGCATGATCCGGACTTTCGTGAATATCTTGCAACAAGGGCGCCGCTGCCTGCCAGCGGTATATTGCATCAGGACCCCGCGTTTCTGCAGCCGGGCACCTCGCTGCAGGCACGTGCGAGTGGCAAGCCGCTGCTGGTGTTGTTCGAGCAGAAGCAGTGTGCTCCCTGCGACGAGCTGCACCTCGATGTCCTGAAACGCCCGGAAAGCCGTCAACAACTCGCACGCTTCGATGTGCTGCTGCTCGATATGTGGTCGCAGGACCCGCTGACAGGCCCGGACGGCATGGCGACAAGCGCCGCGCAATGGGCAAAGCAGTTGCATATCCAGTATGCCCCGTCGGCGGTTTTTTTCGACCGGGAGGGCAGGGAAGTCTTCAGAACAGAGGCCTACCTGAAGGCTTTTCACATGCAGTCCGCCATGGATTATGTAGCGTCTGCTGCCTATCGCGAGCAGCCCAGTTTCCAGCGTTTCATAGCGGCACGTGCCGTTGCGCTTGAGGCGCAGGGGATCCATGTGGATCTTATGGATTAGCTACGGCTTCGCCAGCTGGCGCTGGCTCATACAATATATCGGGGTTTGTACATCCTGCAGGAGCGCCTTGCAGGCGCGATTACTATTTAATGCGGGCTTTCGCTGGTCGCTCACGGCATGGCCCGGGCCAGCCTCTCGACCGCTGCGCGGTTTCTCCTTCTCCATGCCTCCCGCGACACTTATACATCAATGTGATGCGCGCGCGGCGAGGTACTTTTCTTTGCTCTGCCAAAGACAAGGACCCAAAAGAAAGGCTAACCGACCACTCATTTACAATGAGTGGTCGGTTACCCTGTGCTTCTCGCGAAAAGCGGGGCATGCGCAACTCGCGCATCCTGCAAAGCGGGATTCGCTCAAACAGGGCGCATGCTTCTTTGAGCTACAAACCCGCTTCGCAGGCTTGCACTACGATGCTCGACTGCGCCTACTGGCGGTGAAACAGATAGTCTGACCATACTGACTTGCTAAATGTCCCTTTTTTTTCGTGGTCCCCATTTACGCTCAGCGCCTGTGTATCCAGACGTCTTGTATTCCGAGTTTTTTCTTTGCCGGCTCGGCCCCGGCCCTTGCCGCTCTTAACGTGGCAAATCCCGGTATCTGCAAGCGCCAGTACGTCCTGCCCTTGACTTCAGCGTTATGAATTTCCACGCCAAAACCGCTGGCGCGTGCCCTGGCGGCATACTGTTCAGCGTATTCCTTGTCCCGGGAAGACAGGAGGTTTATCACCCACGGGCCCCGTTTACCTGCGGCTGTCGGTTTGATGGGCAATTCTATTGCTGTGTTCTGGCTGGCCGGGGAAACCTGTCTGGCGGACATTTTAGAAACTGTCTTGCCAGTGGTCCCGCCGGATTTCTCGGCTGAGCCTGAAGCCGGGCCCGCGCTGGCGATAGCCGGCCCAGGCCGTCTGGCCGCGGCTACTATCGCTGCTTTTTCTGCCATCTGGCCGGCAGTCCGTTTGCCTGTGTCTGCGCCTTGCGTTGGCATCGGTCCAGCGGAGGTTACGGACCCGGGCGTCTCCCCTGACGGTGGGGTAGTCGCCCGCTGCAGGTTCGCCGGCTGTGCCGGGGTGATGGTCGGTACGGGGCTGTGACTGACAGCTGCTGGCTTACCCTGTGCGGGCGTCTCACCCAAGCGTTGGGAGATGCGCTGTGTTAGTTTGCCCTCCAGCGAGATTAATGCCTTGTTCAGTGCCACTAACCGTGCATTCAACGAGGCATATCTGCCTTCCTGCAGGGCGGAAGTGAAGACCCTTTTCCGCATCTCGGAAAGCTCGGAGGTCTGACTGCTGGTGATAGTTTCCAGCATGACGAGCCGCTTGTCGACACTGGCCGTGTAGATGTAACCTCCGGCAATGATGCAGATGACGAGGATAAGGGTGAACAACCCGTAGTAGAAGTGCCGGTAAGTGCCCTTGTTCTCCGGCATTTGTGATGTGTCTGCCTGCATGGTTGCCTCGGTAGCGGTGAAGGGTTATTGGCTGCGTGAAATATACAGTAAAAGGAAATAAATTAAATCTAGTACGGGGCTAGCTGAAAAGCTGTTGATATGGGGCAAGGGCTGACGTCAAATATGGGAAATATCGAAATACACCCGCCACCAAGTTAATCAATGCTTAACCGGTACCCGATCGAGACTACCTGCTATCTGATTGAGGCGAGAGTTGGAAATAGTTGGGAGAGAGTGCAACCATGAAGGGCAGCTAGCGGCAAGAGTTGCCGTTCCCAGGTAACAGAAAATCCCCGTTGATGCAGAGTTCCTCATAGGCGATTACGGCCAGAACATGTCATTTTAGAATCTACTCATGAACGTCCGGTTATGCTGTTAGCGGTCATTCAATTACAGCAATTAATCCGCAGCAACACAGATCAAAACACAATTGGGGAACTGGCCGTGATAACTGGTGAGTTTCGCCTGCAATTTTCACCCCTTCAATGTTGGCAGAGTGACAAAATTGCTCATGAACAAGCCGCCATCGGTAACACGCAAATTGCCGCAGCAAATGATGTGTATGTAAGGCTGTTTATTTGTTAGCAAACTCAATAAAGCTTTGTTGGTCTGCTGCTACATCCTTCATCACCGTGGCGACGATGCCTCTAAATATTTTACCCAACAGTCGAGCATTCATTGTTCCTATGTACATTTTCCCGTCGGCTTTTTCGTAGACAGAGATCGTGCATGGCATATGCGTATTCTAGTGATTCCGATCACCTGTTCTGATTTTATTCGATCACCCGATCTTCCCAACGCGAGGATCTTTTTTGCCCTTTGTAAAAGGGGCGTTGCAGTAGTCCGGATGCCACTATTGCAAGTAGTGGAGAGACTGGTTCGTTATCAGTTGGCACACGGTACCTGGCGACGGGGCTATCTGTATCAGATGGCTACGTCCTGACTTTCTGAGCAGACTCTATTTATATACCCACTGAATATGGAACAACCTGGCTATATAGATGCGGTTGCCGCACCTGTATCCCACTTTCAAAAATCTTTTTTTGTTTTCACACTGCCTGGGTAATAAGCAGTCTTTGGGTTGGCTCTAGAAGCCATGCATAATGCACCTACGGACTCGACAAACTGTAGATTTACTCAATGATCAGCTTCTCACTTACAACCCGCATTGTATTGACCCTGTCCTTCATGGCTCTGCTGATGCTTGTGTCACTCATTCCTGGTCATCCCAGGCCCGGTGATTCTGTATTCATCTGGCTGATTGCGAATACGCCAACCCTAATGCAAAAGGTACTGCATGTTTGCTTCTATGGAGTGTTGGTGTTGCTGTTAGCATGGACTCTCGAAGGGATTCAGCCAAGGATTTATCGGTTTCTGATTGCATTGATCATTGCGGTGGCATTTGGGGCTGTAATGGAGTGGTGCCAGACTATGGTGCCTGGCCGATTTGGTACGTTGCATGATGTGGTCCTGAATGCGGCAGGTGCAACCCTCGATCTTCTGGCGGCTGCCTTCTGTCTGTAAACCTACAGCATATTTAGTAGACC
>JBATIF010000180.1:0-2800 GCA_049667605.1 Gammaproteobacteria bacterium
AAGTGCCATTCTGCTCTGACACCCTTTTCTTCGACTTTTTGTTAATGAGACATTCAGCGTGTAAGACAGAGTCGATATTCATTGCGCGATTATTACAATGCCAGCATTTATTTGATACACATTTGTATGTAGTTTGAGTAAAAGCACGGCAGAAAATGTCGGCTTAACCGGACTTTAGAGTAATCATAACGGGCCAGGGACAGGCAATTGAAGGGAAGTACAGGGAGTAAGCTGCGGGGATGCATGCGCCAGAGTCGTTTTATTGGCTGGATTGTCTCGAGATGTGTGGGTTATCCTTGCTCCACTCGCAATCGACGCCAACCTGGCGGTGGTGCTGGAATATGCAAAAAGGCACACGATTTACCGTAACGGTGGCGCTGATCGTAGCGCTTGGTGGTTTCCTGATGGGCTTTGACGCCTCGGTGATCTCCGGCGTAGTTGGCTTTATTGAGCTCGAATTCACCCTGACGAAAATTCAGCTCGGCTGGTCCGTTGCCTCGCTGACTTTAACCGCCACGCTTGCCATGATGGTGGCGGGTCCGTTGAGCGACAGAATGGGCCGGCGCCCGGTGCTCAAGATTGCCGCCGCGCTGTTTGCCGTTTCGGCCGTCGCATCCGCTGTTGCCCCGAGTTTCATGTTTCTCGTCATCGCGCGCATGATCGGCGGCTTCGGTGTCGGGGCCGCGCTGATTATTGCGCCGATGTACATCGCGGAGATCGCCCCGGCCGCACTGCGCGGCCGCATGGTCTCGTTTAACCAGCTCAATATCGTCATCGGTATTTCGGTCGCCTTCTTCAGCAACTATCTGATCCTGACGCTTGGCCAATCGGATTTCGCCTGGGCCGAGGGGTTGCACCTGGGCGAGTGGGGCTGGCGCTGGATGCTCGGTGTCGAAACGCTGCCGGCCATCCTGTATTTTCTTGCCTTGTTTTTTGTGCCGGAGAGTCCGCGCTGGCTGGCCATGCGAGGCCGGGAAGAGGAAGCGCTGCAGATACTGGAGAAGGTCAGCGGGCCCGAGCAGGCGCGTGCAGACCTGCGGGAGGTGCATGCCAGCATTGCTGCACAAGTCGATCAACAGCGCGTTTCCATCGGGCAACTCTTCAAGCCGGCAATGAAGCTCGTTATGACCATCGGCATTTCCGTGGCAATTCTGCAGCAGATTACGGGTATCAATTCTGTGTTTTTCTACGCACCGATGATCTTCGAGCAGTCTGGAATCGGCACCGATGCCTCATTTATGCAGGCAATCCTGGTTGGCATCGTCAACCTTGTGTTCACAATTATCGCAATGGCCCTGATCGACAAGCTCGGCCGCCGACCTTTGCTGGGCTTTGGACTGACAGGCATCGCCGTTTGTATGCTGACACTGTCCTACGGGTTCGGTTCGGCGACTTATACGTTGAGTGAAAGCTCTATCGACACGCTTCCCATGGAGATCGAGCGACAACTGGTTGCGCCGTTGACGGACACTAGGTTCGACAGCGACGTCGAGTTCCGCAATGCAGTATCAGTTGCCATTGGCAAGGAGGCCTACAAGCAATATGAATCACAACTGGTCAGCGCTGCAATAGCCATGAACCCGACCCTGATCCTGTTCGGTATACTCGGTTTTGTCGCCAGCTTTGCCGTATCGCTGGGGCCGGTCATGTGGGTACTGTTTTCTGAATTGTTTCCGAACAGGCTTCGCGGTCTCGCAATTTCGTTTGTCGGCCTGATAAATTCCGCGGTCAGTTTTGGCGTGCAGCTCATATTTCCGTGGGAGCTCGAGAACCTGGGCAATGCAGGTACGTTCTTCATCTATGGAATATTCGCTGTCATTGGCCTTGTTTTCGTGATGCGCGTGTTGCCCGAGACCAAAGGACATTCGCTGGAGGAACTCGAACATCTGCTCGTGAAGAAACACTAAAAGCTGACACCGTTTAATAAAAACACTGGAGTGAAAATGAAATTTATTGCGCTGATTATCACCTTTTTTATTGGTTTATCCGGCTGTGCATTGACAGGCAGTGAACAGCGCGGGCACTGGCATATCGACTTTCTGGATGATTTTGAGACCTTCAACAATAACAATTGGCAAGACCAGTTGCTTTGGGTAAACAATGAAGACCAGTGTTACGTGCCGGACAATCAATTCGGCACCCGCGAGGTAAGCAACGGAACATTGAAGCTCAAGGTAGTCGATATCGGCGCGCCGCGTAACTGCGACAACATGGACAAATATGGCAAAAAACACCCGGACACGCGCTACATGGCCGGGCGCATAGCATCAAAAAACCGCCAGGAGTTTATCCAGGGCAAATGGACCGCGCGTCTTAGAACCTGGGGCAATGGCCAGTCCGGCATGTTCCCGGCCTGGTGGCTGCTGGGTGCGCGAAACAATGAACCGCCGGTTCAGGAGGCCGACGAGAACGTATGCTGGCCGCTGACGGGTTCGGGCGAGATAGACATTTTTGAACATCACAGCGACGGGGGGCCGGACCATTATGTCTCTCGCATGATCAAAAGCCTGGGCTATTGCGATGGTGGCGACTGGAAGTCGATGATGCAGGTCATGGATGCAAAGCTGGACGACTATCACGAGTACTCCGTTGAGTGGCAGAAAAATGACCTCATCTACCGTCTCGACGGTGTGGAAGTCTACCGCAATGCCGGTCAGGGTAATCAGTTTCCCGAACCCATGTTCGCAATTTTGAATTTCGCCAAAATAAACGATTCACCGATGGACGCGGAATGGGTGATGGAAGTCGATTGGGTAAAACACGAATATTGGGAGGAATGAGTTGCGGCCCTGCGTGTATG
>JBATIF010000181.1:0-1641 GCA_049667605.1 Gammaproteobacteria bacterium
GGCGGCGGGTTTCGATCCAGCGCTTGTAGTCTTCCAGGTCGCCGTCGAAAAGTTTGGCTTCACCCTCGTTGACCAGCCAGAGTTCGTCGGCAACGGCGCGGATCAGGCTGCGGTCGTGCGACACGAGCACCACGGCACCAGTGTATTCTTCCAGCGCGATGGTGAGTGCATCGCGCATGTCCAGGTCGAGGTGGTTGGTGGGCTCATCGAGTAGCAGCAGGTGCGGCTTCTGCCAGGCGAGCAGGGCGAGCGCGAGACGGCTTTTCTCGCCGCCGGAGAAAGTCATTACCGGGCGGTCTTCATCGTCACCGGCCAGGCCGAAACGGCCAAGGAAGTTGCGCAGCGCCAGCGTGGTTTGTTTGGGCGCGATCCGTTCCATGTGTTGCAGTGGCGTGGCTGCGTTGTCGAGATTTTCCAGCTGATGCTGGGCGAAGTAGCCGATACGGATGTCGGGGGTGATCTCCAGCGTGCCCGCGGTGGGCTGCAACGCGCCCGTCAGCAGTTTGATCAGCGTGGATTTGCCTGCACCGTTGGGGCCGAGCAGGGCGATGCGCGCACCGGCTCGCAGTATCAGATCGATATTCGTAAACAGTGTCTTGTCGGCATAGGCGAAGCCCATCTTTTTTGCGCGTATCAGCAGGTCCGGGCTGCGTTCCGGTGCCTCGATCTCCAGTTCGAAACGGCCGTTGGTGATATGCACGGCGGCGATGCGCGTGATTCGATCCAGCGCCTTGAGGCGGCTTTGTGCCTGCCTGGCCTTGGTGGCCTTGGCGCGGAAGCGGCGCACGTAGTCCTCGAGATGCGCGATCTTTTCCTGCTGTTTGTTGAAGGCCTGGTTCTGCAGCGCGATCTTTTCTGCGCGGGTGCGCTCGAAGTCGTCGTAGTCGCCGCTGTAGCAGTCGATGGTCTGGTCGTGCAGGTGAGCGATGCGGTTGACGCAGGTATTGAGGAATTCGCGGTCGTGCGAGACCAGCAGCAGGCTGCCGGGATAGCGCGCCAGGTATTGTTCGAGCCAGAGGATGGCTTCGAGATCGAGATGATTGGTGGGTTCGTCCAGCAACAGCAGGTCGGCGCGGTGCATCAGCGCGCGCGCCAGGTTCAGGCGCATGCGCCAGCCGCCGGAGAAGCTGGTCACCGGCCGTTCCAGCGTATCGTTGGCAAAGCCAAGGCCGTTCAACATCTGCGCGGCGCGTGCACCGGCACCATAGCCGTCGATATCCTCAAAGCGGTGTTGGGCTGCGAACCATTCAGGGTCGTGATTGTCGCGCGCCAGCGTTTCCTCCAGCAGGCGCAGTTCGACGTCGCCGTCGAGTACGAACGCCAGCGCGGGCTGACCGGAGTTGGCGATCTCCTGTTCGACGAACGCGATGGTCTTGCCGGACTGCAGGGAAACCTCGCCGCTGTCCGGCTTGATCTCGCCGCGGATCAGGCGAAACAGCGTGGATTTGCCGCAGCCGTTATTGCCGACGAGGCCGATGCGCTGGTTGCTGTACGCCTGTAAATTCACATCCTGTAGCAGCGGGATGCCGCCTTGCAGGTAAGACAGGTTCACGATATTGAGCATGCGCGGGATAATAGCAACACGGGGACCGATTCAAGAAAGAATGGGGACAAAGGCATTACCATGGCCCCTTTCCGGGC
>JBATIF010000182.1:0-7679 GCA_049667605.1 Gammaproteobacteria bacterium
CATCATCGCTCTGTCAGCTATGATCCGCATACTATACGGACTGGAATTTAGTAACAGGCTGAATAAGAGGGTAAATTTTATTAATATTAGAAATTTCTTATGTCTACTTGGACTGACCGACAGGTCAGTTTAATCCCTGTTGATTTATCAGGCACAATTAAGTCATTAAACTAATTATTCACTTGAGGAGCAGTATAAATGAGAGCAAGAGCTGCTGTTGCATGGGAGGCTAAAAAGCCTCTATCTATTGAAGACATTGAAGTAATGGCTCCTAGAGAAGGAGAGGTGCTATTACGCACTGTTGCATCCGGGGTTTGTCACACCGATGCATTTACCCTTTCGGGTGATGATCCTGAAGGTTCATTCCCCTGTGTATTAGGCCATGAAGGCGGTTGTGAAGTCGTAGAACTCGGCCCAAATGTTAAAAACCTGAGTGTTGGAGACCATGTTATTCCACTTTATATTCCCGAGTGTGGGGAATGCGAATATTGTCATTCAACCAAAACCAATTTATGCCAATCGATTGCAGGAACTGTTTGGACTGGCTATATGCCTGATGGTACTCGTCGTTTCTCCAAAAATGGTAAAGATATATTTCATTATATGGGGTGCTCGACTTTTTCTGAATATACGGTTGTTCCAGAGATTGCATTAGCAAAAATCAACAAGGCCGCACCTTTAGACAAAGTGTGCTTACTGGGCTGCGGTGTCACAACAGGTATCGGCGCGGTATTAAATACGGCAAAAGTTGAGCCTGGCTCTATTGTCGCTGTGTTTGGGTTGGGAGGTGTCGGATTATCTTGTATTCAGGGCGCAGTGATGGCACAAGCAAGTCGCATTATTGCAATTGATATCAATCCTGATAAATTTGAGTTTGCCAAACAATTAGGAGCTACTGACTTTGTCAATCCGAGTGATATTAACGGATCATTTGTTGAATACATGCAAGACACATTTAACGGAGGCCCAGACTACTCTTTTGAGTGTATTGGTAATACGCATGTGATGCGAGATGCGTTGGAATGTACTCATATGGGTTGGGGTGTTTCGACCGTCATTGGTGTTGCTGGCGCTGGGCAAGTCATCGAAACACGCCCTTTTAATTTAGTTGTTGGAAGAACCTGGAAAGGCACTGCATTTGGAGGCGTTAAAGGTAGGACTGAGCTGCCAGGTTATGTTGATCGTTATATGAATGGCCAAATCGAATTAGATTCACTTGTGACACATAGCATGCCATTAGATGATATTAATACAGCATTTGACCTTATGCATGAAGGCAAAAGCATTCGTTCCGTGATTATTTTTTAGTCTTGTGAAAGCAATAGAATCAATAAAAGAATGTGGCGGATTTTTAAACCGTTACGAACATCAATCATCGAGTTGCAACTGCAAGATGACTTTTTCAGTTTATCTTCCACCCCAGGCACGCACAGAAAAAGTACCTGCCTTGTATTGGCTATCCGGCCTCACATGCACAGACGATAATGCGCGAACTAAAGCGGGCATGCAACGATATGCCGCTGAATTCGGTATCGCTATTGTCTTTCCAGATACCAGCCCTCGCGGTGATGACGTGCCGGATGATAAAGAACGTTATGACCTGGGTCAGGGTGCCGGGTTTTATGTCGATGCTACTCAATCCCCCTGGGATAACCACTATCATATGTATACCTATATCGTTGAGGAATTACCTGAATTAATAGAGGCGAACTTTCCCGTTCAGGCCAATAATAAATCAATTACTGGTCATTCAATGGGTGGACATGGTGCTTTAATTTGTGCATTAAGGAATCCTGAGGCTTATCGCTCTGTATCTGCCTTCGCGCCGATCTGCAATCCAGCTGAATGCGGATGGGGGAAGGGGTGCTTTAGTGCCTACCTGGGTAACGGTGTAACAAATTGGCAAGTTTATGATGCAACGCAACTCATTAAGTCGGGCGCAAGTGTCTCAGATATTCTTATTGACCAGGGAACGGCTGATGAATTTTATGCTGAAGGGCAACTATTACCGGAAAATCTACAGTCAATTTGTGCCGAGAATGGCCAACAATTAACACTCAGAATGCAAGATGGATATGATCACAGTTATCATTTCATCGCCAGTTTTATTGGCGAGCACCTGGCCTACCACTCAGAAAAATTAAAATCCAACAACTAGCTCCAGCGGACGCATAAAAGGCGCGAGCCGCTGAATTAAGCGTTGAATATCCCTTTCTGACCTTCTCAGAAGGACGTCAGCAGACAGTGCCTGAACGTCCTGTTCTGCTGCATTCGAGATATAGACGACCGCCATGGGAATGACCGTTTGTGGCCGGTTCGTGTCCCTAGTGGCCATGGGATATATCAGTGAGAGCTGTGCCAGGAACGGCCAGACTCCGTTCATATCCGGTCATTTAGTAAGTAACTATTTGATGAATCACTGAAAGGTGGGAGCCAGCCCAAAATGGTTGTATTACTGCTCATTTTGCGTTTCAGGTATTGCTGGGCTGTTCCTCCTCTAAGCTTGAATATAGTGATTCCTCGATGACGGCTGGGTTTCAGCTTCCGATTCCCAGAAAACGGAGACACTCGGGTTCGAGCTCCGCATGAGCGCGGTCAAGTATTTTCTTTTCCAGTTCGGGTGTGATCAGATCTGTGTAAGCACCCACTTTGCCCTGGCGAATAAAACGGCCGGGTTTAAATAGGGAATTGCCCGATTCGGTCTGTCCTGAAAACTTTTCGTCGTGCGCTTTCATCCAGTCGAAAGAACTGTATTCAAGCACCTTTGCTTTTTGTTCCGGGGTGAGTCCCCAACCCAGAAACCCGGCAATCTGATCAACGCCAGCGCCAGGATCACGCTTCAGATCCTGATAGCGAAGCAACAACACTTTTTCATGGTCGCGGTAGGGCCACCAGCTTTTGACGTTACGGAACCAGGCGGCGAATTTGAGCCAGGTATCGACATGGGCGGCAAACGAGGCGGGTCGTTGATGACCGGTCATGTCACGCGCCGAATCGGTGAAGTTCATCAAATGGTGGTAAAAACTCACGCAGCAGTCGCGCGGGTCGCGCACCGTAAGAAGGATGCTGGCCGTGCCGATGCCCGGGGTCTGCTCCGCGGTGCAGTGGGTCTTGAACAGACGGGGGCGGAGGAGCGTGTCGTAATAGTCCAGCATCTGCCGCCAGTTTTTACCTTTACGCGGGCGTTCCAGCCAAGGGACCACAGTGTCGATGTTGTCAAAAGCCGTATCACCGCCGCTACGCATCTGGTACAAGATTTGTTGCATCCAGGTCGTGCCTGCCTTGGGCGCGGTGGTGATGAGTACATCGGATTCCAGTGCCTGAAAATGGGCCAGCACCCAGGGGTCGTGGGTGCCATCCGGCTGGCCCCATTTCGGATCGAGTGATGTGGGGTCCGGCATGGTGAGTGCGCGCTCCTGCTTCTTTTGCGATGATCCGTTGACGAGTGATGGAAATTCCGTTTATCGAACTATAGTACTTCTTTCAGTTCAGGTGATTAATACCAGGTTTAGGGTCGCCGTCCAAAATATTTATCAATTATTTTTAGTGTCCTCGGCTCTGGAGTACAATCACTTTTCGATATGCCTGGAAACCATTCTGAAACTTCTGATACCAAATATTGCCTGCATGTCTCTTAATGGCCGGTTCCCGGTCTTCGTCGGGCATATCAACAATCGGTGAGAGTCGAGCCAGGAACGGCGGGTTACAGCCCGATACCGGTCGTTTAGCAAATAACTATCTGATAATTATCTAAAAGGCGGGAGACGATCCAATTCAGGACCGTTAGCCGCTGCGTATGTAGTCAGTGGCAGGCCGTGTTCCCGGACATTTCAAGGATACATGGCCCTGAAGGCACCGTAGTCGGCAGCGGCCAGGTCGGCGTATGCTACGGAGAACTTGGCGATCGCCCGGTCGAACA
Source organism: Gammaproteobacteria bacterium (assembly GCA_049667605.1). Taxonomy (GTDB): domain Bacteria; phylum Pseudomonadota; class Gammaproteobacteria; order UBA9214; family UBA9214; genus UBA9214. The sequence continues at coordinate 3,920 of JBATIF010000182.1, forward strand.
TATCATCCGCTCCCAAGTAGCCTGCGATAGCAGACGCACTCCCCGTTCGGCAATGGCCGTGAGCCAGCGTCCATCCACAGTTGCCCGCGTAGTTCCGCAGCTCCTTCGGCGTGAAAGATCCGATATCAGCGGATCCCTTCATATCCCACATCTGCCTGACATAGTAGTCGCGTCCAGCCTGTTCATCACGGGTCCAGCCGAGAAGGATGTCGCTTGCCGCTTGCATCAGTCTCTGCCCCTCTACCACGCGCTGACCGGAGTGGCCATAGCGACTCGACGGGAGGTGAGCCTCCAGGATGGATGGGGATGCTTCTTTGATCTGGAGAAACAAAGGATCTTCCTTGTCACGCCCCTCAAGCAGCGCGATATAGCACCGCGTCCCGACGCTCCCGACTCCGACGACTTTGAGAGCAAAGTCGACCGCGCGATAACGACGAATCAGTACCGCCCGGTCATCCGGTAGCGACGCCTCGTATCTGAGCAATAGCTCGATGAAGGTCTGACGCAGATCATCAGGATGCGTTTCACGGGCCAGTTCTCTCAATGGCACGATATTCGGAGGTTCCGACTTGATGCGATAGCTACCATCCACCTCAATAGCCAGTTTCCGGAGCGCTTGCAGACAATCTTTGCTCCGAGCCTTATCCAGCACCTTTTTCGATCGCTTTGCGCTCTTCGAATCCTTGCGAGCTGCCCCCAGCCGCTCATGCATTGCAGCGGCGTCGACCTTGGCGTACCAGGCATCGATGTACCGGGAACGGGCGAACTGAGTCACTGTCTCCCTATAGGCCGTAGCCGCAGCCTTAGCCGCCTTCCTGTTGTCCCGCTCTTTGAAATCCAGATCCCTGCCGGCCAGAACGAAGCTCGCCGCAAGTCGTTTTACATCCCATTCGAAGGGCCCGGGAAGTGTCTCGTCGAAGTCATTGATATCGAAGATCAGGCTTCGCTCAGGAGAGCCGTACAGTCCGAAGTTGGAGAGGTGGCAGTCGCCACAAAGCTGCACCAAAATACCGCTATCGGAGATGGAAGCGAGGTCGGTGGCCTGCACTACGGCCGAACCTCTGTAGAATGCAAAGACAGACTCTCCCATGCGTTGGTGCCGCACCGGTAGCAGATAAGGAAGTCGCCCGCCTTCCTGAGCCATGATCAGCCCGACGGGGTCACGATTAGCTGCATCGCCGAGCTCTGCATGACTCTCCAGCGGAACCCTCTCGCGAAGTGATCGTCCCCACTCAAAGCGGTCAGCGGACGTGACTAGCTGTGTATCACTTAACACTGATTCACGGCTCTTCCTCCTCATACCCATACTCTACAACGAGGAGCCAGACACAGGTAGTGCAACTGTCTGCTGTTGCATTATTTTGGCGGTAAGCATTTGTTGTGTGTCTGGCTTTGGCCTTTCTCGGAAATAGAGAAATGCGCGGCTGCAGGGTTTTCTGTTTCTAACGAAAAAGGGGACCACGTTTTTTTAGTCTGATTTGGCAGGTATTCACACGAAAACGTGGTCTGATCCCCTATTCACACTCGAGGGGAGGGGGGTCGGGAACGTCTTGAACGGCGGGTTCATGCTTAAGCCCGGACCTTTAGGTTTGGCTCATATAAACAACCACTTAACGACAGCAAACGATCCTTTCCGGAAGTTCGGCGACTTGGATTGAACGTCTGGAAGAATAACAAAAACCGGACGTTAACAGAATGATAACGGACTGAGGGCTGGCAATCAGCGGGAGGCGCGAGGGGAGTCAGCATGCAGTCGTGAGAATATGCATGCAACAGCCATTTCCCGGGTGGATCGCCTCGAGATGTGTGGGTTATGCTTCCTTTACTATTTTCGATTAGTTCCTGGCAATTTGTTAATGAAACCACCGAAATATTCTATGCTCTACTCTATCAGCGAAACGTCACTTCAAACCCGCAAAAAAAACATTTTCCTGGGCGCACTGTTCAGTCTGGTATTGGCTGCCGTTATCACCGCCGGACACTATCAAAACCCAGAAACTTACAATGATTTGTTTTTTTGGTCCGTTATTATCGTGGTTGTCGTTGGCAATCTTGTTAATTACTACCGTTATCGCCGTTACCTGCGTCTAGTCGAAAATCATCGGATTGAAATTGACGGCGATGAAGTCTCCTTTTTTACTGGAACTGAAAAAACCGTGCTGGATACAAAAGAAATTGTTGCACTGACTTTTTATCGCAGGAAAGGGCAGGTTGAGCACATTCAACTGAAATTGATGAATAATAGAGGTATACGCCTGGAGGGTTATACCGATTTGGAGCAGTTGGGTGGTTCTATCGCAGACCGAATGCCCGAGGAACAGGTGGTTGGCAGGGGGTCCTGAATATCGCTCACCCACGCCGCGAGTGAATCTGAACCGCGGACATGGCGTGTTTCCCCTCATCGTGTTTTTGATCCGGGTTGCTGCAGACTAATCGTATCTAGTCGAATGACCGCTTACAGTATAACCAGACGTTCACCAGTATTTAGCGAATGACATGTACTGGCCGGAAGTACGTGTTCACTGTTTCCGTCAGCAACCAGATTCGGGTGATCAGGAGCGTCAGGTATCTGATCGTAATGGTCGTCTGGTATCGGCTTATACAATTAATAGCTTAAAGGCGGGAACCACCAAAAACTAACATTCCTGTTTCTATTTCAAACATGTCAATATTCAGCAACGCCGGAATCGATGGTACTTTGTAACTGTCGATAACACCTGTAGTTATGACATGTCGGGAACAATCAAATTATCAATAAGTACTTATGATTCTTGCAATTGAAGATCCTCTTGCTACATTTTAACTTGCAACAGTAATAAACTGTTCAAGATACTGAATTAGTTAAAAACACAAAAATTCTTTCGGAGGACCGACTATGCAACAGTCAACCTCATCCAGCGCAGTTATTGGCTGGGCTCTATTCCTTCTAATTTCGATTCCAACATCTGCCGCTGCTGCGTTTTTGCCTATTGTCACCATATGGGAAACGCCAAACGCTACTGGCGGCACATACACGATTTCCGTCGATTCAACCCAGTCTGACTACAATTGGTATATCGATGCGTTTGCTGTTACCGCGAGTTCCGAGGTGACCGGGACAACGACAGACAGGGACGACTGGAGTGCAGACCTGATCTCCATCGCGCAATGGGACTCCGGCCAGAATTATGAAATCGAAGGTCCATCCGGCGGCTTGTTCCCAGTATTCTCAACCGGAGCCGGCGGCGTAGGGACATTCGCAGAGGTCTTTGGTGCGGGACCCCGGGCAGCAGTCTTCTGGACCAGTTACTACACTGCAAACACTATAGGCGCGAATGCCACGAGCAGCCAATTCTACTGGCTGGATGGTGTCCCTGCCAGCACTGCCTTCGTCCAGGTAACCGGTGGTCCGAACGGTACTGAGTACCTTGGTTGTCCCGTTGGTGTAGGAGGATCTGGTGGGGAATGCACTGCCTTGGAGACAGGTGCGATCCCGCTACCGGCGGCCGCTTGGCTCTTCGGCTCCGGCCTGCTGGGACTGATTGGTATGGCAAGACGCAAGAAAGCGTAATCCATAAAGCAGTATCAAATGGCGGCGGCTTCGGCCGCCGTTTTCATTGGTGCTAAAGGTCCGAAAGTGGCGTGCGCCGTGCTAAGGCGGCGTTTCTCAGTGGGTGCAAATCCCACCCGGCGATGTTGCTCCAGCCGGAAGCAATCGGAGCAGTCATGGAGGTAACGAAGTGGCTGAAGCCTCTGGTGTAGAGGGTCACTAGGTGACTTG
>JBATIF010000183.1:0-36261 GCA_049667605.1 Gammaproteobacteria bacterium
TGAAGCCGTCGTAGATGCCGCCCAGCGTGGTGTCGTAGGCATTCTTGGTGGGCAGGTTGTTGGAGTCGGTGTCGCCTGCGACCACCACGCGCCCCGCGCCCGACGGGTCGAGCGCGATGCCGCCGACGGATTCGCCGTTGCTGCCGCTGCCGCCGAGGTAGCTGCCGTAGACGATGGCAGTGCCTGCCGCGTTGAGCTTGACCACGTAGGCATCCTTGCTGCCGGCGATCGCGGTGTCATTGCCATTGATCGCGGGAAAGTTATTCGAGTAGGTGTTGCCCGCAACATAGATGTTGCCCGCACTGTCGACGACGATGCCGCTTGCCGTGTCCGCGGAGCCACCGCCGAAATAGGTCGAATACAGCAGCGTGCTGCCGTCGTTGCTGAATTTCGCCACGAAGGCGTCCTGCGCACCGGGCGTACCGAACGGCCCGGCCGTGATGGGCAGGGTCGTAGGAATCGAGGCGCTGCCGGTGACATAGATATTGCCGCCGGCATCCAGCGCGATATCTATTATCGATTCGGTCCCGGTGCCGCCGAAGTAGCTGGCCCAGCTGAGTACCGGGTCGATAACCAGCGTGCGGCTCGCATCATACGCGCCAAGCGCGAAACCCACGCTGCCGTCTTCATTGATCTCGTACTGGCTTGCGACCGCCTCGCGGCTGCCGTCAGCGGCAATCTGAAAGGCGATCGGTGCCTTGAAGGTGATTTGGTCTCCCTGCTCGTTCAGTGTCAAAAGGAGGTCGCCATTGTCGGCCAGGCTGGTCGAGGCGACACCGTTGAATGCAAGCTGTATCTGGCTGGTATCGGCACCGGCGGCGACGATGAAGTCGTACTCGAACTGGCGCTGGTTGCCGTAGTAGCGCACGTCGATGCCATTGTAAACGTCGGAGTACACGACAGCCGCGTGATTTTCGACACTGCTCTGCCAGGCATCCGAATCGCTGCCGATGAGGTAATTGCTGTAACTGCCGAGCAGGTCCTCGCCGCTCACCGCGGCATCGCTGTCACCGCCGACCAGGTCAAGGTGAATGGCATGTCCGCCGTCCCCCTCCTGCAGCGCGAGCACGGCATCGCCTTCACTGAGGAACACGGTGTAACCACTGCCGCGCGCCAGGAAATCCACTCGGGCATCGGTCTGGCCAACGTTGGCCTCGAAGGCCAGCGGCGTGGTCAGGGTGTTGGCCGCCACCGCGGCGGTGTCGAGCGTTCCCGACCATTCGAGCTGCTGGCTGTGGTCGGTGGAGAGGACTGCACTTACCTGCCCGACCTGGTATTCCAGATCCCAGTCACCACCCAGTCTGGCACTGCCGGTCAGGTCATCGGAGGCCGCAACATCGGTACCGGTCAATGCAGCCAGGTTGTTCACCAGCAGCTGGCCGGCATCGTCTGCCGCGAGATTGCAACCATAGATAAGGATGTCGCCGTTTTCGCTGAAGGCACTGCCCCAGGAGCGCACCAGGTCCGCATTGGCAGCCAGCATGTCATTGTCGAGCGTACCGCCACCGAGGTCGATGGCACCCTCGGTACCATGTGACAGGATATGCACGGCACTGACATTGTCGAAACCGCTTAGCGTCGAAGTAATCTGTGCAATACCGTCCTGGCTGTTATCAAGTTCAAACACCTGGTAACGGGTGGCGTCATCCGGGTATTTCAACAGGTCGGATAACAGGCTCTGGTATTCGGGGGTGTCAGTGTCGACGAAGATCAGCTCGACGCGGGCCTCATCAGCGGCGGCCTCACTGGTCTCGGGTCTGCCACCGGCATTACCCTGTTCCACCACCGCCTGACTGTAGTCGTCCGCCGGCGCCTGCACATGCTCGGCCGCGAGCACACCTTCGAGTCCCGCTGAAAACAGCAGGCGTGGCTCGACCGCTTCCAGTAGAGGTTTGCTTTTGTACCTTTTTTTCTGTTTGTCTTTTTTCGCCATTTCCTTGCCAAGAACAACCTGTTTCCGGCACACAGCACCGGTTGTCGCAGCTTTATGAAAAAACCAGGCGCAACATCACAGAACAGAAATCGGCAAAATATTGAAATACTTGAAGGTGAACAGGAATATACCGCACCATAATGGTGCTAGATTAGCAGTGGGGTGCTGGTGAGGTGCGGGTGAGGTGCTATTTTTTGGCCAGGTCAAACTCGGCCGTACCGATCACCGGGGAATTACCGGACAGGCTCCGGCTGCTGTCACCGTCAAAATTGAGTGAGCATTTCAGGCCACCCGGCAACTTGTTGTCTGGATTGGGCAGCTCCAGGCGCACGCCGAACATGCCACTCGAGGCATCCACGACGCGATCGACAATCTTCACTTCGGCAGTATAACTGCCCGCGCTTCCGAGTTCCGGGGTTACGCGTGCCTTCATACCCGGCTTGATGGTGCCAAATTTCGAGGCAGGCAGCAGCACCTCGATATTGAGTGGATCCAGCTGCGCGACCTTTATAATTGCCCCGTCTTCCGCGTAATCACCCGGTGATTTGAGCCGCTCGACCACGACCCCGGTCAACGGACTGATGACTGTGTGGTGGCTGAGCACGGCAAGGGCGCGATCCAGTTCCAGCTCGGCAAGGCGCTTGTTTTCCTTTGCCTGGAGCATTTGCAACCTGGCAAGTGCGGCCTCGGTCTCCACTTCATCCTTGATCTGTACCGCCACCACGCCCTCTTCCGCCAGGCCGTCGAACCGCCCCAGCTTGCGCACTGCAAAACGATGGCTGACCCGGCTGCTGTCGTATTCGGCGCGCATTTCAACCTTGGCACGCGCCAGCTCCACCGTGGCCTTCTCTACCTTGGACTCGAATTCCACCAGTGGCTGACCGGAAGTAATAAGATCACTGCGCTCGACATATATTGCCTCGATCCTGCCGTTGACCGAACTTTTCACCTCGACCGTGCGGTGCGGCTCCATCATGCAGTAATATTCCATGGCATTGACTGCAGCTGGTAGCAGCAAACCGGTAACTAGTAAAAGCAAATGTCTATAGGTGAGTAATCTCATAATTTCAGTTCTTTCAAGTAAGCGTTAGGCCCTATTCTTCCTTGCCCGAAAATGCCAGCGCCCTGCCCAGATATTCATCCATGCGGGCCAGCGCCTTGCGTGCACGGCGCTGCTGTGATTCTGACCTGCGTTGGCAATACGTGATAATCATCATCTTCAGCCATTCAGGGAGCGAATCCCTGTTCCTGACTTGTATTTCGGCCAGTCGCTGGAGAAATTTAGGGATATATTCACTGACGATGCGGTCATCGAGCGCCAGGATCGCCTCGCAACTGCCCGGATCCCCCTGCCGGCCGGCTCGACCGAACAGCTGGCGATCGATGCGCCGGGCACTGTTGCGCTCGGCAGCAATCACATGCAGCCCGCCGCTGTCGGCCACCCCGGGTGCCAGCGGGATATCGGTACCTCGCCCGGCCATGTTGGTGGCGATGGTGATGGCTCCCGGCTGACCGGCCCGTGCGATCATTTCTGCCTCATCCTCGTCCTGGCGGGCATTCAGCACCTGGTGCGGCAAACCGACCCGCGTCAGCATCCGGCTCAGGGTTTCGCTGTCGGCCACCGAGCGTGTCCCGACCAGTACCGGTCGCCGTTGCTTGTGCACCTCGATGATGCGCGTGACGATACGGCGCCACTTGGCGTCCTGCACGGGGTATAACCGGTCGGGCAGCCGCTGCAGTCTTGAGGAATGATGCGTGGGGATCTTCACGACCTTGAGTCCATAGAGGGCATTCAGTTCAGCCGCCGTCTCCCGCGCCGTACCGGTCATGCCGGACAGGTGCAGGTAACGGCGGAAAAACTTCTGATAGCTGATGCGCGCCTGTACCTCGTTTGGCGGACTGACCTCGCAACCTTCCTTGACCTCGATCATCTGGTGCAGGCCGCGCTCCCACTTGCGGTCCGCCATGACGCGGCCGGTAAAGTCATCGATGATCAGCACCTCGCCATCCTTCACCAGGTACTCACGATCGCGCTTGAACAGGTGGCAGGCACTCAGGGCCTGGCTGACCAGTTCCTCGCAGCGCGTGCGCATTCGCCACTGGCCACCGAGCTTTTTACCGGCATCCACAGCCCGCTGCCGGCCTGTCGGGGTCAAGTGCACCTGGCGCAGTTTCTCGTCAACAGCGAAGTCTTCACCCTGCTTGAGTGAACCGGCAAGCTGCACGGCCTGGCGGAACATCTGTTCATCCTTTTCCTGGACCTGACCGCCCTGCGAGAGGATCAACGGCGTACCGGCCTCGTCAATCAGCACGCTGTCGGCCTCGTCGACTATGCAGAAACACAGGCCGCGCATCAGCACCGCATCGAGGCGGGCCGCTTTTGCATAGAGCCTTTCTGCATGCAGTGATACGGCGCCCTGCACATCCCTGAGTCGGACACGATCGCGCAGGTAATCGAATACCAGCGTCTTGTTGGTGCAGTAGGTGATATTGGCCGCATAGGCATTACGCCGTTCATCTTCTTCCATCTGCTCGGTAATCATGCCGACCGTCAGGCCGAGGTAGCTATACAGCGGCGACATCTGTTCGGCATCACGAGCGACGAGGTAATCGTTGACGGTAATCACGTGCACCGGGACACCGGCCAGCGCCGCCACCGAGGCCGGCAAGGTTGCCATCAGCGTCTTGCCCTCACCGGTTTCCATTTCTGCCAGCCTGCCATCGAGCAGTACACGCCCGGCCATGATCTGCACGGGGTAAATCCGCATGCCCAGTGTGCGCGAACCGGCCTCGCGGACAATCGCAAAGGCCATCGCCAGGTGCCTGCCGGACAAGCCATCACGGCGCAGCACTTGCCTGATCGCGTCAATGCGCCGCCTGAAATCTTCCTCATCCAGTCCACAGAGCAATTCGCCGGCACGTTCGACGTCGCGCACAAAGGCCTGCAGGCGCCGGTCCTGCCATTTCAGGCGGGCGCCAATGAAGCTGCTGATGCGGGCAAACAGGACATCCAGCCAGCCGTTGTCTGCAGCGAGGTGTTCAGGATAGGCCCCGAGCCGCAGCCCCGGGCGCAATGTGGCTTTAGCGGCGGAGAGCATCTGTCAGACTCCGAACTTGCGCATGAATAGTTGCTGCAATGAGCGTTGCCACTGGATCCCGAGCGGCTCCGTGCCATGATCAAAACGCACATAGACGCGCTGGCCGTAAAGTTGCGCAGGCAGATCCTCCTGCAGTTCCAGCTCGAACTGGAACAGGGTTGCCAGTGCGCGTACTCCCGATTCATCGGCCGGATCGACCGGTATCATGCCGCCGCCTTCGGTACCCAGTGCCCTGCTTGGCAATTCATCCGAGGCGGCCGGTACCTCGCGGTACACACTGGCGGCAATCGTCCGTTCCGGCTTTCCTGCCATGCGCAGCCCGACGCCCGTGGTGCGCTGCCTCACCAGGCCGATATCGGCCTGCGTCACAACCACCCGCGCGCGGCTAGCCGCATCGTTGATGACATAGGCCAGCGTCGCACCGCGACGCACAAAGCGGCCCTCGAGATCCGTTGACATCGGTATCACCAGCCGACCATCGGATGTACTGCGCAATACCAGTTCACCCAGTTGGCGGCGTGATTCGTCGAGTTGCTGATTCACGGTCTGTATATCCTGCATGATGCTCAGCGCCTCGACAGGCGCTTCCGTCATAGCCAGCGTATGTTCTGCGCGCAGCTCCTGCAGACGCGCGTCCAGCGCCATAGCCTCTGCTGACAACAGCGGGTCTTCACACGTCATCACGGGATCACCACTTTTTACGCTGGCATCCGTTTGCGCCAGCACCGCCGTTACAAAGCAGTCGGTCCCGGCCCGGATACGCGACTTCTCCGGCAGCCACACCACGCCTTCGGCCATGGTCCACAGCGGCGCCGGCACTGCAAATAACATCACCAGCAACAGCACCAGCCCGGCACCCGTAACACCGAGTGCACGCGCGCGCTGCTGCTGCAAGCGTCCATCGTTGAGAAGAAATTTGACATGGCGCACCAGCGGCAGGACGATTTGCAGTGTGACTGCCCAGATTGCCAGCAGCACCCCGACGAAAAAGAACTTGCCTGCGATGTAGAGAATAATCACCGCCATGATCATCATGCGATAGGCAAAGGAGGCGACCCCGTAGAATGCAAACCAGGCTGCCTCGCCATGTGCCGATACCGGTGAAGCCACCTCTTCCATGCCGTATAGATAGCGCATCGACAGGTAGCTGAGGTAACGCTTCGCGCGCACGCTGAGGTTGGGAATCTCGATGGCATCTGCCAGCATGTAATAGCCGTCGAAGCGCAACAGCGGATTGCCGTTGAAGAACACTGTGGAAATACTGCCGATGAGCATGATGTTATAGGCGATGGCACTGACGATGCCGGTCTCGACGTTGATCCATACAAACAGCGCGAGCGCTGCCAGGAACAGTTCCACCATCATGCCGGCGGCGCTTACCAGGAAACGCCGGCCCTTCTGCTGAAAGCCGGCCGATGCGGTGGCATCGACATAGGGAATTGGCATAAGCACCAGGAACATGATGCCCATCTCGTGGACTTCACCGCCCCACACGCGGGTGGCAAACGCATGGCCAAACTCATGCAGCAGCTTCACCAGCGGATAGGTAGCCACCATGATTGCCAGGTTCCAGGGGTTCAATACCTTGTCGACAATACCTGCGGTAATCGGCTCCCAGTAGACACCGGCATATACGGTCCCCAGCAGCACGACCAATGTCCACAGCGCTAGTCCGCCCCAGCTGAATATCGGCCGTACCAGCGGCAGCCAGCGGGTGAGGAACTTGTCCGGGTCCCACAGCGGCAGGCGCAGGAACATCGGGTTGGTGAGGCGCTGCTTCCAGTCCTGGCGCCGCTTGTGGCGGTAGCGCTCGAACACCTCGAGAATATCAGGCGTAGTGTTGCACTGCAGTATGTCCGCCGCATGCAACTGCCCCAGCAGGTGCAGTGTGTCTTCCTGGCCAGGCGCATCCTCGCCCAGCTTATCCAGCGTGGTTTCCCAGATTTCGTCTATCGTGCGCTTGCCATCCATCTGGCCGATGAGCACGTAGGCTTCCGGGCTGAAGCTGTGAAACGCACCGCTGGATTCATCCTGCAGCATGTAGCTGCGGCGACCACGGTAATAATGGCGATGCAACTGGACATGATCGCGGATTCGCGGCCGCACATCGGCAACACGGTACCAGTACTGGCTGTACATCGACTGCGTCATTTCACAGCCACCATGTCCATAGTTTCAGCTTCAGCCAGTTAGTCATCCTGTGAGTCCAGATCCACATCAGCCTGCGCTCACCGATCTCGATCTTGCCGACACCTTCCATGCCGGGACGCAGCATTACCGGCGGATCATCCAGCTTTGCCTCAACCCGGTAGTAGTTGGCACCGTCGCCCGATTCGGATACCGGCGTGATGCGGCTGACGGTGAAGCCCGGTGCATCCCCGGGCAGGCCTGAAAGTTTCAGCTCGCCTTTCTGGGCATCAGCAATATACGGCATATCGCGTTCATCGATGCTTAGAACCAGACGATAGTCTTCCAGCGGCGCGACCTCGAAGAGTATATCTCCGCGGCTGACCGGGGACCCGAGTGACTGGGAGAGATCACCTGTCACCACCACACCGGTGAGCGGCGATACGATTTGCATGCGTTCGAGCTGCTTGTTGACCAATTGCAGGCGGGCATCGGCCTGGCTGATGCGCGCATCGAGAATTGAGCTTTGCGCACGTTCATGCCCTGCCATGGCACTGCGGTATTCACGCGAATGACGCGCCTTTTCACTGATCAGCTTCTGCTGCTCCAGCTTCAGCTCACGGTCATCAAGCGTCCCCATCAGCTGCCCGGCCTGGACGACATCCCCGGCACGTACATCCGAATCGAGGATAAATCCATCGATCGGGGCAACCACGGCACGCTGAATACTGCCTTCCAGCGCAGCCTTTGCACTAACCCGGTAGGGCGCAGACGCCACGCTCATATAAATAGCTAACAACAGCAACGATAGCGTGGCGGCCTTCAGCAGCGCACGTTGCGGACCAAACAGCTTTTTCACAAAGTCGCCAACAGATATGACCAGGCGCACGATCGGCCATGTGTCATTGCTGCGTTTCAGCTCCAGGATCGGTCCGATCAGGTTGGCCACGTGCGTATACAGATCCACGGTTTCCGTATCGAACTGGATCCGGTTGTTGCGTTCAAATGTTATGGCGCCGGTTATGCTGCCGTTATTCACCAGCGGAATGGTGCAAACAGAGGTTACCTGGTTTTGCTCGGTCAGCTTGCGATGGGCGATATTGATATGTTCACTGCCGGGATAGACGAGCGTTGTGTCCTGATCGATCGCCTCCTCCATGGCAGCGGAGATGGTACGCAGCAGGCTGGTCTTCACGCCCTGTTTGGCACTGTGCGATAGCGCACGCACGGTGACAAACCGTCCACGCATGAAGCCGATACTGACACGACTGCAGGACAACTCGTTCGCCAGCCGGGTTGCCAGTGAGGTTGCCGCACTCTGAAAATGCGGCTGGTCAAGTGTCAGCGAAACCAGTTCCAGGATGCGCGTCAATCGCTCCCGGTGCTTGTCATGCTGATGTTCAAGCAGCATTTCAAAAAATACGCTGCCGGCACGCAACAGACTCATTACCTCTTTATGCTGCGTATCGGACTGCGCCTCGACCTCGACTGCAATCACGCCCAGCGCCCTTTCCTTGCTGACCAGCGGATAGGCGATGACATGGACATTTTGCCGGCCGGCGGACTGTGCCGCATCGCCCTGCTCAATCACCGGTCCACGCTGCATCACCGCCTTTCTTGCTGCAGCGAGCAACAGTGGCGAACCACTTGCCTCTGCCGGCCAGTGCGCCACATCGCTCATTCGGCCCTTGTCCTGCACGCTCAGCATCACCAACCCGCGACATGCGCCGTTAATCAGGTTGCATTGCTGCTCGAGCCATGATTGCGCCAGTTTTTCCAAGATCATCCCCTCCGTCCTTGCCAAAATGCAGACCAAAAACATCTGCTTGGCTGCACTCCCCGTCCCGCATGCCTGCCAGCCAGACATGTTATTCCGGGTAGTCCATTGAATATCGACAGAAATCAGGGAAGCATTAGAATCGGCCCCGGGTGACCCGGGCAGTGTTTGACGCACCCGCCACAAAGCCATACCCTTGCCGTGAAGTTAATCAAGGGCGATTAGCTCAGCGGGAGAGCACTGCCTTCACACGGCAGGGGTCACTGGTTCAATCCCAGTATCGCCCACCAATTAAATCAAAGACTTAGCTACCTTTCCAGTTCCTGGGAATTCTCATTGGCACACTCAGTGCACAGTGAGGTATTTCTAATGGCTACTATTCGTAAGCGGAACAGCACTTATCACGATCAAATCAGGAAGAAGGGGTATCCCACAACAACCAAGTCATTGAGTTCAAGAGCTAGTGCCCTTGTATGGGCCATGAAAATAGAGAGTGAGATAGACAGATATAACTATTGAGATGGCTCAGCAGCCAAGACAACTACGGTCAATAATATTCTGAATAAATTCTGTAATGAGGTACTTCCTGCCAAGAAAAGCGGTGCTACTGATAAATCCAGAATATAGATCTTAAAATCACTGTCGGGTAAAAATTACTTGCCAGATCTCAAGCCCCATGTGCTGGCTATTTATCGTGATAACAGACTTAAATCTATTAAATCGGATTCAGTCAGAAAGGAGCCAGGGCTGTTCTCTAGTGCCCTCACCGCCACAATAAAAGACTGGGGCGTTGACCTACCCAATGGGAATCCAGTTCATAAAATTCAACAGGTTACTGGATCCCGGCCTGCACCGGGATGAGGCAGTATTCAAGCTTTTCTTCCTTTCAGCGTGAGACTTAATATTGGGTAAAAAAAATGTATCCGGCCCCTGTATTTGTCGCATGAGTTGCCGATAACAGGTCATACAAAGCTAAATTTCTGTACGCAGGGTGTAGGGGCGCCACTGCACCGGACAACTGAGATTGACAATGACGCTGGAACTAGTACCTATAGACGGAGAAAGAATCCTCACCCCTGAGGAGAAAGAACGGCTGCGCAGCCGAACCCGCAATATCCCCCCGGCAGCGATCGAAGCTTTCACTGAGGGCGAGGTAGAGGAGATCAAGGACTTCCTGGTGCACTTCATCCTCGTGAACGAACAGCTCCACCACGACAAGGAGCATGAGGATCTTACGGAATACTACAAAAGCCGGATCGAGGCACTGCAAGCGAAACGCCACGCCATGTTCGAGGATCTATCGCCCGGGCTGGCAAGGTTCATCAAGCTGCTGGATCTGTGCCCCATGGAACCCTGGAAGGAGATCGAAGCGCTCATTGAGCATTTGCAGAAGGATAATTTCTGGGACGAATACCGGGTCAGGCGCGACACCGGCATCGAAGCTGCACTGGATAACCCATTTTTGCTGCAGCAGGATGACCATATTGAAGCAGATAACCTGGAACTGCGCGTGCAGTGCCGCGTTACACCGAGTGATGTCTATTCCATGATTGCACACTTGTCGCTGCAGGACCTGGTCAAGCATATTATCAACTCCCGCAAGCGCATCATCGGCTGCTTCTGGGATGACGAGCATTTCGACGTGTAAGCTAGACAGATAAACGTTTGCGGCCTGTTTGCACACATCGGTCACCTTGCCGTTGCCTCACCACCTGTATGCGCTTGCAGTAGCGTCTTTTATCAAGAACAGCACTACCACGGCAAGCGCTCACCATCAAAAGCCAGGAAGCAGCCCGATTGCTTCGGCTCGAGGCCGTCCAGCACATCGAGCATGTAGCCAACACTTTGCGCAGCTGTAAACAGCTGCTGTGGAGGCACATTGCGCTGAAATGGCCTCGACAAGGCGGTGTCTGTCGTACCCGGATGCAGGGCCGCCACCGCAACATTGGGCAGCGTGCGCGCCCACTCGATGGCAAGCGTCTTCAGGCACATGTTCAATGCCGCCTTGGAAGCGCGATAACTGTACCAGCCACCGAGACGGTTGTCTTCGATGCTGCCGACCTTTGCTGAAACGGTTGCGAACACGGACGCTCGACCATGCCTGAATTTGCCGTGCAAGTGCTTGGCCAGCAACAGTGTGGGCACGCTATTGCTGCGGATATTCTCGAGAAAGAAGGCAGGATCGACCTGCCGGATTGTTTTTTCAGGGCCCTGTGCCGGGGTGTGCAGTAGTCCCGCGGCATTGATCAGCCAGTCAATTTCATCGATTTGCCCGGCCCAGTCGCGAACGGCTTCTTCATCGCCGAGATCCAGCCGGTGCCATGTGACTTTCGGATTGCTGCTTTCGGGCGGGTTGCGCCGGCTGGTCGCAGTAATTGTCTCGACTTGCGGCCGCTCAGCAAGTGCCTCGACAAAGGCGCTGCCGATACCGCCCGAGCCTCCTGTGATCACCACCTTCATGGGATTAAAAGAGTGTCAGAGTGCTTTGATTCAAATGTTGACAGCAAATGTACTCTGACACCCCAAACGCTCAGACGCCTGTCCCGCTTTCCTCGACCACGACAACGCCACGCATGGACGGATGGAAATCACAGACATAATCGTAATTCCCAGCTTCCTTAAAGGTGTAACTATAAGTTTGGCCCGATTGCAGGGTATTCGAGCGCAGCCCGTTGCCATTGCCGCTAACCGTGTGCGGCATCCGGTCAGCCTGCACCCAGTTGACCGTGGTGCCTGGCTTGACCGTAAGGTTTGCCGGCTCGAAACGCATGCCGCTGATGCGCACCGTGATGGTTTCAGCGGCAGGCTTGCTGTCACTGCTGGCGGCAGCCATAGCGGGTTTTTCTGTATTCATGACAGGCGGCGCCGCTGTAGCTGGCTTGCCGTAGACCGCACGATTGCCGGGTTGGGCAGTCATCCGCCCTTGATATGGTGCGGCCATCCAGCGGTTTTGCATCGGCGGCATGGCATAACGACCATACGGGGGAGCCTGTCTGTATCCGGCTTGCGGAGGCATCATCGGGCTGTAGGGCACATAACCCCTGGTCATGCGCTGGTCATTCATGCAGCCCGGGCCGGCGTGGATGATGCCGGGTACTGTTAATGCAGCTGCCAGTGAAATGACCATGGCAGCACTACGGCCATTTGAAAAATACCTGTTCATGCTATCTCCTCTCATGTTGATTAATGTGGTGATCAGGTTACCAGGGTGGCTAGAATCCTGACGCGTTGCGTATACGGGCCTCTGCGTCGTCATGTTGCTGGCCGCTCGCGGAACGCTGCTTGCGTGTACCAGCTGATCTCTGCAAACGGTAAAACTCCCAGATGGTCAGTAACAGCCCGATCAGCAACATGCTGAATACAAAAATCGCGGCATAAAGTATCTCGGGCTGATTCATGATTCCCTCCTGGCCAGAAGTGCCGAAAGCTTGAAATAGATACCAAACGCGAGAATGGATGGGACCCATATCGCAGTAAAGATGCCTTGCTCACCAAAGCCGTTAAACCACAGAAAGGCCGAGACGCCGAATGAGACAGCCACTGCGAGCAAAATAAAAAAATCGGACAGCTTAAACATAACAATTTATCTCCTGTAGTTTGTTTAAAAACCTTTCTGTCAAAAATCCCAGAAAGAGATTGCAGCAAGCAACAGCCCACCAACGGTGAAAGATGCCGGTGTCCGCATGCCTGCTACGCCAAACAAGTCTATCATTGAAGGCACCCACCCAGCCCAGCCTATAAGCAACCATACCAGGAAAAAAACTGCCAGCAGGATTCCACCGATGCCAGTCATGGCGCGGAACCAGCCGATGCTTCTAAAACGGTCAAACATCGTCAGCGTAGACATGAATGATCACACAGGACAACTGTCTGTGCGCCGTGCCAGTCGCCAGCGGGCAAAGGGTTCGTATATGAGATCCAGCAGCGGCACGAGATGAAGTGTGCGAACACACGCAGCCAACCATCGATAGTAAGGCAGTGCACTCCACAGGGCAGCAAATGCTGCTGCGCCGGTCTGCAGTTTTCCGCTGCTGTCAATGACATGCAGGCGTGCCATGGCTTCTTCACGGGTCAAGTTGAGTGACTCGAGTTGCTTAACGTCTGCACTGATATTCACCCAATTCACAGCTTGCTCATGATCGAGACGGCGGTAATGCAGCACTTCGCGGCTGCACAGTTGGCAGCCCCCATCGTAAAACATTGTGACCTGATTTTTCATCTGCTTCCTCGCGCTCTCAAAATTGATGTAATAATCCAGCGTACATAGCTAGTCTTTTAGGTTAGAAATTATCTCCGCTATGTGCTTTAACCTTGTCGATCCCGCTGTCGATCGGATTGTGAATTAGTTCGTGCAAGCGGCTGCCGGAAACTACCGAGGACAGAATTTCAATGCCCTCCTGTTCTGCGGCGATAATGGCAGCATCATTAGCGCGTGAGGTCGCCTGTATTTGCATCTCGTAGTTACTCATGCCATTTCTCCCTTTCTAAACTAGAGAGGTTTTGAGCCTCTTGGAATGCCGACAAAGGATAGTGTATAGAAAGAAATTCATTTTGTCTAGGACAAAATATGTTATTGTATTAACCTGGAGTCTGAGGTGAAATCAAATGGCTGAAAACAGGGGCCCCTATTCTATTGGGGTGGTTGAGCGTGATACCGGAATCGGGCGTGACACCCTGCGGGTCTGGGAGCGCCGCTATGGTTTTCCCGACCCGGTGCGCAATGCAAAGGGTGAGCGCAGCTATCCCGAGATACAGTTGCGGCGCCTGCAGCGGATACGGCGCCTGCTGGACCGCGGCATGCGCCCCGGCAAGCTGCTGCCCCTCAGTGATGAGGCACTCGATGAACTCGAGGCCAGCCTGCAGCCTGATCAGGCAGGTCAAGCGTGTGAAACGGTTAGCGCCATGCTCGATGCTATTCGTGTGGCTGATGCCGGGCAGATAACAGACCTGTTGCAGATTCAGTATGAAAAACAGGGTATGCAGCGGTTCATTCTCGATACGGTTATCCCGCTGCTGAGTACGGTAGGAGAGCTGTGGCTCAGCGGCAAGCTGCAGATATTCCAGGAGCACTTTTTGTCTGAACAACTGATCCGCTTTCTGAATGCGGAAATCGCTGCAATGCAGAAAGGCATGGGGAAACCGCGGGTACTGCTTGCCACCCTGCCCGGCGAGGAACACACGCTGGGCCTCTTGATGGTGGCCGCCATGTTGTCATCACGCGGCATACCGACCATAAACCTCGGCGGCGAGGTGCCAATGGACCAGATCGGACAAGCGGTAGAACAGTTTCATGCCGATGCCGTGGGCATCACCTTCAGCGGGGCCTATCAGTACAAGAACATTCGTGCGCACTTGCTCGAACTGCGTGAATTGATTGCCGATGACATCGATATCTGGACCGGCGGCGAAGGCGTGCGCCGCCTGCGCAAGTTGCCGGCGGGCATCACCAAGTTCAAATCGCTGGAAAACCTGCCGCAATTGAGCGAACCTCCGGCGGACCCCGGGCAATGATTCATCTGGTGGCCCGGGGCCGGAAGGCATAAAGTGGCTGACATGGCATCGTTACTCATTTAAATGATAAAGCATGAACCTGCGTGACCTGAAATACATCGCTGCAGTAGCGGAGACCCGCCACTTCGGCAAGGCAGCGGAGCGTTGCCATGTCAGCCAACCTACCCTGAGCGGTCAGATCCGCAAGCTCGAGGATGAACTCGGGGTCACGATCTTCGAGCGCACCAATCGCTCGGTCGAGGTTACCCCGGCTGGTGAAGACATCCTGGTGCATGCAAGGCTGATGCTGGAACAGGCCGATGCCATCCAGCAGCTGGCGCGTGCCTACCATGACCCGCTGGCCGGCCCGCTGCGCATCGGAGCAATTCCGACGCTCAGCCCGTATCTCATACCGCTAATCCTGGCACCATTGAGGAAACAGCACCCGCAGATAAGACCGGTATTATCCGAAGAACTGACCGCTACCTTGCTGGAACGCCTGCGCCACCATGAAATCGATGCCGCCCTGCTGGCCACCCCGGTGGAGGAACAGGATTTTGCGAGCATCGAGTTGTTTGATGAGCCGTTCTGGATCGCCTATCCAAGCGGCCACCGCTTTTACGAAAAAGACAGAATCACCCTGCGCGATCTGAAAAACGAGAATCTCCTGCTGCTGGCCGAGGGCCACTGCCTGGCAAGCCAGGCAATGGAGGCCTGCCACATCAGTGAACGGCAAACCACGGGCGAGATGGCCGACCTGCGCGCCTCCAGCCTGGAAACACTGATCCAGCTGGTCGGGGCCGGCTACGGCATCACCCTGGTCCCGGCCCTGGCGATGCGCGGTTCCTGGACCACCGACAGCGGTGTCGTTGCCCAGCCGCTGGCAATCACAGACGCCTCGCGGCGAATTTCACTGGTATACCGGCGCAGCTTCCCGCGGGGCGCCGCCCTGCAGGCGTTTGCCGACACCATCCTCGACAGTCTGCCCAACACGGTGCGTAACATCGACAAGGGCAGGCGCACAAGAAAAAAAACCGCCAGAAAAAAATAACCCCTCACCGGCTGCTGCAGCGGCCTTTAGCGTCATCGTCAGTGCCTATCGTTTATATCAAGAATAACGATTTCTCCTATCTACTTCTGTAGCCGATAATCATTCTGGTAAACAGTATTCAACCTCAGTGAAAGGAGAAAAACCATGTTACAGAATCAAGAAGGCCAAAGAGTTCCGCAAACCATTTTCCGTACCCGCCAGGATCACGAGTGGGTCGACATCAATACGGATGAAGTCTTCAAGGGCAAGACGGTCGTTGTATTCGCCCTGCCCGGCGCATTCACCCCGACCTGTTCGTCTACGCACGTACCGCGCTACAACCAGCTGACACCGGCTTTCAGGGAGCATGGCGTGGATGATGTGATCTGCATCTCGGTCAATGATGCCTTCGTGATGAACGAATGGCGCAAGGAACAAAAGGCAGACAATGTGACTTTCCTGCCCGATGGCAATGGCGACTTTAGCCGCGCCATGGGCATGCTGGTGCCGAAGGATGACCTTGGTTTCGGCGAGCGTTCCTGGCGTTACTCGATGCTGGTAAAGGACGGTGTTATTGAAAAGATGTTCGTCGAGGCGGACGTGCCGGGCGACCCCTTCGAGGTCTCCGATGCCGACACCATGCTGGCCTTCATCGCACCCAATGCCGTCAAGCCGCTTGACGTCACGGTGTTCAGCCGCGAGGGCTGCCCATATTGCGTGCGCGCCAAGGGTCTGCTGCACGATGCCGGCATCCGCTTCGAAGAGCTGGTACTGA
Source organism: Gammaproteobacteria bacterium (assembly GCA_049667605.1). Taxonomy (GTDB): domain Bacteria; phylum Pseudomonadota; class Gammaproteobacteria; order UBA9214; family UBA9214; genus UBA9214. The sequence goes on from JBATIF010000183.1 coordinate 16,231, forward strand.
ACCGCGATTTCAAGGAAGCCACCATTCGTGCGGTCTCGGGTGCATTCACGGTACCGCAGGTGTTCATTAACGGTGATCGTGTCGGCGGCGCGGAAGAGCTTGAAGGCTGGCTTGCCGGACAAAAGCAAAACGCAGCATAACCCGGGGTTTGGCATTGCGCGGTGCCTGCATCAGCACGGCACCCCGCAATGACCAGGCAAAGCATCGCAGGCTGGCCGGCATCTAACTAAGTGACAGGAGTACGACATGAAGACGCAACATTTCGATCTTATCGCCATTGGCGGCGGCAGCGGCGGTCTGGCCGTCGCCGAGAAGGCCGCCAGTCTTGGCAGGAAGATCGCGATTATCGATCCAGGTCCCCTCGGCGGCACCTGTGTCAACAACGGCTGTGTACCGAAAAAGGTGATGTGGTACGCAGCCAGCCTGGCACATGATGCCGATGCTGCGCGGGATTTTGGCATCCCCGTCACGCGCACGAAGACCAACTGGCGCACGCTGGTGGACGGCCGTGATAATTACACCGGCAACATCAACAACTACTGGAGTGATTACATCGGGCAGTGCGGCGTTACCCACATTCAGGGGCGCGCCACCTTTGTTGACGCAAGCACGGTCGCGGTAGACGGGCAGCACTACGCGAGCGATCACATTGTCCTCGCCACCGGTAGCCAGCCGATCGTACCGTCACTGCCCGGTGCGCAACTGGGCATCACCTCGGACGGTTTTTTTGCACTGCAGGAACAGCCAAAACGCGTGGCCATCATCGGCGGCGGTTACATCGGCGTCGAGCTCAGTGGAGTGCTTAATGCTCTCGGTTCAGATGTTACCCTGCTATCCTTGGAGGAACGCCTGCTGGAGAACTTCGATCCGATGATCAGCGCCGCACTGGAACAGGAAATGCTCCGTCAGGGCATCAGCGTACAGACCGGCTTCCAGGTGGCGGCACTTAGCGGCAGCGTGGGTAACATCAGCGTTATGTCTGCCAGCAGTACTGCGCTAGACGGTTTCGATACCGTGATCTGGGCCGTCGGCCGCCGGCCAAATACGACAGGGCTCAATCCCCGGGCGGCCGGGATCGAGGTCTTACCGAACGGTGTCGTGCCGGTCGATGCGTATGAGAATACCCGCGTGCCCGGCATCTACGCCATCGGCGACATTACCGGCAAGGTGCCGCTGACGCCCGTCGCTGTCTCAGCCGGGCGCAAATTGGCCGAGCGCCTGTTCAACAACCGGCCCGACAGCCGGGTTGATTACGACAATATCCCCAGCGTTGTTTTCTCGCACCCGCCAATCGCAACCGTTGGCCTGAGCGAAGATGCGGCGCGTCAACGCCATGGTCGGGACGTCACGGTTTACACAAGCGAGTTCACGCCCATGCGGCACGCCTTGTCGGCATATACCACGACCACGGCGATGAAACTGGTCTGCGCGGGCGCGGAAGAAAAGGTTGTCGGCATCCACATCATCGGCGATGGCGCCGACGAGATGCTGCAGGGTTTTGCAGTGGCGGTAAAAATGGGCGCGACCAAGGCCGACTTCGACAACACCATCGCGATCCATCCGACCAGCGCCGAGGAACTGGTGACCATGAAAAACCCTGTTGTCACACGCGAAGCGTCTGTCAGCACCACTCGTGAGGCCGATTGGCGCGAGGCATCCTGAATGCCGGCACGCCAGGCCTGACTTGCCTGACACCTCAACCGGCCAAATCTTCCCGGGTGTTATGCCGGTGAAAAATAAGTACACTGCCGCATCAATGACGTGATCTCAGGGAAACATGTGAAATGATTATGAAGCCCTTGACCGAATTCCTGCGGCTCGAGGCATCCGCAGGAATCCTGCTGCTGATTGCCGCCGTACTTGCCATGGTGGTCGAGAACTCGGCGGCAAAAGGGCTCTATGACGCCCTGCTGGGTACCCCGGTGGAAATTCGCATCGGCGAGTTCCAGATTGCAAAACCCTTGCTGCTCTGGATTAACGATGGCTTGATGGCGATCTTCTTTTTCCTGATCGGCCTGGAAGTAAAGCGTGAGTTTGTCGATGGCGAACTGTCTGAACCCTCCCGCCTGTTCCTGCCGATCATTGCCGCCACCGGCGGCATGGCTGTTCCGGCCGCAATTTATACCTTTGCCAACTGGGGTGACCCGGTGGCGTTGAAGGGCTGGGCAATTCCGTCAGCCACGGATATTGCCTTTGCGCTTGGCGTGCTTGCACTGCTCGGGAGCCGGGTGCCGAATTCACTTAAGCTGTTTTTAATGACCCTGGCCATCATCGATGACCTGGGTGCCATCGTGATTATCGCCATCTTTTATACCGCCGATTTATCGCTGAATTCGTTATTCATCGCCTCCGGCGCGGGCATATTACTGTTTGTCATGAACCGCCGCGGTGTGCTCGCCCTTACGCCCTACTTGCTGGTTGGCCTGGTGCTCTGGGCGGCCGTACTCAAATCCGGCGTGCATGCGACGCTCGCCGGCGTACTGACCGCGTTCTTCATTCCATTCAAAAAACAACCGGGAGAGGATAAAACGCAGCTTGAGCGGCTCGAGGATGACCTGCACCCCACGACGGTTTACGGCATCCTGCCGTTGTTTGCGTTTGCAAATACCGGCATCTCCTTTGAAGGACTGAGCATCGAATCCCTGTTTCATCCCGTGCCGCTGGGCATTGCTGCCGGGCTCTTTATCGGCAACCAGGTCGGCGTGTTGGGGTTCTCGTGGCTGGCAATCAAGGCCGGGCTGGCGCGATTGCCGGACGGCGCAAGCTGGGCGCAACTCTACGGCGTGGCCCTGCTCTGCGGCATCGGCTTTACCATGAGCCTGTTCATCGCTTCGCTGGCCTTTGAACAGGGTGGCTCTGCTCTTGCCGTAGACGACAGGCTTGGCATCCTGGCCGGGTCACTGGCATCGGCTGTTTGTGGATATGCCGTACTGCGCTTTTTTTCAAAGAGCAATATCAATTAATAACAGTCAGTTATCCAGTTCTGTAAAAAAACTGCCTGAAGTACCTCAAGTTCTCCCTGCAGGTGTCGATAGGTTTGAATATTAGCAAATCATAATTTGCTGTTTTTATTAACCTGGACCTGAAAGGAGATACCACCATGTACTGGGACAGCCTCACCGCGACCGGCATTTTTATCTCGATAGGAATGTTGCTCGGCGCTTTCTACCTGGAGTTTCGCAATCGGCCGGGGGGACGCCGCGATGATCGCTAGCTAGCGATCTTTCTAAAACAGGCATTCGCCAGCAAACTTGCTGCTGCATTGGATTGATTGCAGGGCGCGGGTCATAGACAAAAGCGCCTGATCAGTCCGCCCAGCACATCGAGGGTTGGCTGGAAGCTATCAAGGGTAATGAACTCGTCAGGCTGATGGGCCTGTTCAATATGACCGGGACCGAGAATCACGGTCTCCATTCCCAGCGCTTGAAGATACGGGCCCTCGGTGCAGAAGGCGACCGCTTCCGGGGCATGACCGGTGAGGCGCTGCGCCTCGCGGACAATCTCCGAGGTGACAGCGGTATGCATGGCCGGCGTGCCGTGAAACAGCGCCCGCCTGTCCCACTTGAGTTCGGAGTCGGCGAACAGCTGCTGCAGGCGCGCATCAAGGGTATGGCGCAGTGACTCAAGCTCCATGCCGGGCAGCGGCCGCAAATCGATGTGCAGTTCGCACTCCGCACAAATGCGGTTGGGATTATCACCGCCGTGGATATGCCCGAGGTTCATGGTTGGAACCGGCACCTTGAAGGCCGGATCGTGGTGCGCATCCTGCAGTTGCTTGCGCCAGCACAACAGGTCCGCGATCACCCGGTGCATACCTTCCAGTGCATTGACACCCAGCGACGGATCGGAGGAGTGGCCGGAACGACCGGTCAAATGAATAGCCTCCATCAGGATACCCTTGTGGGCATTGACGGGATGCAGGCCGGTCGGCTCACCGATCACCGCGTAACGCGCCTGCGGGCGGCCGAGGTCCACCAGCGCCTGCGCCCCTTCCATGGAGCTTTCCTCGTCCGCGGTGGCAAGCAGGATCAACGGCTGTTGCAGTGTTGCATCGCTGAAGGCACTGGCCGCCTCCAGTGCAAAGGCAAAGAAACTCTTCATGTCACAGGTACCCAGTCCATGGATGCGGCCGTCCGCCTCCAGCAGCCTGAACGGGTCACTGTTCCAGCGTCCCTCGTCATAGGGGACGGTGTCGGTATGGCCCGACAGGACCAGCCCCCCCGGCCCCTTGCCCAGGGTGGCGATGAGGTTGGCCTTGTCGGGCTGGCCGGGCAGCGGCAGGATCTCCACCGCGAAGCCGAGGTCCTCGCACCAGTGCGCGAGCAGGTCGATTACCAGGCGGTTGCTGCTGTCGAACTCCGGACTGACGCTGCTCACGGACGGGGCTGCGATCAGCGCCTCCAGCATCTGCAGCAGTGATGGAATGCTCTTCATGGCGCCAGTGTGAACGTCCCGTGCGCCAGCGGCAAGCCTGAAAATATATTTTCATTCATGCTGCTTATCTGGATGTTAAAACACCGCCGTGGTGCTACATTTCCCGGCATTGACATCCCGGGCCCAAAGCCATGATCAGACCCGCCGAGCTGCGCGATCTCGATGCCCTGCTGGACATCGAGAAACGCTGCTTCACGACAGACCGACTCTCGCGTCGCAGCTTTCGTCATATCCTTACCAAGGGGCACGGCGCGACGCTGGTCGAAGAGCAGGACGGGATAGTACGCGGTTACGTGATGATCCTGTTCCATGCCGGCACCTCGCTTGCACGCATCTACTCCATCGCCGTCGATCCCGCGCATCGCGGCACGGGAATCGCGCGCCAGCTGGTGCAGGCCGCGGAGCAAGCCGCCGATCAGCATGAATGTATCGTGATACGCCTGGAAACCCGGGTCGACAACCCCGACTCCATCGGCCTGTTCCAGTCCATGGACTACCGCCAGTTCGGCACCTACAAGGACTATTACGAGGATCACACCGACGCGCTGCGCTTTGAAAAAACCCTGATGCCTCACCTGCTACCGGAACTGCAGGCGGTTCCCTACTACCGTCAAACGCTGGATTTTACCTGCGGCCCGGCGGCATTGCTGATGGCGATGCATGCGCTGGATGACGACATCAAACTCGACCGCACCCTGGAGCTGCGCCTGTGGCGCGAATCGACAACCATTTTCATGACCTCGGGACATGGCGGTTGCGGCCCTTACGGCATGGCGCTGGCAGCCTGGAAGCGGGGATTCCAGGTCGATGTCTATATCAATGACGACAGCGCCCTGTTTATCGACTCGGTGCGCAGCGCGGAGAAAAAGGAAGTCATGCGCCTGGTACAGGAAGACTTCGCACAGGAGCTGCGGCAAACCGACGTGGGAATTCATTTCCGGTCGCTGACGCTGGAGGCGATGAAGCGGGAAGTTGACGATGGCGGCGTTATCATTGTGCTGATCAGCTCGTATCGTATCTACAAGGAAAAATTCCCGCACTGGGTCGTGGTCAATGGCTTCGATGAACGCTATATCTACGTGCATGATCCTTTTGTGGACGATGACAAGGGAAAGGTCGAAATGGACTGCACCAATATGCCGATTCTGCAGGTCGAGTTTGAACGCATGTCACGCTACGGCAAGTCGGGATTGCGTGCCGCGTTGATTCTCAAGCGGCGCTGAGGCGAAACCGGCATTGAGCAAGCAGATTATCGTGGTCGAGAACCTGGGCGACTGGAAGTTCAGTGCGCCCGGCTGCCCGGTGGTACACGTGGATGACTACCTTACCGGCAAGGAGTTCTTCAGGCAGCGCAACACCCAGGTCATCAATCTGTGTCGTGACTATCGTTACCTGAGCATCGGTTATTACTGTTCGCTGCTGGCAGAGGCGCGCCGCCATCGTCCGCTGCCCTCGGTGAAGACCATGCTGAATATTTCCAGCAAGGCGATGTACAGCCTGAATGTGAACAACCTGGATGCGTCGTTGCAGAAGAGTTTCAAAAACAGCAATCACGGGGATAGCGGGGAGTTCAGGATGGAGATATTCTTCGGTCAGTGCGAATACCCTGCCCTGGCCGGTGTCGCACGCCAGCTCTTCGAGACCTTCCAGGCGCCGCTGCTGCGCGTCACCTTTCGCCTTAATCACAGCTGGCGTATCTCGTCCATCAAGCCGATCCCGCTGAAGGGCCTGGGCCGCAAGCTTCGCCCCCGCTTCGAAGAGGCGCTTGGCCTGTATCTGCAACGGCGCTGGCGCCGCCGCAAGATGCCGAAGCCGTCCCGCTACGACATCGCGATCCTGCATGACCCCGGCGACCCGCTGCCGCCATCCGATGGCAAGGCACTGAAGCGCTTCATCAGGGCAGGACGTGCGCTGGGCATCGATGTCGAGCTGATCACACAAAAGGACTACGCGCGGCTGGCGGAATACGATGCGCTGTTCATCCGCGATACCACGCGCATCAATCACTACACCTACCGCTTTGCCATCAAGGCGGAAAGCGAGAACATGGTGGTGATCGATGATCCACAATCTATCCTGCGCTGTACCAACAAGGTCTACCTGGCAGAGTTGCTGCGCGCCAACCGGATCGCCGCGCCGAAAACGGTTATTGTCGGCAAGGGCGATGTTGATGCAGCAGAGGAGGCAATCGGCTATCCCATGGTACTGAAGGTGCCGGACGGCTCGTTCTCGCAGGGAATATTCAAGGCCGAAAATCGTGAAGAACTCGATGTCCGGTCAGCGCAACTGTTTGCCAGCTCGGAACTGATCCTGGCGCAGGAATTTCTCTACACCGAGTTTGACTGGCGCATCGGCATCCTCAACCGCCGGCCCCTCTATGCCAGCCAGTATTTCATGTCCAAGGCCCACTGGCAGATTGTCCACTACGACGACAAGGGCGGTTTCAAGGAGGGCAGCTTCAAGACCATGCCCGTGGAACAGGCGCCCGCCGCGGTCGTGGCGACGGCTGTGCGTGCCGCCAACCTGATCGGCGACGGGCTCTACGGTGTGGACCTGAAGCAGGCTGCCAGCGGCGATGTATACGTGATCGAGGTGAACGACAATCCGAGTATCGATGCTGGCATCGAGGATGCGGTCATCAAGGATGAACTCTACCGCAGCATCATGGAGGAGTTCGTGCGCCGGCTGGAGCGGCGTCACGACTGAGGCCGCTAATGCGGCGCCGGCAGCGATGATCGTGTCGGGGTCATTCCCGCTCCTGTGCCGCGCCCGTCTTTCACCTGGCATCAGCAGCTCGCTTACGGGGTATACTGGCGACTTTTTCAATACCGGGGATTTCCATGCCACCATTACCTGATCAGCATGCGCTGGCCGTGCTCCTGCTGACTGTTGTTGCGCTGTTCCTGTTCACGCGCGAACGTGTGCCGCTGGAGACCTCGAGCCTGGTCGTGCTGGTACTGCTGACCCTCGGCTTCGAGTGGTTTCCCTACCACGACGGCACACAGATATTGCACACCGTCGATTTCTTCAGCGGTTTCGGCCACGAGGCACTGGTGGCGGTGTGCGGCCTGATGATCATCGGGCACGGCCTGGTGCGCACCGGCGCGCTGGAACCGATCGGGAGGATGCTGGCGCGGCTCTGGTCGCACAGTCCGCAACTCTCGCTGTTGCTGACGCTGATCCTGGCAGGCCTGCTCAGCGCCTTCGTCAACAACACCCCGATCGTGGTCCTGCTGCTGCCGATCCTGGTCAGCGTTTCCCTGCGAACCGGCAGCAGCGCATCCGGCATCCTCATGCCTATGGGGCTGGCTACGCTGGTCGGCGGCATGGCCACTACCATTGGCACCTCGACTAACCTGCTGGTGGTCAGCGTCGCGGCCGATCTTGGCCTGCGCCGCTTCGGCATGTTTGATTTCTTTGTACCCGCCGTCATGGCCGGCAGCCTCGGCGTGCTTTACCTGTGGCTGATTGCCCCGCGCATCATGCCGGAACGCCAGACCGCGCTGACCGATACCTCGCCGCGCATCTTCTCTGCCCAGCTCAACATCACCGAAGAGAGCTACGCCGACGGCCGTACACTTGCGGAGTTACTCAAGAAAACCGGCAGCGACATGAAGGTACAGCGCATCCAGCGCGGCGAGAGCGTGCTGCTGCCGCTGCCGGATGTAACGGTCAGGGCAGGCGACCAGCTGATCCTCAAGGATACCCCGGCACAATTGAAGGAATACGAGCAGGTGCTTGGTGTGACGCTCTGTTCCGGCGAGTGCGCTGTTGACGAGGAACACCCGCTGGAGGCAAAGGATCAGCAAATGGCGGAACTCGTCGTGGTACAGGGTTCACCGCTGGTCAACCGCACGCTGAATGCCAGCCGTTTCACCGATCGCTACCAGCTCGCCAGCATCGCCCTGCACCAGGCGGGTCGCACGCTGCATACGCTGCACAAGGGTATCGGCGACATCCGCCTGCAGGTCGGCGATATCCTGCTGGTGCAAGGCTCGCGCGAGCAGCTGACACAGATCAAGCGCGAGGGCGACCTGCTGGTGCTGGATGCGACCGCCGACCTGCCCTCGACGAAGAAGGCGCGGGTGGCCTTGCTGATCATGGCGCTGGTGATCGTCAGTGCGGCAACCGGCGTGCTGCCGATCGCGGTCAGTGCCGTGGCCGGAGCACTGCTGATGCTGCTGCTCGGCGACCTCGCCTGGCGCGATGTCGGCAATGCCCTGAGCACCTCGGTCATCATGATCGTGGTGGTCAGCCTTGCGTTGGGCATGGCACTGACGAAGACCGGCGCAACGGTCTGGCTGGCCGATGTCTATCTCGCGCTGACCGCAGGGCTCGCGCCGCACTACATTCTCAGCGGCCTGATGCTGCTGATGGCCGTGGTGACCAACATCGTCTCCAACAATGCCGCCGCGGTGATTGGCACGCCGGTTGCCATATCCATAGCCAACGGGCTGGGCCTGCCGCCCGAGGCATTTGTGCTGGCCGTGCTGTTCGGCGCCAACATGAGCTACGCAACACCGATGGCCTACAAGACCAACCTGCTGGTGATGAATGCCGGCGGTTATACTTTCGGCGATTTCGTGCGCATCGGCCTGCCGCTGACAATCATCATGTGGCTGGCGCTGAGCTGGCTGTTGCCGCGCCTGTACGGGTTTTGATAAATAATAAAAAGGGGTATACCGGCTGCAACGGCTTCAGTCCTCGAACTCGACATCGTCGGCGATACCGTCAGGCACCTGGTTGTCACGGAACCGAACCATGTCGCCATTACTGGCGGAACCGAAGAAGGTGTCGCCGCTAATCGGGGCATCATTTGCATTCTCGAAATCGGTATTAGAATCTGTCGCAATCGTGATCCCGAGGATACTGACTGTACCGCTGCCGCTGGTACCACTGGTTGGCGGTACATCAGCCGGACCTTGCAGCTCAATGTCATCCAGGTCGTCGCGCTCGATTTGCGTGGCAATCAGCATGCCGCTGCCATCCACGTAGGCCTCGACGTGTAGATAATCACCGTTTTGCATGTTGACGATAGCAAAAGGCTCGACACCATCGCGCTCGTCCTCGATTTGCGTTCTTGTACTGGTATGTACAGTCAACTGGCTGCCGACAATTGACAATGTCACTGTGCCGGCAGCAGGATCCCGGGTATCGACAATCGCGCCGAGCCTGACCTCGCCACCGCGTTGCTCGACCTCGTCGGCCATCAATACCCCGGCAACGATTGCGCCTTCAACCTCGACCCTGTCGCCATCTGCAATCGTAGCTGCAAGACCGGCAGGTTCGAAAAATGCAGCAGATGCATCGACGGCCTGCCCCGCCACCTTGAAATCACCGTTATTGATAAAGTCACTGACAATACCTTCAATACTGATCTCGTCGACATCGTCTCCGAAGCCTTCGTCTTCAAGCTCAATACGGGTCGCGAGGATCGCGGCCGGGCCAGTCAGGGTTCCCGCGACCTCGACAAACTGGTTATCAGCCACCGTGCCCGGTAGATCCTCGAACTGCGTTGTGCCATCAAATGTGACCGTTACCGCACCCAGCATGAAGGTATCGATAGTGTCAAAGCCGGTAACCGTGCCCCGGGTTTCGACTTTCGTGCCAGGCCCTGTATTTTCAAGCCGTGTAGCCAGCAACTGGCTGCCGGCATAGTAGCCACTGATCTCGACCCTGTCGTTTTGCGCAAGACTGTCATAATCGGTATTAACGAAAACGGTATCGTTGCGATCAACGACAATAGGGATTCCCAGGACAACGAATGTCTTGGTCACCATATCGGCATCTTCAACCGGGATGGCGGCAATCGGCCCTTCGACCTCATCGTCGTACTTGATACTGGTCGCAGTCCCGCTCACGCCATCACTATTGACCACGCCAACGACCGTGACGACCATGCCGATGCCCAGATCGCCTTCCACGGCTGCAGAGTCATCATCGACATCGAAACTTGTACCGCTGGTCTCGAACTCGATACCGTTCACGAATACACTGCCGAACCCGGTGATTGTTCCGTTAGTTATCCCGGTACCGCCGATACCGCCGCCGGCGACACTACCACCACTGCCACCACCGCCACAGCCGGCAATGAATGCCGTCAGCATAATGGACGCCAGCAATACCAGGCACTTGTCTGCTGAAAGCCACATGATAACTATTCCTCTCCAGAATCGTGTTCGTGATAATAAATACCCAGGCTGACGTATTTCCCTTTCACATCACTTTCCTCGGCAAGATCATGTTTTGCAAATTCCGTGTTTAGTTGCTCAAGTAACAACTGCGCTTTTTTGAATGACACCTTTCTGAGCTTCGCCACGGCCAGGGGATCAATATTGTCGTAGGCAACCTTGCGCTGAAATAGCAGCTCGGCATCAGCTGCCGTAAGGTTATGGTCTATGGTGTCAATAAGCTCGGCCACATCACTGCCAAGGATGCGGATCTTGTCAATCGAATCACCACCGGGTATGTAGGCATGGCGGACCAGTCGCACCTTGCCATCCAGTTTCCTGACACTGCCGGCATCGACCAGCATATCCAGCATTGCCATGGTCGGGATATCACCGCTGTATTCCTTCACCAGCAGGGTGAATGACTTGCGCTTTCCCTCAACGGGCAGGACTGCGGGTTTTCCACTGGTATCATGAAATCGCTTGTCGCCAACCCAGCCACTGACCACGCGCACCGCACGGTTGTAGCGGTCCTGCCCGCCTTCACCAACCGCATCGTTGCTTTCCAGCAGGCGTTTAACCTCCTTGCGAGTCAGGCCTGTCAGGCCCGATACCCTCGATACCGTCTGCTTTTTGCCCTCTGGAGGAAATTCGTCATAAGCCACCTCGACGTAAACCCTGCGAATCTGCTCAGCCAGTGCGCCATAGGCATAGCCATTGCGCACCAGGATACGCACCAGCGGCCGCAGCAGTCTCCGTACAGATGATGCCAGCACCCTTTCGGGTTTCGTATTCATCTTTGGGAATATATTCCCAATACTTCTGCACGTCAATATGCCGACAAATAAACTGCGGCAGGTTTCTCAATGACTGCATCACGGGCAGGTCGGTGAGTGGCGCTGTAAGCCGCCGTATCAATATCATTCAGGGGGCAGATTTCATCGGATATCAACCTGCCCCCTCGCCCGTGCGCCACTTCTAATCGTCACCACCACCTTCGTTGATCTTGTTCTCGTGACAGAGCACACAGCTGATCTCGGTACCCCGGGCAACGAACACCCGGCGTTCTTCCTCGCCGTTGATATTCATCTTCCTGCAACCCGGCGCATCGTCTTCCTTGCACATCAGGGTACGGTTGGCGGCTGTGCGCGCGAGCACCGTGCCTTCGCCATTGACCCCGTGGCAGGTACGGCACGTAGAGAAATCGTTCAACTCCTCGTGGTTCCTGTTCCACGACGTAATGGTGGCAGCGGTATCGATGGCAGTGCCGTTGGCACTGATCTGGCTGACCTGGTGCATGCCATGTGGTCCATCCTGCGTCAGACCCAGGTCTGCATCACCATGGCAGGTGCTGCATTCTGTAAGGGTGCCGGTATGACCCTGCAGCTGCATGGCCGCGACGTTGTCATTGGCAAACGGATTGGCATTGGGCCAGATGGCATGGGTACTGCCGTGACAGCCTTCGCACATGATGCCCGCATGACCCTGGGACTCCAGTGCCGTCGTCTCGTTACCGCTGAGGCGGTAGAGGCTTTCATTTTCCGCGAAGCGGGAATTGGGCCGCTCGATCGGTGCATTGGCGTCCGTGGTGTAGGCCTGTAACAGGCGGATACCGTCAGCGGCCACAAGCGCACCGGACGGGTGGTCCGGATTGAGGGCATCACCGGTATGACAGGACTGGCACTTGGGCTCGCTGGCCCAGGGTACCCGGCTGCCGCCGGTGGTGAAGTCATGCCCGACATCCGCCATCTCACCGTGGCAATCCTGGCAGACCACGCCACCGGAGAACATCGCCCCGCGCAGGCACTGGGTGCGCTTGCCCGGATGACACTGGTAACAGGTCTCTTCCAGGATGGTGTTGGTTACTTCCGGGCTGCGCCCCACCGGTGAAGGCATATCCGGGAACAACGGCGCGCCGTTGCGCATCAGGCTGCCGTGGTGCCCGTGCATGACCGCAGACATGGTGATGCCGACGCTCGCCTGAAACACCTGGTTGACCGGGTCATCCGTCGGACCCAGTTGCGCCAGATCGAGAGCCGGCGAGTAGTGACATTGTGAACACTGCACCGGTGTGCTGTTGGCAAGGCAGTTGTCATTCCAGAGCGCCGTATTGTTCGGGTTAGCCGCGGCATCACAACCGCCGCCGCTGCCCCAGCCACCAGGATAATTGCTGCCATGCTCGACATCATGCAGGCGCAGGATGTTGATCTTCGCGGTATTCAGCAAGCGCTGCTCAGTCGTCGTCCCGGGCGGCGCATCATCAAGGGTAATGAGCTCGAAGCCGTCAGTCGCCGCACCGATGCAGCTGTCACTGCGGATCAGCGCTGGCAGCCCCGGGTCGGCACAATCCACCGGGTCGACATGACAATTCTGGCAGTCGGCTTCAGATGCGACGGGCAGCACCACGTCCGTGGAGGCCACAACCGTTGCATTGTTGACAGCCTGGACGCGCATCAAGGGGTAGGCATTCACCCGGCCGGCATCATCTATCGGCAGGATCGGTATGCCGTCCGCCGCCCACCAGTTGACGTCCTGGACAACACTGCCAAGCGGTGCCGGCAGAACGCTACTGAAAAAGTTGAAGTCCCGATCAAAACGATCGAAGTGTTTTGGCGCATTGTCGACATACGGTGTATCAATACCGGGCATCAACTGCTGACCGAAGGCACAGCTGGCCGGGCTGGCCAGGCAGCCGGGCAGCAATACCGAATCGGGTACCGGCAGGCCGGTATCGGCAACAATAGCCGCAGGACCCAGCAGGCCAAAGAAGATATTGTCGTAGGCATCAAATCCGATGGGATCACCGGTTTCCGGGTTTTCCTCCCAGAAGTTCCCCTTGAACAAGCCCGCAAGCACATCGTTCTGACTGGTGGAGTTAATGGAGATGGCGGCACGGTCAGTCCCGGCGAGTGCCGCAACCGGGGGATTCAGAATGGACGGCAAGGTTGGATGTGCCGGGTCGAATACCGGGTCGTCCGGATTGGCAGCTGCCGAGTAGACCACGGACATACCGGGGTGGCTGTTGGCCGTTACCAGGGTTGGTTCGCTGCCCATCTGGATAATCTGTGCATGCACCACGTTGAAGGGTGGCAGGATGCTGAAGATCTGGTCATCAAGATCGGCACAGTGCATACCGAGGTCATTGGCCGCAAGCACCTTGTAGCTGGTGTTCCCGGCCAGCACCTGCTCAGCAACCGCATCGGTGACCAGATCACCGGTTGGTGGCGGTGGCGGTGGCGGCGGTGCATCCTCGACCGTGATGGTGCGGGTCTGCGGCACGCAAGCCGCACCGCTGCTATCGGATGCATCGAGTGTTGTTGTATAGATCCCGGCAGTCGCGTAGCTGACATTACCCGGGTCCTGTAGAGCAGAATCGGCAGGGGTTCCTCCATCGAACACCCAGCTGACGGCATCCAGGTTGCCATCCGCATCGGTCACGGTGCCGGCGTAGTTCACCGTTGCACCCTCACTAATCGTTATGTCGGTTGAAGGGGTATCGATGACACAGTCCGGCGCTTCGTTGGCAGGCGGCGAGGATACCGGCCCGCAATTGGCCGGCCGATCTTCCACATCCAGGGGTCCGGCCGATTCACCATTCGACGACAGTACACGAACCGCACAGGGCACCGGGGCGGGACGCCTGGAAACGGTACGCCATCTTTTCTTCGTCAGCGTTTTGCTGCCCAAGACCTTCGCGGCATCATTTGCGTTTACCACGCTGACCGTCTCGCCTCTATTACCGGTACCAATCACGATCAGCTTTTGCTTGCCGGCGTTCCACTTCGCCTTGTCCAGCGTCAGTGCCATCACATTGCCTGTGCTTGCAGCGAGCACCAGGACACTGAATAGCAGAGCAAACATTCGCAGACGTGAATAAGTCCCTGTGTTGCAACAATACGATGCCATGTCACACTCCCCCTCGTTTCGATAACGATTTATGTTGCTGATCTTAACCCTGCAGCGTTTGTGTATTTTGGGATATATTTCCCAATTCTGCAAATTAATTTTATTTATTTTTTTCTGTATCCAGATTTCATCACAGCAAGAAGACTGCTTAAGGGATATTCAGATGCTTACAGCAGTATTTAGAATGTGTACACGCTGGCAGCCGGCAACCCGGCCATCCTGGCGATTACCACGCTGAAATAATGCAGGACGGGACAGGGAGCGCAACTAGGTACCTGGCAGAAGTGCTACCGCAACATTGCTTGCCGGATCCGCCTCGCTTGATCCGGCTTACGTTGTAGCAGGGCATCCAATATTTAGACCGGGTCAAGGAGCGTAGCGACGCACCCGGCAGAATTTTGCATATGATCAGGGAACCCGGCTGTCAATGTTCAGCATGATGGCTGGTTCGGCACCCGGGACGACGGGCGTCACCTGTCCCTGCAAATCACCACTCTGCGGCATGGCCGTACCCGACTTTGATATACGCGCCCCCACTGTGACGCTGTCGAAGTTCGACAGCTTCATGGATGGCGCCATGGCCGTCGAATCATCCAGGGTAATCGTGAGTGGCAGGTCGCTGACCTGCTTGCGCACGATGGCCAGCGGCATGCGCGGCCCACTGACTGCACGTGCGAAAACAAACAGCGTATCTCCAGGTGAGGCAGCGGCAGCGATCTGCGGGTCGAGGGTGATGCTGACGGTAATGGCCTTGCCAGCAGCGGCGGCCGTCATGCCGGCCGTCGGCTGACGTGATGGTGCTGCCTCGAGCACTTCGCCCGGCGCAAGTTGCTCATGTGCCAGGCGAATCTGCTCTGCGATCAGCGGTGCATCCTCTCCATCGGGCGGTAGCTGTGCAGCGGCTCCTTGCCAGTAGCGGATCGCTTCGACATAGTCGCCCTGCTGGCTTTTCCAGTGGCCGGCAAGCCACAGCACCTTGACGTTGCCGGGTTCGGCCGCCAGCGCCTTCATTAGCAAATCACCCGCCTGGTCGGTGAATCCCCGGCCATCGGCCATCGCCAGGGCATCGGCATAATCGGCCAGCAGGTCGGCATCGTCACCGACAAGCTGATGGGCCCGGGCGTAGGCCACGGCGGCATCGTCGAAACGCTGCAGTGTCATGTAACTGCGCCCCAGCATTATCCAGCCCTCGGCATTATCCGGTTCCTGCTGCAGGCGCTCGGCCAGGCGCCCCACCAGCTCCGCGAGCGACGGCGCACCACCGGCCGGTGTCGTCGCCTGCCGCGCCACGCCTGTGCCGGCGTTGGCAAGCAGCGGGATAATTTGCTGCGTACCGATAATCTGGTAGAGGCCGATAGTCAGCCCCGGGATCAACACGATCAGCAGCAGCGCCGCCCAGCGCCCGCCGCGCACCTTCATCTCGCCCTGCCCGGCATTGGTATCCGACAGGTCCGCCAGCAGTTCACGTTCCAGGTCCTCGCGTGCCGCAAGATACTGTGCCTCGTCGAGCCGGCCGTTGGATAGATCGGAGTCGAGCTCGGCGAGTTGCGCCTTGATCACCGCGGTATTCACCGTGTCCAGGTCGGTGTCCGGCTGGCTGTGAGTGCGCAGCAACCCGGGCAGCGTGAACAAAAACGCGACGATCAGCATGCAGCCCGCAAGTACCCAGAAGACCGTCATGCGTCTGTGCTCTTGTCAGCATGGTCCGGCTTGCCAAGCAGCGCATCGAGGCGCGCACGGTCTGCAACAGATATAGCGTCTGCCGGTGCCTGGCGCTGACGGCGCAGCGCACGCAGCAGCAACAGGGTGGCGATGGCCAGCAACACGAAGGGGCCGAACCAGATGAGCCAGTTGGCCAGTTTCAGCGGCGGGTTATAGAGCACGAAATCACTGTAGCGCTCGACCAGGAAGTCGATAATCTGCGCATCACTCTGGCCCTGCTGGACCATGCTGTAGACCTCGGCACGCAGGTCGTGCGCCAGCTCGGCATCCGAATCGGCCAGCGACTGGTTCTGGCAAACCAGGCAGCGCAACTCTGCCAGCAAGTCCCTGAAATGTTGCTCCTCGGATGCGGTGGCAAAGGTAAAGGATTCCAGCGTGGATGTGGCCGACAGCGGCGTCGTGCCAAGCAGCAGCCAGACAAGCATCAGCGCAGAAAATAGTCGTTTCATGGGGAATCAGGATTTCAGTTCGGCAATCAGCGGCAACAGCGTCTGCTGCAGTACCTCGGTGGTCAAGGGTCCGATATGCTTGTGGCGGATGATGCCCTGCGGGTCGATCACAAAGGTTTCCGGCGCGCCGTAGACGCCCCAGTTGATGCCGACCCGTCCATCCTCGTCGAAGGCATTGGCAAGGTAAGGATCACCCAGCTGCTGCAGCCAGCGCTGCGCATCGGCGCGATTGTCCTTGTAGTTGAGTCCGTAGATCGCCACCTGCCCGGTGCGCGCCAGTTGCAGCAGGACATCGTGCTCGGCACGGCAGGAGACACACCAGGTGGCCCAGATATTCAGCACGGCGACCTTGCCCCTGATATCGGCATCGCTGATGGTGGCGCTCGGATCATCGAGCCGTGTCAGCGAAAAGGCCGGCATGGGCTTGTCGACCAGTGGCGATGGCACCAGTTTCGGATCAAGACTCAGGCCGCGGAACAACAGGGCGACCAGCACGGCGAACAGGCCCAGCGGTACCAGGTAGCGCAGGTAACGACGCATCAGGAACGGCTCCCGGCCAGACCGCCCGGGATCAGCACGCCGGCGCGCTGCCTGATGGCCATGCGATAACGCTTGTCCGTGGCCGCCAGCAGACCGCCGACGGCAATGAGAATGCCGCCCAGCCAGATCCAGCGCACCAGCGGTTTGTAGTAAAGCCGCACGCTCCAGTCGCCTCCGCCAAGTGCCTCGCCCAGGGAGACATAGATATCGCGGGTAAAGCCCGGGTCGATGCCGGCCTCGGTCATCGGTTTTGTCTGTACCAGGTAGGTGCGTTTCTCGGGTTTCAGGACTGCGACCTCGCGCTCGCCCTTGAAGACGCGCACGTTGCCCATATCGGAGGTGTAATTGGGACCACGGTGCTCCTTGACGCCGTCAAACAGGAAGCTGTACCCGGCCACCTCGATGCTCTGCCCCGGCGACATGCGTGCATCCTTTTCGACATCGAACAACGTCGCTGCTGTCACGCCGATGACAAACACCGCAACGCCGAAGTGCGCCACCACCATGCCGTAGTAACTGCCGCTGCCTTTGAGACGCAGGTCACGGAAGATCCCGGCCATGCCCTTGCGGTTGCGCAGCCGCTGGCGCAGCCCGATAAACAGGGTTGCGACCAGCCATACCGAGAGCATCACGGCCTCACCCATCCACAGCGACCAGCCGTCATGCAACAACGGCGTCGCGACCAGCAGGCCTGCACCGATACTGACCAGCAAGGCATAGCGCATGCGTCGCAGCAGCTCGCCACCATCCTGGTGTTTCCAGCGCGCCAGCGGTCCCATGCCCATGATCAGGATCAGGAACGGCGCGAAAATAATCAGCATGGCGGTAAACCATGGAAAACCCACCGAGATCTTGCCCCAGCCGAAGGCGTCGTAAATTAGCGGCGCCAGAGTGCCGAGCAGGATGAAGGCAGTGATCACGACCAGTAGCAGGTTGTTGCCCAGCAGCAGCGTCTCCCGCGAGAGCATGTCGAAACGCCCGCCGCTGCTTACGTCCGGTGCGCGCCAGGCATACAGCGCCAGCGAGCCGCCGATGACGATGCAGAGGAATACCAGAATAAACAAGCCGCGGGCCGGATCGGCCGCGAAGGAATGCACCGAGGTCAGTACCCCGGAGCGCACCAGGAAGGTACCCAGCAGACTCAGCGAAAACGCCAGCAGCGAAAGCAACACCGTCCAGCGCTTGAAGGCGCCGCGTTTCTCGGTCATGGCGAGCGAATGGATCAGCGCGGTGCCGGCCAGCCATGGCATGAACGAGGCATTCTC
Organism: Gammaproteobacteria bacterium; assembly: GCA_049667605.1. Taxonomy (GTDB): domain Bacteria; phylum Pseudomonadota; class Gammaproteobacteria; order UBA9214; family UBA9214; genus UBA9214. Next base: position 34,717 of record JBATIF010000183.1, read on the forward strand.
CACCGGGTCCCAGAACCACCAGCCGCCCCAGCCCAGTTCATAGTAGGCCCACCAGCTGCCCAGCGTGATGCCGATGGTGAGGAACACCCATGCAACGGTAGTCCACGGACGCGACCAGCGTGCCCAGGTGGCATCCAGCTTGCCGCCAATCAGCGCGGCAATGGCGAAACTAAAGGCGACCGACAGGCCGACGTAACCCATGTAGAGCATCGGCGGATGGATCGCCAGGCCGAAGTCCTGCAGCAGCGGGTTGAGATCGCCGCCCTCCAGCGGTACCGGGTAGGCACGATCGAATGGATTGGAGGTAAACAACAGGAAGCTGAGGAAACCGATACCGATCATTCCCATCACGGACAGTACCCGCGCCAGCACCACTGCGGGCAGATCGCGCGCGAACAGCGACACCGCCACCGTCCAGCTACTGAGAATCAGCGCCCATAAAAGCAGCGAGCCCTCGTGTGCCCCCCACACCGCGGAGACCTTGTAGATCAGGGGCAGTTGGGTATTACCGTGCTGTGCGACGTACAGCACCGAAAAATCATTCACCAGGAAGGCATGCAACAGGCAGGCAAAGGATATCGCGACGAAACAGAATTGCCCCAAGGCAACCGGGCGTGCCATGGCCACCCAGCCGGGTGTGTTGTTGAGGCTGCCGATCATCGGAAACACCGCCAGCACCAGCGTCAGGCTCAGCCCGATGATCAGCGCAAAGTTGCCGAGCTCGGGGATCATGGCGTACTACCCTGCGCGGCGGCCCCAGTGCCGTCCTTGTGGGCCGTCTTCAGCGCATCGGCAACCTCCGGCGGCATATAGTTCTCGTCGTGCTTGGCCAGCACCTCGTCGGCCACGAACACACCGCCCGGATCGAGCTTGCCACGTGCGACGATGCCCTGTCCCTCGCGAAACAGGTCCGGCAGGATACCGGTGTATTGCACGGTCACGGTCTCGGCGGTGTCGGTGACATCGAAGCGCACCGTCAACCCGTCCGGCTGGCGCTGCACGCTGCCGCTGGTCACCAGCCCACCGACCCGAATCGGGTGTGCGGCGGGGGCCTCACCGGCCACGACCTCGGTGGGTGTATAGAAAAACATCAGGTTGTCGTTGAAGGCGCTCAGGGCCAGCGCGATGCCGATACCGACACCCATGACCATGAGGACAATCAAATACAATCTCTTTTTACGTTTCGGGTGCATCAGGTTCTCCGGGCGCGCCGGGCGCGGCGGGCAAAGTCGGCAAGCAGCTTGCGCCGGTGGCGCAGCGGCAGCAGCACGTTAAGCACCAGCACGACCAGGGCAATGGCGTAGGATGTCCAGACGTAGAAGGCGTAGCCGCCCATATGGAAAAATTCACTCATCGTTAGTATGACTCATTCAGACGCCGTCAGTTCACCGACCCACAGGGTATTGAGTTCGCGCTCGAGTACCTCGCAGCGCGCACGCATCAAGACAACAACCACGTAAAACAGCTTGAAGGCCACGGCCATCAGCAGTAACGGGATCAGCATCCTGATATCAATGGACGGTGCATCGAACTTGCTGACCGTCG